>CAJQKW010000037.1 GCA_905478975.1 uncultured Pseudomonadales bacterium | reverse complement strand
GCTCGAACCCCATTGCGCAAGAATGTCCGTTTTTATGCTTCCCAAGAAGCCGCCCGGGAGGATGGCTTGCGGGCCTGCAAACGCTGTCGGCCAGATACAGACCGAGACGCCATAAAGAGTCTGATGCACGATATGTGTCGCTATATTGAGGAGCACTATCAACAGCGCCTGACTCTAGCCCTGTTGGCCGAGCAGGCAGGGATGAGCCCAAGTTATTTCCAGCGCAGCTTTACCGCAACTATTGGTATGTCACCGAAAAGATATCAGGATGGCTGTCGGATCAGGCTGTTTAAAAGTAGTTTAAAAGCGGACGGCAGCGATGCTGATACTATCACTGGCGCAATGCACTCCTCTGGCTATGAATCGAGCTCACGACTCTATGAAAAGATCGACACCCATATGGGCATGACCCCAGGCACATACCGCAAGGGCGGGGCCGATGAGCTGATATCTTATGCTGCTGGGGAGACCGGTCTTGGCCGCGTGATGATCGGCGCCACCGATCGTGGCATCTGTTTTTTACAGTTTGATGATGCTGATGATAAGTTACTGGTTCAGCTTCAATTGGAGTATCCGAAGGCTAGCTTTCAACCTATGCCACTTGAGTCTCAGCCTTTATTTGATCAATGGATTGGGCAGCTTAATGAATTTTTACAGGGTAAGGTTCGAGTGTTGGATCTACCCATGGATATCCGCGGCACTGCTTTTCAATGCATGGTCTGGGACTATTTGGTGAGCATTCCCTCAGGCACCTTGCAGTCTTACACCGAGGTGGCCAATGGTATAGGCAAACCCAAAGCGGTGCGCGCCGTGGCCAGTGCCTGTGCCAATAATAAAATCGCTATTACGATTCCCTGCCACCGGGTGATTCGGGGCGATGGCAGTTTGGCAGGTTATAAGTGGGGGTTGGCGCGAAAGCGATCGCTGATAGATCTGGAACGCAGAGCGCTTGCCGATGATTGAGTTACAGGTGGTGCAACCTTTTCCCTGGCAACAGCTGCTACAGTACCTTTCATTTCGCCTGGTGCCTGAGTTCGAATCTGTCGAGAACAACCACTATCAGCGGGTGTATCGAGATAGCTTAGTCAGAGTTAGCTATAGCGAGCCGAGGGGATTGTTACAGATAAGCACCGATCTGCCTGATGATCAGCTGGATGATGCGGTTGCGCGGGTGTCACGGATTTTTCGACCGCAGCTCTGCACTAAGGCGATCTATCAGCGGCTATTGTCTCATCTGCCTATGCTGGAAAAGACTGTCGGCTTTAGGCCGCTGGGCTGCTGGGATCCCTTTGAGCTCTGTCTGCGCACCATTATTGGTCAGCAGGTGACTGTGGCGGCAGCTAATACGATTATGCGGCGACTTATTGAACGCTGTGGGCAGTTGACCCCTGAGGCGGTGATTGCTGCTGACTTGACTGATATGGGTATGCCCGGGGCGCGAGTGGCAACACTGGTCACCTTGGCAACCGCCATTGCCGTGGGTGATTTGGATCTATCTATGCCCTGGCCTGAGCTAAGAGATGCATTGATTAAATTACGTGGTATTGGTCCCTGGACCTGCGGTTATTTGGCGATTCGTTTGGGGATGGACGAGGATGCTTTTCCAGAAACCGATGTCGGCTTAATCCGTGCGGCCAAGGCTGAGAGTGCAAAAACTTTGCTGGCGAGCGCGGAACAATGGAGGCCTTATCGTGCCTATGCGGCTGTCGCTCTTTGGTCACTGGAGTAAGGAGTATGGATAATCTCTTTTCTCTGGTTGACCCAACGGCTACCCGTGTCGCGTTAAATACTCGAGGGTTTGCTCGAATACCTGGATTTCTATCTCCAGACAGCTGTCGGAATTTTGTCCAAGGTTACTCTCAAGACGCTCTATACCGATCAACTATCAATATGCAGCGCTATAACTTTGGCAGTGGCCAGTATCGCTATTTTAAGTATCCACTCGAACAAACACTTAGCAGCCTGCGCCACCAGAGCTATGACTTTCTAAGGCCAGTGGCGGAACAGTGGGCGGCTGATTTAAAACAGGATTTTCAGTTTCCCGAACGCTATGAAGACTATTTGAATTGCTGTCATCAAGCGGGGCAGTTGCGACCCACGCCTCTTATTCTTCGCTATGAGCAAGGGGATTATAATTGTCTGCATCAAGACCTTTATGGGGATTTAGTCTTTCCTTTACAGCTGATTGTTATGTTGAGTGACCCGGATGCGGATTTTGCCGGAGGGGAGTTGGTATTGACTGAGCAGCGACCGCGCATGCAAAGCCGCGCTCATGTGCTGAATCTAGCCCTTGGTGAAGCCGTGATTATTGCGGTTAATCATCGACCTGCGGCTGGTGCGCGGGGATACTATCGCGTTGTTATGAAGCATGGTGTTGGAGAGGTTCACCGCGGCGTTCGGCAAACTCTAGGTATTATTTTGCATGACGCGACTTAGCTGGTTCGCGCTAAGGCTTATGGGCAACAAAGGGATTTTTGCGGTTGGGGTAGCAGTTTGTACAAATTTCACAGACGCGACCATCGCAGCCTCTGGCGCTGCAAAATTCTCGGCCATAAAAAATAATTTGAAGATGCAGAGCATTCCAACTTTCCTTGGGGAAAAGTTTCTTTAGATCCCGTTCGGTCTGAGTGACGCTTTTGCCTTTGGTTAAGCCCCAGCGCTGAGCCAGTCGATGAATATGTGTGTCCACGGGAAAGGCCGGATGGCCAAAGCCTTGCGACATCACCACACCAGCGGTTTTATGGCCGACTCCCGGCAGCGATTCCAATGCCTTCCAGTCATCCGGAACTATGCCGTCATACTGCTCCACAAGCATCTTTGAGAGCACCGAAATGGCGCTGGATTTTTGTGGGGCTAAACCGCAGGGGCGAACGATTTTATAGATGCTGTCCAGGGGCACATGCTGCATATCAAAGGCATTGTCTGCTAGAGCAAACAGGGCTGGGGTAACTTGATTAACGCGGACATCGGTACACTGGGCGCTGAGTAATACGGCGACTAATAGCTCAAAGTTATTTTTATGATCCAGAGGTATGGGGGTTTCTGGATAGGTTTCTTTGAGCTTTTCGAGTATGTAGTCGGCGCGCTGCTGTTTTAACATTGCTAGTCCCTTAGAACGTTTAGATTATCAGTCCGCTAGGCTCTGCACATATTGTTTAATACGCAGAGCAGCTTCTATACAAACCTCAGTTTCAGCCACCAGTGCCATGCGCACTCGTCCTTTTCCTGGATTGCCATCGTCAGTATCTCGAGACAGATAGCGTCCAGGCAGCAGTGTGACATTTTGCTGGGCAAACAGACCGGCAGCAAATTCGGTGTCATCAATGGGCGTTTCCGGCCACAGATAAAAACTTGCTGTAGGTTCGGGAAAGGTTAGTACATCCTTGAGAATCTCGGTGACTGCGGCAAACTTCTCGCGGTATTGTCGGCGGTTGTCGATGACATGGGTCTCATCACTCCAGGCTGCTACTGAAGCCGCCTGAGTGGTCATGGACATAGCGCAACCGTGATAGGTGCGGTAGCGCAAAAAGTCACTCAGCAGACGTGCATCGCCGGCAACAAATCCGGAACGCAGACCAGGCAGGTTTGAGCGTTTTGAAAGGCTATGAAATGCCACGCAGCGGCTGAAGTCAGTGCGGCCCATTGCAGCGCAGGCTTCTAAAATTCCCGGAGGTGGGTTCTGCTCATCGAGGTAGACTTCGGAGTAGCATTCGTCGCTGGCAATAATAAAGTCGTACTGGTCGGCGAGTCTAATCGCCTGTTGCAGCTGTTCGATGCTCATGACTGCACCGGTGGGATTGCCCGGTGTGCAGATCTGTAGCAGCTGGCAACGCTCCCAGACTTCTGGGGCCACGGTGCTCAGGTCGGGGATAAAGCCATTGCCTAAGGTGCAGTCTAAAAAGTGCAGCTCGGCGCCAGCCAGCAGGGCAGCTCCCTCGTAAATTTGGTAAAACGGATTGGGTGAGACGACTAAAGGAATCACTGTTGCACTGGTATCGACTACGGCTTGTGTGAAGGCAAATAGCGCTTCCCGAGTGCCGGTGACCGGCAAGACATTCTGCTCTGGATCCATACTGTTACTGGGCAGATTAAATCGCGTTGTGCACCATTGTGAAATAGCTTGGCGCAGTTGTGGGCTACCTTTGGTGGTGGGATAGATAGCGATCTGATCGATGTTGTCTATCAGCGCCTGTTTCACAAAGCCCGGTGACTGATGCTTGGGCTCGCCGATGGACAGGGCAATGGGCGACAGGTGCGCAGGTGGCACAATACCGACCATTAATGCCTTGAGGCGTTCAAAGGGGTAGGGGTGTAGTAAATCTAATTTAGGATTCATCGTTTACTCTTGGTCAATATTGTCAGTGTCTACTGCCAGGTCTTCATTTTACGCAGTTTGTATTCCTGGCCTTCTTCTTCATTGCGCTGATCTAATTCACTGCGGATGGTTTCGGTAAGCGCGGCGCTGACTTCACTGTCGGTAAGGGGCTCGAAATTGTTGTCGGTGAGATAGAAAATATCCTCTACCCGCTCGCCCAGAGTTGAAATCTTGGCGTGCAGTACGCGTAGTTCAAAGCGCACAAATATCTGTGTCAGATGAGCCAGCAGTCCGGGACGATCCGGTGTGATTATCTCAAGAATGACACAGTTTGCTTCGACGTCATGGCGCAGGGATGCGGCGGTTTTCAAGGCGAAGTTTTTCAGCTGACGCGGCGTGCGCTGTTGCACCTCGGTATTGATCTCTGTGGAGTTTGCAATGGCCTGCTCTAGGGTCTGAATAATTCTCTGGCAGCGCAAATTGTCGTTGCCAATCGGCTGATCCTGTTCGTCGAGCACATAAAAAACATCAAAGGCGCTGCCATCGCTGTTGCTGTTAAGGCGGGCATCGTGAATATTCAGGTTGAGCCGATCTAGGGCTGCGGCAATAATCGAAAAGTTATTTTCACGGTCTTTGCTGTGAACAAAAATCTGTGTCGCAACGGGGATTTCTTCCCCCACATCGCTGATGCGAATAACCGCTTTTTTGGCACTCTGATTAGCCAGGATAGCTTTGGTGAACTCAGCCACGTCCTCAGCGCTTTCACGCAGGAAAAAGTCTTCATCAACATCGCGCCACACACTGATGGCTTCGGTGCTATCAATATTCTCGGCGTGCAGCGCACGCAGCGCCGCATCTTTGGCTTCGCGAACCCAGGCCGCGCGACTAGACGGCGCTATGGTTCCCAGTTGCAGGGCACGCTTGGTCTCAAAGTAGAGATTGTGCATTAGCGAGCCTTTCCACTCGGTCCAGAGTCTCGGGTTGGTGGCATTGATATCGGCTACAGTCAACACATAGAGATAATCCAGGTGCATTTGGTCCCCCACATGGGTGGCAAATTTGTGGATTACATCTGGATCTGAGGTGTCCTCGCGCTGGGAAATAGTGGACATCAGCAGATGGTTTTCTACCAGCCATGTCAGCAGCTCGATCTCTTGGGGTTTGAGACCATGGCGCTCGGCAAAGTTGGCGATATCGACTTTGCCGAGAGTTGAGTGATCACCGCCGCGGCCTTTGGCTATGTCGTGGTACAGGGCGGCTATAACGATTAATTCCCGTCTGCGGAAGTTTTTATAGATATGTGCGGCCACGGGAAACTTGGCCGCTACGTCGGGCAGAGTCAGGCGGCGAACATTGCGCACCACTTCAAGGGTGTGCACATCAACTGGATAGATATGGAATAGGTCATGCTGCATCTGGCCGACGATTTTGCCGAACTCAGGCAGGTAACCCCCTAAAATGCCGAAGCGATTCATGCGCTGAAGTTGGTTTGAGAGCTTGTAGGGTGCCTTTAATATACGCATAAACAGGGCACGATTTTCCGGGCTTGCACGGAACGAATCGTCTATCAGGCTGCGATGGAGTCGGATCTGACGGATAGTGGATGCGCGAATGCCTTCGATGCTGTCGTTTTCTCCCATGATGGCGAAGAGCTCGAGGAGGGCGGAGGGATGTTCCACAAACACCGATTCGTCGGTGGTATCTATATCGTTGTCACGAATCACAAAGCGCGAATTGATTTGGATGACAACCTTGGCTTTGTTTTTTCGGTAAATGGCTTCGTCGAGATATTCTAGCAAGGCTTCATTGAGCTCGCGAACCGACATCACTACCTGGTAGTAGCGCTGCATAAATTTCTCGACCCCGAGTCGCTCTGGGCTGTCTTTATAGCCGAACATGACCGCCAGCTTGCGCTGATAATCAAACAGCAGACGCTCTTCCGGGCGGTCGGTGATCAGGTGCAGGCCATAGCGCACTTTCCAGAGGAACTCTTCGTCACTGCGCACCGTGGCGTATTCTTCTTCAGAGAGAAAACCTTCGGCGATTAATAGGGAGCGGCGATGCACTTGAAAGTGGCGTTTCGCCGTCCAGTTGAATACCTGGATATCTCTGAGGCCCCCTGGGGCTTCTTTAATATTGGGTTCAAGGTTGTACTCGGTGTCGCCGTGTTTGCGGTGGCGGGCTTTCTGCTCGTCGATTTTGCCGTGATAGAACTTTTCTGAGGCCCATATTTTATTTGGCCCGGTTTTGGTTTTAAGTTTGTCCAGCAGCTCTTTGTCACCTGCGAGGAGGCGGGTCTCCATCAGATTGGTGGCCACGGTAATATCGCCCTTGGCTTCGTCGACGCACTGGGAAACACTGCGGGTGCTGTGTCCGATCTTCAGCTGGATGTCCCAGAGGAAGGTCAGAAACTGTTCGATGCTCTGACGGTAGCGCTGGGGCTTGTCGCGGCGCATTAGGATCAGCAGATCAATATCAGAATGTGGGTGCAACTCGCCACGGCCATAGCCGCCTACGGCGATCAGGCTGATATCCCCGTCCCACTCAAAACGATTCCAGGCATGACGCAGAATCAGGTCGGCAAAATGGGCCCGTTCATTGACCAGCTGGTGAACATTTTCACCCTCGTTAAAGCGCTTGTTGAAATGCTCGTTGGCGAAGCCCAGTGCGGCGCGGAATACGTCTATGGGCTCGCCACTTTCGATATCCGCAACAAAGCGTTTCTCATCAAAGAAAAGTGGCACGAGGTAGGTTTTTGGATGCATGGTTAGTTTTTCTTGTAGGGTTCTTCGTGGCGGGCGGTCAGGACTTCGACGCCGGTGCTGGTGACGACCATAGTGTGCTCCCACTGAGAGGAGAGCCGGCCGTCGCGGGTTTCGACGGTCCAGCCATCGGACTTGATCTTGGTGCTGTACTTGCCAGCGTTGACCATGGGCTCAATGGTGAAGGTCATGCCTTCCTCAAGAACCAGTCCGGTGTCAGGCTTGCCGTAGTGCAGTACTTGGGGCTCTTCATGGAACTCCATGCCAATACCGTGACCGCAGTAGTCGCGGACCACTGAGTAGTAGTTGGCTTCAGCATGGGTTTGAATAACGTGGCCTATATCGCCGAGACGAACCCCAGGTTTGACCATGTCGATGGCTTTATAGAGGCACTCTTGGGATATATCGATCAGACGTTGGGCATGAGGCGCGACATCGCCAACGGTATACATCTTGCTGGTGTCGCCGTACCAACCTTCCTTAATAACAGTCACATCAATATTGATAATGTCGCCGTTTTTGAGGGTTTTCTTCTCTGATGGAATACCGTGACAGACTACATGATTCACTGAGGTGCAGACGGATTTCGGAAACCCACGATAGCCGAGGCAAGCTGGAATACCTTTTTGCACATCGACTATATGGTCGTGACAGATTTTGTCGAGTTCTTCGGTGCTAACACCTGGGACTACATATTGGCCAATCAGCTCGAGGACTTCAGCGGCTAGGCGTCCTGCAACGCGCATCTTGGCAATATCATCCGCGGATCTTAGTTGTATGGTCATGGTTGGCCTTCGTCTATGTAAGAATTGTGGGTATTGTACGCATCAAAGTTCCATTCGGGGAGTGCCTTTGGGCCTTATACGCAAACTATTCACCCTGCTATCTATTTGGCTGTTTATTCGACTATCATCCCGATGGCTATCCCACTGGTCTGGCCCTGTTGGTGATTGGCGTAAAGCGTAGGTTAAAAGCTTAGGTTAAAAGTTGTATCTGGGCTCCGCGAATGATCTTACCCGTTAGCCAATCTCACAATCATTTTTGCTTTAATTAGCCTAACCAATATGGTATAAAGCGCGCCGTCTGGTGAGATGTCTCAGCAGGCGTTAATGTAACTAAACTTTTTTTAAACGACACACACGTTCCGACACAGTGATCTGGGTGCCTAAAAGCGATTTATTAGCTTGAATGGTTGATCTACTGGGGTACGTGGAGGCTTAACCCCCAAAAGGAAAAATTATGTCTTCTGTAAGTATGCGCGATATGTTGCAGGCTGGTGTTCACTTCGGTCACCAAACCCGCTTCTGGAACCCAAAGATGAGCAAGTTTATCTTTGGCTCACGAAACAAAGTTCACGTTATTAACCTTGAGCAAACTGTACCGGCTTTCAATGAGGCACTTGAAATCCTCCGTGTAGAAGCTGCCAAGGGCAATCAAATTCTTTTTGTTGGCACCAAGCGTGCTGCACAAAAAATCCTCAAAGAAGAAGCAGAGCGTTGCGGCATGCCTTATGTCAGCCATCGCTGGTTGGGTGGTATGTTGACCAACTACAAGACTATTCGTGCTTCTATCCGTCGTTTCCGCGATTTGGAAACTCAGGAAGCCAATGGCACTTTTGAGCGTCTGACCAAGAAAGAAGTTCTGATGCGCACGCGCATGAAGGACAAGCTGGAAAATTCAATCGGTGGTATTAAGGATATGAACGGCTTGCCCGACATCCTTTTCGTTATCGATGTTGATCACGAGCGCATTGCTATCAACGAAGCCAACAAGCTGGGTATTCCAGTAGTCGGTATTGTTGATACCAACAGCAACCCTGATGGCGTCGACTACGTTATTCCCGGCAACGATGACTCAATCCGCGCGATCAAGCTCTACGCTGCCTCTATTGCCAATGCGGTACTGGAAGGCAAGGCGCAGTCTGCTGCAGTGTCTAACAAAGATGAGTTTGTCGAAGTCGCTGAAGAGGCTGCACCAGCAGTTGAAGCAGCTCCGGCAGCTGAAGCAGCGCCAGTAGTTGAAGCGGCTCCAGCGGTTGAAGCAGCTCCAGAAGCTCCAGCATCTAAGGAAGCAGCGGCTGAGTAGTCGTAGCAACCTATTATATGTAACATCTAAGGGGGCCAGAGCCCCCTTTTTTAAACACTAATTTTATGATTTAGAGAGGAATACAATGGCACAGGTAACAGCGTCCTTGGTAAAAGAGCTGCGCGATCGCACAGGTCTAGGCATGATGGAATGCAAACGCGCACTGGCTGAGTCTGACGGCGATATTGATAAGGCAATCGAAGAGCTGCGCAAGTCTAGTGGCATGAAAGCAGCTAAGAAAGCTGGCCGTACCGCAGCTGAAGGTCTGGTTGCAGTGAAAGCTGAGAATGGCTACGGCGTGGTTGTGGAAATTAACAGTGAGACAGATTTTGTAACCCGTGATACGGGCTTCCAAGGCTTTGTAAACACTGTTCTGGATGCAAGTTTTGCGGCGAAGCAGACCGATATGGCAGCGGTTATGGCTGGCGATCTGGAGGCGGCTCGTGAAGCACTGGTACAAAAATGTGGCGAAAATGTTTCTCCACGTCGTCTGGCGAGCATTGACGCCCCAGTAGTAGGCGGATATGTTCACAGCAACATGCGCATTGCAGTTATCGTCGGCTTAACCGGCGGTGACGAAGCTCTGGCTCGTGATGTGGCCATGCACGTTGCAGCAGTTAACCCTGCTGTGGTTAGCTCTGACCAAATGCCTGCTGACGTGATCGAAGCTGAGCGCGCTATCTTTGTTGCCCAGGCGGCTGAGAGCGGCAAGCCCGCTGAAATCGTCGAGAAGATGGTTCAGGGGCGTGTTAACAAGTTCTTAAAAGAAAGCAGTCTGGTTGACCAGCCTTTCGTTAAAGATCCCGATATGACTGTTGGTAAGCTAGTTGCTGCCGGTGGTGCTACTATCGTTGGTTTTACCCGCTATGAAGTAGGCGAAGGCATCGAGAAAGACGAAGTTGATTTTGCAGCTGAAGTTGCTGCACAGGTTCAGGGTGCTAACTAAGACAAGCTAAACACGATAAAGGATCCGATATGCCATTAGCTGGAAAAGAGAAAAAGTATAAGCGTATTCTACTCAAACTCAGCGGTGAAGAGTTGATGGGAGAAGAGGGCTTCGGGATAGATCCCAAGGTTCTCGATCGTATGGCTCTTGAAATTGGCCAGTTAGTGGGTATTGGTGTTCAGGTTGGTCTGGTGATTGGCGGCGGCAATTTGTTTCGTGGCGCTGCTCTTAACCAGGCTGGCATGGATCGTGTCACCGGCGACCATATGGGTATGCTGGCCACGGTGATGAATGCCTTGGCGATGCGCGATGCACTTGAGCGAACTAATATCTCGTCACATGTTATGTCGGCAATCCCCATGAGCGGTGTTGTCGAGCACTATGACCGCCGTCGCGCGATTCGCTATTTAAAAGATGGCGACGTGGTTATCTTTGCAGCCGGTACCGGCAATCCTTTCTTTACCACCGACTCTGCCGCCTGTTTGCGCGGTATTGAGATCGAAGCTAATGTTGTACTCAAAGCCACTAAAGTCGATGGCGTCTATACAGCTGATCCGATGCTCGACCCAACCGCCGAACTCTATGATCATCTCACCTATGATGAGGTGCTGGATAAAAAGCTCGGGGTTATGGATCTGACTGCCATCTGTCTGTGTCGCGAACATAATATGCCACTGCGCGTCTTCCGCATGTCCAAACAGGGCGCACTGCTCAATTTGGTTGTTGGTGGCGACGAGGGCACTTTGATCGAAGAGGGCGAAAAATGATTAATGAATTAAAGACTGAAGCTAATACCCGCATGACTAAAGCCATTGAAGCTTTGGGCAATGCCTTTAACAAAATTCGTACAGGCCGTGCTCATCCTAGCCTTTTAGACGGCATTACCGTTGACTACTACGGTGTTAATACGCCGCTGGCCCAGGCCGCTTCGATTGTCATTGAAGACGCCCGCACACTGTCTTTGACCCCTTGGGAAAAAAGCCTGGTGCCGGCGATTGAAAAGGCCATCCTCAAGTCTGACTTGGGTTTGAATCCGACTACTGCCGGCGCTGTGATTCGTCTGCCACTGCCTGCATTGACCGAAGAAACCCGTAAAGTCTATGGCAAGCAAGCCAAGGCGGAAGCGGAGAACGGTCGTATTTCGGTGCGCAATGTTCGCCGCGACGTAATGTCGAGCCTCAAGGCGCTGCTGAAAGACAAAGATATCAGTGAAGATGAAGAGCGCAAAGGTCAGGATGAGATCCAAAAGATCACTGACGGCTTTATCGCCCGTATCGACGAGGCTCTGGTAGCCAAAGAAAAGGACTTGATGGAGATTTAGTCTCCGTGGTGAAACCTCTGATGGTAGATTCCAGTTCAGATTCAGGCTCAAGCGCAGGTGCTGAAAAGCCGGCCCATCCGCTAAAGCATATTGCGGTCATAATGGATGGCAATAATCGCTGGGCCAAACAGCGCGGGCTCTCTGGTATTGCTGGTCACGAGGCTGGCGTCGAGCGCATTCGCGATATACTCCGTGCCGCCAAAGAGCGCGGCGTTGAGGCGGTGAGTCTATTTGCCTTTAGCAGTGAGAACTGGAAGCGTCCAGAACTCGAAGTGCGCGGCCTGATGTCACTGTTTTCCTCCTATCTTAAAAAAGAAGCGAAAAAGCTCCGCGACGATGGCGTGCGCCTCAGAGTGGTGGGTAATCGCAGTCACTTTAGCGACCGCCTCAAACGTCTGATCGCAGACGCCGAGGGCATGACTGCCAGCGGCAAGTTTACCCTGGTACTCTGTGTTGACTACGGCGGCCGTTGGGACATTGCCAACGCTGCACAAAAAATTGCCGCCGAAGTTCAGATGGGGCGTCTAAGGCCCACTGATATCGATGAAGCCACGCTGGGTAAGTTTCTCCAGACCACTGGCTTGCCAGATCCCGATCTCTGTATTCGCACCGCTGGTGAACAGCGTATCAGCAACTTTCTGCTCTGGCAGATGGCCTACAGCGAGTTTTATTTTGCTGACTGTTATTGGCCAGACTTTGACACTGCTGCCCTGACAGTGGCCATAGATGAATACTATTCTCGCCAGCGTCGCTTTGGTCTGCGCGATGGTGTTGACGATCTTCCGTCTCGAGGAGTTGTAAAAAGTGTTTAAACAGCGCGTGATTACTGCCGTTATTCTGGTGCTGGGCTTTTTAGGGCTGCTGCTTAGCTTGAGTGCGCTGCATTTTTCTCTGGTCGTGGCGCCGATAGTGCTGCTGGCGGGTTGGGAGTGGAGCAATCTGATGGGTCTCAAGGCCAATCGTCATAAGCTTGTCTATTTGGCCTTGCTGGCACTGACTCTGGTATTGGC
>CAJQKW010000036.1 GCA_905478975.1 uncultured Pseudomonadales bacterium | reverse complement strand
TAGAGAGCCAGGAATTAGACAGCTCGGAATTAGACAGCCCTGAGCCAGACAGCCCTGAGCCAGACAGCCCTACCGCAGAAAATCTCACTGAGAGCCTAGAACAGCTGCTCCCTGGCGTGCTTGAAATTGCCGAGGCCACCAACAGTGCTGCCGAAGTCAGTCTCAAGTCCTCCGCTGCCCTGCAAGAAGGTCTCAACCAGGTTAAGTTGCAAGTCAATGCCCTCAACGCCGCCAGTGAAAAAAGCGCGGTGCTTGCCAGCCGGGTAATGATCGGTGCAATCTCGGCGCTGGTTATTTCAGTTTTTCTCTATAGCTTTATTGCCTTTCAGCTGGCCTCCCGAGTAACTCAGGTAGATTCCATGCTAGTGGCGGTGAGCAAACGTGTTGTGCAGATGAACAGCGCTCTGGAAACCTTTGAGCAGCTGCGCTTCTCAATGAATAAATTGTCCACCACCCAGGCCCAGTTTAGCGAGCGCCAAATGCTCCTGATTGAAGCGGTGTCACGCACCGAGGTATCGGCGCGCTCACTGGCCACCGAAGTGCCGGATATGGCTGCCCAGCAGGTGGGCCTAAAAACCGATCAGATTGTTGCTCAGGTGACCAGCTTGGGCAAAGACTTGGAAGGGCAGGGGACGATTGTGTCGACACTGTCAAAATCTGTCGGCGCTCTGGGTAGGCAGATGAAATCACTGGAGGGCCAGGTCGACAACGTCAAACAGCTTAACGCCGATGTTGAGGCATTGATCGCCCTTGAGCGAGAGAATTATCTCGAGGTGCTACAGCGTCAGGTTGCACTAGAAGAAGCGCGCCGGGCAGAGGGCAAGCCGGTAGAGGTGGAACCTGAGCCAGCACCGTCGATCGTCGTCTATCCGTTTATTTCAGTGACCAAATAAGAGTCTTGAGCAGCTGTTTCTAAACCAACTCTATCTATACCAGCTCTTCAGAACCCTCAGGGTTTTCATCGGAGGCTATCAGTTTATCGGCACTCGGCTGGGCGGCCGCAGTTGCGGTGAAGAGTTTTTCTGAGAAGGGCTGCTTGATCGTAAGGCCGGTGCGGGAATAGAGTATCTCTGTGGCTGCGTCAACATCCGCTTTTAAGCGCTGAATACCGACCTCGTCGGCGCCGACAGATTCATAGCCAGACCTGTAAAGGGTTGCCACATGCTGTGCCGGGATCCATGAAGCCACGGAACCTCGCAGGGTCTTAATATCCAGAGGGTTGTTCGGTATCTCTTGGCTATTGCCCGCGGTGGCATCTTGCTTGCCCAGCTTAAGCAGCAAGCCAATATGGTTTTGCAGGACAAATTCAAAGCGACTTGCTAGTGCAGTGAGATCCGCCTGCCTAAAGCCTTCCGGGAGATCTCCCGACATTGCATCCCAGAGTCCCTTTGCCGATAGCCCGAGAAAGCCATTGTCTGCTATTGGCGCGGTTGCCGGTGCCTGGGCAATGCTAGTGGTTACCTGAAGCGAGAGAACTTCTAGGCGTTTAACGCGATCAATCAGATAGACCATCAAGATGATCGCGACCACGCTACCGAAAAGTACGGCGAGAAGTAAAACAGTTGCCATAGTGGTTACCTATTCGTAAACCGGTTGTGGTTTGGCTAAGTATCTTCAGCCTCGCCGCCTTTTGCTTCTGTAGAAGCATTAATTTCACCTCCAGCTTCCTCTAGCTCATCGCGAAGAAACTGCACAGCGATAAAGGGCTCATCAAGCCCAAGGTCCAGACTGACTTTGTCGGCTACTTCCTGAGCCATTCTTAAGGTTTCAGTGGGGCCGATGGAGGCGGCCTGATAAAGGCTGCCGATGATATACATTTCCTTGGCAAACTCTGCTGGAACATAGGTGTAAACCGATTCTGTTTTGGTCTTGACCATTTGAAATGGTTTTGGCTCTGGCATCTCAGGTGTTTCGCCGCCTTCTGTCAGTATCCTTAAGCAGGCTTCCTGGTGAGCCTCTGCCTGATGAGCACCTTCGATAAACACTTTGTCTAAGTGTGCTCTGGCGCGACCGGCTATAAGGCCTTTAAAAATGCGCGCTTCCCGTGAAAGGCCTTTGAGGTTAGCGGCTTTATAATAGGAGGCTTTGCTGCTTTCCATGGCTTTCCTCAGGGCCCGATTTTTCAATAGGGATAAAACCATTCTTAGAGCCTATTCAGATGGCAACATGATCGTGCATTTGCACACGTAGCTTGTTAACGCAGGCGGAGAGGATTTGGCTCACCCTTGACTCACTTATCTCGAGTACGGCACCAATTTCTTTTAAATTCATTTCTTCTACGTAATAAAGAGAGACTACGGTTCTGTCCCGCTCCGGCAGTTTGCCGATAGAGGTGGCAAGGGCACCCATAAACTGTTCTTCCACAAGCTCTTCTTCGGGTTCATTGCCCTGGGCCATGGGCAGCTCTACTGAATCCGGTAGCTGGGCTTCCAGGGACACGGTCTGAAAGCGATGAGCGTGGGTGCGCTCTTTCTGAAAAGTGTCTGCATCCTTGCCCATAAAGTCGGCAAGCTCAGCCTGGCTGGGAGCGCGACCCAGCTCGCCGGTCAAGGCTGCGCTGGCTTCATTGTGATCACGAATACTGACAATTGCCGAGCGCGGCAGATACGACATCTTGCGCACCTGATCTAAAATCGCGCCGCGAATACGGTTTTTGGCAAACACTTCAAAATCCACACCTTTGCTGGCGTCGAATGATTTATCCGCTTCAATCAGACCAATCATGCCAACCTGAATCAGCTCGTCGAGCTCCATAAAGGCGGGCAGGCGACCCTTGAGGTGCAGGGCAACGCGCTTGACCAAGCCGATATAATCCACCAGCGATGTGCTGGGCTGATCGGCGTTTTGAATTTCTTCATAGACTCTGGCGTCAGACATGGTTAAGAGGCCTTCGCTGCCATCTGTGCAGCGACACGCTCGACAAAAAACTGAATATTGCCATTCAGTGGAACATTGGGCTCAAGCTGCATGACTTTCTTTGCCAGGGCACTAAAATCTCGCGCGGCAAGGGAAGAGGGAGAATAGTTAACCAGTGGCTGTGTGGCTTTCATCGCCTGGGTCACCATTGTGTCGGCACTGATTGAGTGCAGATATTTGATCTGCCCATTGAGAAAATTTTGTACCACTGTATTGATGCTGGTGAAGAGTCGCTCGCCTTCGCGCTGTGATTCAACACCATTGGGAACCAGGTGAATTCGATCCAGTTTGTATTCCTGCATCATTACTTTGATGGTGCTGTAGGCATCGGCAATGGAATAGGGTTCATTTTTGACCACCACTATGCGGTGTTGGCAGGCCGCCATAAACGCCATAACCGCATCAGAGAGTCCAGCGGCAACATCGACAATTAGATAATCGAGATCCTCTTCGAGTTCGGAAAAGACCTGAATAATACCGGCAGTTTCCTGTGGGCCGAGGGCCGCCATACGCTGAATACCACTGGCGCCGGGAACCAACTTGACCCCAGAGGGCCCTTCGACAATCACTTCGCTAAGGGTTTTTTCACCGGAGACAACATGGCTAAAATTAAACGGCGCGCGAATACCCAGAGCCAGCTGTGCGTTGGCTAGTCCCAGGTCGGCATCAAAAATCATTACTTTTTTGCCGAGGGAAGCCAGCTTCACCGCTAGGTTGACTGAGATTGTCGTTTTGCCAACACCACCTTTGCCGCTGGCAACTCCGATAATTTGCGTGACCGGTTTTTGCATAACTGCCTACTTAAACTTTTTAGGTATTCATTTAACACTTATATATAAGAGTGATTGACCTGTAATCGCTCCATTGAATTAGATCTTTTTACTGTTATTTTAATGGCTTAGCGCAGCTTATTCTCTTTCCTTAGTGATATCTAGTTAAACTAAATTCATCGGCAATTGCGATAGAGCCTGCTTTGCCAGTGTAAATCCATTTATAGCCATAGCCTGGTCGGCGATATTAGGCTGAATGGCAGCCACAGAGAGGGGTAGGCCATGCTGAAGCAGCAAGTAGATAACGGCCCAGGGGTGTACCTCTCCATCGAAGCGCGAGAGCATTACCGAGTCCCACTGTACGCCATCGCTTTTCAGCTGACGTTTGGCTGAGGACTCAGAGGCATCGGCAGCCAATAGTAAGTGTTTTTGTGCTTCTGGCAGCGCTGCGCTGAGAGCTTCAATATGGCTTTGAATATCGACTCCAGAGGTGTCGATCAAAATTAATTTTCTGCTGCCCACTTCACTGATTAGCTGCATTAGCATCTCAATGGAGTTGGCGCGAAACGTATCGACGCCAGCCTGGGAGCCAATCAGCTGGGTTTGTGCCCAGGCGCCAATGCGCAGATCATTAAAACTGATTAGAGCCACTTCCTGCTCGCCGCACTGCTGGGCCATCTGATTGGCCAGTCGGCCAGCCATCATAGTTTTTCCGGCGCCGGAACTGCCGGCAATAATATGCACGCCCTGTAAATTATTCAGCAAATCTATATGTTCAATTTCATCGCCGATAGCGCTGGTAATCTGTTCGATGGCATCCGCTATTGAGGTACTTTGGTTGATCACTTCAACAACCGATTCACGCATGCCCAGAGGCATACCGGTTTCATTAAAGGCTTCTACCAGTGGCCCCATCTCTTGGTTAACGGCTAGCCTGCCAGTCCAAGAGTCTTTGTGTTGCGAGAGTTTAAACTCATCGCGCATCACGCTGAGTTCCTGTTTGACCAGGTCGACAATTTCTCGGGCCTTTAAATACTCTCTGTCCGCAGCTTCTTTGTAGTTCTCGCCGTTTAAGGCTTTGCTAACGCTGTCCAGTGGTGCTGTAACCAGGGGATCTAGTGCGGGCATTTTGGCCCTGGTGATCGAGTCGTTTATGGGCTCAAACGCCGAGTCGAAAATGATCTCGCTAGTGATGTCACTATGGTCTGTGTTGGCAGCGCCTGGCTGTTCAGTTGGGCTGGTCATCTGGCCTTGAATATGGGCTTCGATAAGTTCGCCAAACTTGGTTGCATCATGGGCTTGATTGGCTGCCTCGGGTGTTTTGTTAAGAGCGGCTTTAACCTCGGATACTAGATCGAGAGCCACAATGATTTCAGTTTGACCCTTTACTCTATTGTTGGCGACGATCATTGCATCTTCGCCGTAAAGGTTGAAAACCTGTTCCATTGCGCTGCGCGTATCGCGGGCCAAAATTCGTTGTAGTTCCATTGCTCAATTACCCTGTATTAATGTTGATGATTAATCTTCTTCATCGATGCTAACTGTGGCCACGACTTTTACTGATTGGTCTTCCGGTATCTCGCTGTAGGAGAGCACCGTGAGATCAGCCAGTCTGTGACGGATTATTTTTGACAGCCAGGGACGAATTCCCGGCGACACTACCAGCACCGCTGGCAGTCCTTGATTTTCGACTTCTTGAGTATTTTCGGCGAGGGCTTTAAACAGCCCCTCAGCCAGTTTGGGTTCAATAATCAAACCCTGATTAGTGCTGCTCTGCTGCAACACGTTGTGCAGCATTTGCTCTAGGGAGGGCTCCAGTGTGATCACTGGCAGACTGTCATTAATTTCCACCAGCCCCTGAACAATCATGCGTCCCAGTCGCGGTCGCACGGCCGCGGTTAATTCGTCGGCATCCTGAGTGCGGGCGCATTCCGTAGACAGCACTTCAATAATGGTGCGCATATCCCGTACCGAGACCGACTCGTCGAGAATGTTTTGCAGTACCTTGGTAATGGTTGCCAGGGGCAGTTTGCCCGGCACTAGATCTTCCACCAGTTTCGGCGCGCGGGCGGCGACTTTGTCTAATAGCTGTTGAGTTTCATCGTGGCTAAGCAGCTCTGAAGAATTGCCTCGCAGTAAGGTATTGAGATGGGTGGCGATGGCCGTGGCCGAGTCGACCACGGTGTAGCCCAGTGTACGGGCATAGTCTCGCTGGCTCGGGTCGATCCACACGGCGTCTAAGCCAAAGGCCGGCTCTTTCGTGGCTATACCTTCCAGCTCGCCGTGAACCTGACCCGGATTGATGGCCATTTCACGACCCACTTTGATTTCCCCTTTGCCCCGGACCACCCCATTCATCACGATATGGTAGACATCCGGTGCCAGATCTAAATTGTCGCGAATGCGAATTGGCTGAATTAAAAAGCCCAGTTCGGCGGAGAGTTTTTTGCGCACGCCCTTCACTCTGGTGAGCAGCTGGCCACCGGCGTCGGCATTGACCAGAGGAATCAGCCCGTAGCCGATATCCAGACCCACTAGATCAACCTGATCGACATCGTCCCAATCCAGTTCCTCAGTATTGGCCTTGGCGGTTTCGCTGCTGGCGGCGTCCAGGGTCACAGTCAGTTCGCGCTTCTGCTGACTCTGGGCCAGGGTGTAGGCGAGTAAAGCAGAGACGGTGCCGAGGCTTAAAAACATCAGGTGTGGCATGCCCGGCACTAGGCCGAGCAGAATCAAAATACCGGCGGCGACAAAAAATGCCATGGGATTGTTGAGCTGGCTTTTCGCCTGCTCAGACATGCTTTCAGAGGTGGTTACCCGGGTCACAATAATCGCTGTGGCCAGAGATAGCAGCAGCGACGGGATCTGTGCAACCAGGCCATCACCGATGGTCAGCAGCACATAGATACGGCCGGCCTCGGAGAATGTCAGGTCGTGTTGGCCGATACCGATAATCAGACCGCCGACAATATTAATAATCAGAATCAGTAGCCCGGCGATGGCATCGCCGCGAACAAATTTTGAGGCACCGTCCATAGAACCGAAAAAGTCAGATTCCTGGGTGATTTCTTCGCGGCGAAACTTGGCCGTCTCCTGATCAATCACACCAGCGTTTAAGTCGGCATCAATAGCCATCTGTTTGCCGGGCATGGCATCCAGCGTAAAGCGGGCGATAACCTCGGAGACTCGGCCGGCACCTTTGGTGACAACAATAAAGTTAATGATCATCAAGATCGAAAAGATAATAAAACCGACCAGATAGTTGCCGCCGATAACAAACTCGCCAAAGGCTTCAATCACCTTGCCCGCTGAATCCGGCCCTTCATGGCCTCTAACCAGCACCAGTCGCGTGGAGGCAACATTGAGGCCCAGGCGTAACATGGTGGCGAGCAGCAGTATCGAGGGGAAAGAGGAGAAGTCGAGAGGCTTGGAGCTGTTGATGGCCACCATAATGATCACCAGGCCAATAATAATATTAAAGGTGAACAGAAAATCCAGCAATAACGCAGGCAACGGCAGTATCAACATCGAAATAATCATCAGTACCAGCGCCGGAACACCCAGCGTGGACAGTTCGATTCTCGACATATCCTGTCGTATGTTTGACAGTATTGCAGAAGCCATTAAATAAAACCCATGTAAAACAGTAAGTTAACTTTCAGTAAAAAGATGTTTATGTAGCCTATACCCATGGATAGCAATATCTGTGCCAGAGCTGAAGCGCATGGCCATCTATTGCCAGGGGAGGACTTGCAGCTCTGTTTGCTTCAGTGAGTTAATAACAGCACTTAATAACAGCACTTAATAACAGGAAGGACCTAAAGGCTGAAGCGGAACTGCCGATATTAAGGACAGAGAGAGATTAGTCTTGCCAGAGCAGATGCTGGCAAGCCTGACAATCATTAACTGGTTTCACCGCAGCGGGATTCACCATGAACAAATTTGTTTTAAACGGATTAAACGGGTTAAAGGCTTTAAAAATCACCCTTCTGAGCACCCTGGTTATGCTTTTGGCCAGCTGTACCATGACCGTAGATGAATACGAGGAGGCAGTGGTTCAGAGTCTAATCAGTGAGAGAAATAATATTGTTGCCACCGGTTATGCGGTGATCAGTGTGCAGCCCCACGATAACCCTGCCCAGCAGCGCATATTGTCTATTAGAGCCTCAAAGTTGGATGCCTATCGCTCGCTGATGGAGCAGGTCTATGGCCAGTATCTGGATGCCAATACCACTGTCGGTGAGTTGGTGGTTCAGAGCGATACTTTTCGCGCCCGTGTTCAGGGTGTTATCTATGGCGCTTATTTGGTGAGCATCACCCCGGTGGGCGATGATACCTATGAAGTGACCATGTCTTTAGATCGTCGTATAGTCGATGATTTGCGAACCCTATATTTTGATCAAATGTCCAGCCGTCACGGCGCTTAATGATTATTGGTCAGCGGATTTTAACCATGACTTTATGGCAGCGGATGCATACTCTTACCGGGCTAATGGCGCAGCTGGCGTTTTTGTTGGTCATGATTCAGTCAACGGCGGCCATAGGCGCACAGCAGGCGGGCGATGCAGATCGACATCTTGGGGCGATCAAACAGGCGCTGATTGATCTCAGTCTGGGTACTGAGCTGCGCCTGACTACTACCGCCTTTGTCGATGAGCGCGGCGCTCTCCACGAGTCATCACTGATCACCAGTCAGTCTCAGGTGCGCGGTGTGCGAGTGCTGTCCTATTTGCAGGAAGCGGGCCTAGAGATAGCCAGTCTCGACGCGACAATGGTTGCTGATGACTGCCCCGCTGCAAGGCCGGGTTTGCGTCGCCAGACGCGGATGAGTATTGTGCCTGGGCGCCAAGATCCGCGCCTTGGGGATCATTATATGAGTGAGCTGGCGGCGCTCTCCCAGCAGTTGTTGAGCAAGGCTATAGCGCGCACGGCAACCTGGTCCGCCGCCCCGGCGCAGCAGTTTGCCAGCAGCTACCATCAGAAAATGTCTGCCACTGGGGGCAATAGACCACCCTTTGAACTACAGATTTCTTTGGCACAGGCAGACCAGGAATTCACTGAAAAGTCGGGCTCCCCGAGCACGCGGCGCAGTAGTTCGATGCTCTGGAAGGTGCCGAAGATCCCAAGCTTCGTCAATCTAGAGCACTGGCCGAATCAATTTCTGGATGTGGAATTGCGTCTGGTAGACCCTAAGTTGGGCACCGTTGTGCTGCTAGAAAAGAGTCAACTTGAGTATCCGAGACTAGAGCGCGGCTATGATAAGAGCCAGCTGCCGACCCAGTTTGTCGACCAGCTCGATGCTATAGCCCAGCGCTTTGTCGGGCAGTTGGATGGCGCTTTGGAATGTCGTCGGCACTACTATCACGTAACTAATAGCCACGTAACTAATAGCCATATGACCAATAGCCAGATGGCAGGCAGCCCATCAGACGCCAGTACTAGCAGCCTCCGTATCAATGCCGGGAGTCTTGCCGGTGTTCAGGTTGGCGATCAATTTTTGCTCAGCCCGACCCCCCAAATCACTGGTCAGGGAGCTGATCTGGCGGATATTGAAAAGCTGCTGCTGGCCCAGGTGCAGGCGGTTGATGCCCATGGTGCGACATTGCAAGTGACTGCCGGTCAGGCATCTAACGCGGCGAGCGGCAGTACTATCAGTCATAATTTTAACCACTATGTGGCAATCTATTTTTAAGTCAGTTGAAGGGGAAGGTGCAATGCACAGTTTTTTGCAGGACAGTATTAAAGGCATCAGTAGCAGGGGCTTATCGGCAGTCGTTATCGCCCTCTGTCTGCTGACAAACCTAAGCCATGCAGCACCCATTAATGCGGAGCGCGCCCTGGCCCGGTTGATGAAAGATGTCCAGCGCCTCGAGCCGCAGCTGGCCAAAAACCAAAGCGAAGATGGCTACTACCGGACCCAACTCGGGGATACTGTAGATATGATACTACTGCGCATGCTGCCGAATATGCCGGTGAAAAAAGCCATCCTGCGTCAGGCTCTGGTCAAGGCCAACCCCCATGCCTTTAAGCGCAGCAACCCCAACTGGATGTATGCGGGCAAGCGCCTCAGGCTGCCCACTGCCGACGATATCCACAATGTGGTGTTTATTAAGCAGAGCAATAAAACCAAGTCTAAACCCAACGAGCGATTGAGCTGGGTAAAGTATCCCTAAGATAACCGCCAAAATAATTACCTATAGCAGGCCAGCCCGATGCTAGGTCCAGAGCTAATCAATTTAACGGCACGGCCGACACCCATTTTCTTGGAGGGCTCGGCATCGATTCAGCTGACCCAATCAGCGGCGAAAGATCTCGGCCTAAAAGACGGCCAGATTATTCAGGGGGTGCTTGCGACCCGCGCCGATCTGCTCAAATTAATCGTCAATAACAAAGAGCTTGAGTGGTCCGCAAGCGGCCGTTTTAAGCCTGGAGACAAGCTCGATTTTCGTGTCGAGAGCAGTATTTTTGGTCGCGCTCTGGTGCCCCTCGGGCGCACCGCTACCAGTGCTGCCAGCTCCCCATTAGCCCCCACTTCCCCAGGATTACTCAGTCTTTTACACCGGCCGCAACAGCCCTCGGTTCTCGCCAGCCTATTTAAGCAGGGCGGCTTGGATGCCCTGACAGCCCAGCTCAGCGGCACTGAGCAGCTACGCGCCAATTTACTGCTGTCCATGGCCAAGCTGTCGCCACAGATGGTCAAGCGCGGCCTAAGCCAGTCCGGTCTGTTTGGCGAGCAGCGCATTGCCTCTGGAGTGGCTGCTGGCGCCGGTGTCGGCCTGGATATCAAACAGATGCTACGTAGTTTGCTGCGCAATACGCCGGTGCAAAGTCCTTTCAGTGCCGAACTCAAGGGCGCCATTGATGAGGTTGAGAGTAGGCAGTTGGAGAGTCTTCAGGCTCAGCAATCCAGAGAGCTGAGCTACAGCTTTGTGCTGCCCTTTATGGATGCCAATGCGGTTGAGATAGAGCTCTATCGAGAAGCGCGAAATGCGTCCGGTGGCGGCGACGAGTGGGTGATTAACCTGCACACGGAATCCCCCAGTCTCGGGGAGCTATGGTTAAAAACCACCTTAAAATCCGCTGCCAATATTGAAATGGTGATGTGGGCGCCGCGGCCTGATATTGCCGATCGCGCTCGGGAAACCGCCAGTGAGTTGGTCTATGAGTTACAGCGCTTTGGCTTGAGTCTGGAAAAAATTGACGTGCTCAATGCCCCGCGTCCGGCCCTTAGTGAAGCCATTGGTGGCAGCGGTCAGGTTGTGGATGTGAGCACATGAGTTATAAGCCAACACGCCGTGCAGTGGCGCTAGAATACGGCAAGCGTGCCACGCCGGTGATGACCGCCAAAGGTCAGGGGGATATGGCCGAGCTGATTATCGAGGAGGCGAAAAAGCAGGGCATTCATATTACCGAAGATCCGCAATTGGTGGCCCTGCTGGGCCAGCTTGAACTCAATGAGGAGATCCCCGAGAGTCTCTATGTGGCGGTGTCGGTGATTCTATCTTGGGTCTACTGGCTAAAGGGCATGGAACCTGGGGATGAGAAAGTCGGTGACTAATTTTGTAGTAGATAGCTTGTAGAAAACAGCCCTAATTTCTCAGGCATCACCCACAGAGGTGCGGTTGCGACTGGGGCGCATCTTGCCCAGACGATCATAGATCTCGACACTGTTGAGCGGGTCTGGAGACTGAATGGTCTGCAGTGCACCGCGAATGGTTTCGAGTTTATGGGTGATAAGAATTTCATTGCGCCGGTGCAGATCGCGACACTCATTCATTAAGGCCACAACCTGATCCCATATCACCATGGTGGCAGCGGCTTTGTCTTGATTGTCGGTGTGGGCTTTGATTTTTTCCAATAGTTCGTCGCTGGCCAAAAAATGGAGAATCTCCAACTTCTGTGCCTGCAGTATTTCAAAGGCTGCCAGGTCTTGCTGCTTGAGGGCATCAAACTCGCTGTCGAGCACCAGCTTTAATGCCTGAGCTTTGTGTACGGCTTGGGTTAGATGATCTAGGTCAGATTGATTCATGGTGCAAGCATACTGCCAAGCAGGTAAATACGAAAGGAGATTAATAAGAACTAAGCGGAACAGATTGGACTAACTAGGTTATGACGCAAGCGTAGCAGGCCAGCTCTGTGGACTGCGACTGCTACAGCTGACTAAAAATAAATCGACCTAAATGGCGGCAAGCTCTATAGAGAGCTTATTTACCACCCAACATGGTTTCAATGGCGACAAAGCTTTCAGCGATGCGTCGCTCATCCAAAGGGTAGCTACCCTCTGCCAGAGCCTGTTTAATTTGAGCCACTTTAGCGGCGTCAAAATCACCTGCTGCTATTGCGCTTTCCGCCGCTTTACTGAGAATCACTTCGTCATTTGCCGGGGCAGAGCTAGCTGGACTGGTTTTCTCAGCCGTAGCATCCGCCGCTGCTTTGTTGTTTTTTAACTTGTCTGCGCTGCTGTTCATTTCAACTGCACTGCGACCAAGTTTGGAAATACCGTCTGTCATCTGATGTTCCTTGAGGGTCTATTAACCCAAAGTTTATCTTCTTCTCTAAGTATATCGGCACTAGTTATTTTTTCTATAGGGGAATATTGAAATAAATTTCACTGTGCCTCTAAGGGCTCTTCTACTAACTGCTTTAAAGAGCCGCTTATAAATAGAGCTATCGAGGGGCAGTCCCGAGACCGCGGGCCTGCCCGGGCGCCGTGGCGATTCCTTGAACTTCATCCCCAGACTCTGGATTGAGCAATAGTACCCGCTGGTCCCGCCGGGCATTTTCCAGAGCCAGCATAGTCACGGTAATTTCCAGGGCGCCAGCGCGCACGGTGAGCTGCACATTGTCACCCTTGCGAATCATGTCCATGGGTGTCAGATCCGAGAGCCGCAGCAGACTGCCCGCGGGGAGGTTGCGGATCGCCTGCATCTGCTTGGCACTGCTGTAATCCCGCAGGCTGTCTTGGGGTGGTTTGCCATAATAATCTTGTATAGAAACGTTAGTCCGCGTCACCGCCTGACCTCGGGCAATTCCAGATTGGCTGACCAAGAGCTGATGTTTTTCCTTTATGTCGTAACGGGAAAGTAGTTTTCCCGCCGCCAAGTCTCTTGCCGCTCTTGCTCCTTTTAGCCTATCAGCAGAGAGTTTCTGACTCTCTGGCAGATTCCCTGAGGCGATCAGTACGGTTTCTATGGCACTGCTATCGAGGGTTTCACCGGCGAGAATACTGCGGGTTAATTTATAGCCTTCGATGCTGATCGACAGTTGACGCTGCATTACCAGGTCTCCGGCGCGAACAGCCGCAGTGAGGCTATTACCCTCTATAGAAAGCATATCGGTTGCCAGTCCGGGCATTGGGATGGAGTTTGAGCTAGAGCTAGAGAGCCTGACCAGTTCCACATCGCTCTTCAGTAGTTGATGACCCGCTTTAAGGCTCTGGGTGTAGCGCAGGGCGTTTTCCGACTGATGAATGCTAATGCCTAAAAATATCTGCCAGCCGGATTCTTTACAGCTGGCGCGGACGGTTTTTTGGCTGGTGGCGAAAGGGTAGTTAAATTCAAAAGGACTGTCGCAGGCGGGGATGATTAAGCGTCGATCCGATGGCGCCACTTCCACTACAGATCTCGGTAGCTGACGATTCTCGGCAACCCAGCGCTGCGCCTGTGAGACCAAGATATGTTTGCTGTCGACGCCCTGCTGGACGCTCTCGCCTAATAATAAGCCTTCTGTAGCAGTGTCAGGGCTATTGAGAGCCGATTGATCCAGAGCAGATGTAGTCACTGCGAGCTGCATTGCAAGGCAGCCCATAAGGCTAATAAAGACTTTTTTAGAGAGGAAAAACATGCTGCGAGTATGCGTGTTGAACAGGGGTGACGCAATACCGACATAGCGGCAATTGCCGGCGGCAAGGCTGTGCCGAAAAAGCGGCAACAGGCGAAATAACTTACAGGCGTAGATTATCTAACTCACTGTTTTATATAAAGTAAAAAAATTGAATGCGGCAACTCAATGGAGTTTGGCATTGCTTTTGCATTATCACCAGAGACGGGTTCTTTTAGTGACGCTTTTTACACAGTCTCTAAAAGACTAATCGGCCCAAGGGCTTAAAACTTTAGTGAATTGATAATGAAAATTTTTGATACAGCATTTGGCATACACGAAAAGGCACTCAACTTGCGCGCCCAGCGCATGGAAGTGATTTCGCAGAATATTGCTAATGCTGACACCCCGGGCTTTAAGGCTCGCGATGTGGATTTTAAAAACGTGTTGAACAATGTTCAGCAGGCTGGCGCGATGCGCACTACGCACTCAGGTCATGTGAGCCACGCTGGCACCGGTCAGGCGAATATGGTTTACACCGTGCCTTTTAGTACCGCGGTCGATGGCAACACGGTTGATATCTCGGTGGAGCACGCGAATTACGGTAAGGCAGCGGCTGAGTATCAGGCCACGCTGCGATTTATTGAAGGCAATATTGCCGGCGTGCGAAAAGCACTGCGAGGAGAATAATACAGATGTCTATTTCAAATATTTTTGGTATTGCAGCATCGGCGATGAACGCTCAGATGGTGCGCATGAACTCCACTGCGTCGAATATGGCTAATGCCGGAACCGTGAGTAGTTCCGCAGAGGATGCCTTCAAGGCAAAGCGTCCGGTATTTCAGGCGCTATTACAGGAACACCAATTAACCCAGGGCGCAGAGTTTCTCGGTGGTGTGAAAGTTGCCGCCATGGTGGATGACTCCGCGGCGAACAAGAAGATGCATGATCCGGGCAATCCAATGGCCGACAAAGACGGCTTTGTATTCAGCTCAAATGTTAATGAAGTCACCGAAATGGTTGAAATGATGGGCGCAGCACGAAGCTATCAGAACAACGTTGAAGTGGTTAACACGGCGCGCGAATTGATGATGCGCACCTTAGATATTACCAAGGCCTAGGACAAATACTCATGGTCAGCACAGTCACCGACACAACATTCTTAACCAGTGATCAGTATCTCGAAAGAGAAAATGCTGTCGCCTATGGCGAAGACGAGCTTGGACAGGACGCGTTTTTGACGCTGTTTACTGCCCAGCTACAAAATCAGAACCCGCTGGATCCGATGGATAACGAAGCCTTTGTCTCTCAGCTCGCTGAGTTCTCTTCTCTGGAGGGCATTAAAGGTATGCAGGGCTCTCTCGACAATATGGTCAACGGTATGCGTCAGGAGCAGATGGTTGCCGGCGCTAACCTGGTGGGCAAAAAGGTTCAGGTGGCTGGCGGTAACTTTACCGGTGGTAACGGCGAAATCACCAAGGGCTCTATCGACCTGAAGAACGGTGCTCAGTCGGTGATCTTGAGTGTTTACGATCCCGCTTCTGGTGATCTGATCTATCGCGATACTCAGGGTGCTCGTCTACCGGGACGCGCTGAACTGAACTGGAACGGCCGTGATCGTCAGGGAGAAATCGTTCCTGAAGGCAGCTATCTGATGTCAGCCAGTGCGGTGATAAGTGGAAAACTTGAAACCGTGCCTGTGACCACGATGGCGGATGTACGCAGCGTTAGCTGGGATCCCAGTGCGCAGGAAATAACTCTTGAAGTCGGTGACAACGTGTTTGTCGCGCTTGCCGATATCGAACGAATTGCAATTTAGCAGAAGCATTAGAAAGGTCTTTGGAGAATAACTTATGTCATTTTATACCTCATTAACAGGATTGAACGCCGCGACTACACAGCTGGCCGTAACCTCAAACAACATTGCCAACTCCGGTACTGGCGGCTTTAAGCGCTCTGACACCGACTTCGGCGATATTTTTGCCACCTCTCCTCTGGAGAAGGCATCCAGTGTTGTAGGTCGAGGCGTGTCGCTGAAAGAAGTGAGCCAGGAATTTAGTCAGGGCAACATTGAGTTCTCTGCGAACTCGCTGGATCTGGCGATTACCGGTGACGGTTTCTTCCCCCTTGAGTCATCTGATGGCACTAAGATTTACACTCGAAATGGCGCCTTTATGCTCAATGAGCAGAACCAGATGGTTAACAGCGCCGGTCAGGCACTGCAGTCACTGCCGGTGGATTCCACCAACAAGGCTGACTTTGGTGTTGACCCTAGCGCGCTGACTATTCCGCGGGCAACGGTTTCAGAATTCTTGCCGACCACGGAAGTGGAGCTGGGTTTGAACCTGCCATCTGAGGTCACGCCGATCACTGCAACCTTTAATCCAGACAAGCCGGATACCTACCACAAGACCACATCCCTAACCGTTTATGGCACCTCGGGATCGGATAACCTGGCTACTATTTATTACGTTAAAACCGCCAATGCTACTGCGGACTCTCCCTATAACAAATGGCAGACCTATGTGTATGTGGACGATCAAGAAGTGGATACGGCGCTGATTCAGTCGTCAGACACCACTGGCGATCAGTACTTTATTAACAAGTACGGTGAGCTGAAGACCCGCTCTGAGCTTTTGGAATTACAGAGCACCAGTGCTGACAGTGAGAAATACCTGATTACTCAGGGAACCCTGTATAAAAAGTATTCTTACGATGTTCTCTCTGAGCCCACTCAGTCAGTTCCGGCTTCCGCTAAACTGACGATTGCCGATGACAGTACCTATTCGGATGCTCTGAACCTGACCAACAACAGTGACGGTGTCGATTTCAGCTCTATGGCGCGCAGCGATCTGGACAATATGTTTACCCTGTCGATTGACGATTCAACGGTAGTCAATATTGGTCTTGAGCATCTCGCTGGTTCTGCTACCGCTATGTCCGGTGCCGAGATTGCTTTTGAATTGACTAACGTGATTAACGAACGTTTTGGCGATGGCAAGAAATTTGATTTTTCCGACACTGATTCTCAAACCCTGAGACTCTATCGTGGGGGCGATAATTCAACGTCAATCGATGTGAATATCCCCGCTGCATTGGTTGCCCATACAACCCTGAGCAATGCTAATGCGGTTGACTGGGACGGCCAGGTTGCCTCAGAGCCCCTGGCTCATGCGATCAATGCGGCGCTGGCGGCCAGCAGTGACTTCTCTGATATTGAAGTCAGCTACAGCTCCGCTAACCAAGGCTTTCGCTTTATTCAAAATGGCAGTGCCACCGACCCGCTGTATTTAAACGGTGGTGCCACGGTCAACAATGTCTTTGGCCTACCAGCCGATAGCACCTTTAATTCTGAAGACCTAACCACCATGGGCACTATGTTATTGCCCCTGGATAGCGATGAAGCGGATGTGTTGTTGCGCGGTGTGCTGCCCGAGGGCGAGAATGTTATCGCCACTCGTGATCAGCGTTCTGGTATGTATGTCAGCTACTCAGAGGGTGCCTTTACGGTCTCCTCAGGTACCACAGGTGATACCTCAAGTTTGGCGATTAACGGTGCGACTGAGTTAGCTCAGAATCTGCTCGGTATTAACCCGCTGGGCAATGTTGTTACTCCCGAGACTTCGCAGATCTATAACGTTCCCGCTGTTCGTGGTCAGGCCTCCCAGCCGGCCATCGTCACCGGTAACCCCATGGGCATTGACCCGCGCAAATCGTTCTCTGTAAATCCTGACAATAGTTCAATGACAGTGATTATCGATTCGATCTCAGCGCAGATTGAGTTAACCGAAGGGCTTTATTCCATTGGTACCTTTACTGAGCACCTCCAGGGAAAAATCAATCTGATGGCCGACTCACTGGGTCGTACTGTCTCCGGTATTACCGTGGACTATCAGGACGCCACTGAAACCCTACAGATTACCGGTTCAACCACAACCGATAACTCCTTTATTCAGATCGCCGGTCACGCTGACTGGGGTCTGGAAAATATCGCCCCAGGATTTGGTGAAGCCTCGACCTTTATCGAGCTGTTTCCCGATACCTCTGGTACCAGTACGGTCTATGTTACCCAAACTAAAGACGGCGACTGGACTGAGACCACCGATGGCGGTGAATTTGATTCCAACGACGTGCCTTACTGGACGCCGATCTTCCTCGACAAAGGCGAACTGACCTTTGATACCAGTGGTTCATTGGTCTCTCCAGTTGCCGGTGTGAAGTTGGAGAGTGCCGGTATTACCGGTGGTGATATTACTCTCAACTATGACAACAGCACCCAGTTCAACAGCCCCTTCTCGGTATTGAGTCAGTCTCAGAACGGTGCCCCGGAAGGTGACTTAGTGGGTGTAAACATCGGTGATGACGGTCTGGTTGTTGCCAGCTATTCAAACGGTTCACAGAAGTCTCTGGGTAAAATTATTCTGGCCAACTTTGCTACGCCTAAGGGTCTGCGTCAGGTCGGTGACACCAGTTATTACGCCACATCGGTTTCTGGTGATGCGACTCTGGGTGAACCCGGCGCCGCTGGCTTTGGAACCATTCGTGCTGGTGCACGAGAGCGCTCCAACGTGGATTTGACCGCTGAATTGGTTGACTTGATTACCGCCCAGCGAAACTTCCAGGCCAATGCCAAAGCGATTGAGACCAGCTCATCGTTAACCCAGACCATTATTCAAATCCGCGGTTAAGAGCCTGATTAGGCTCGCGGTAAGAGGAATCTGAAATGGATAAATTAGCTTATACCGCACTCTCGGCAATGCAGAGTCAGGCCGTAGTGCGAGCAGCGATCACCAACGAACTGGCGAATGTGTCGACGGTTGGTTTTAAGAAGAGTTTTCAGATTGCCTCAGCTGCAGTAAAGATTGAAGGTCCGGGATTTGAAACGCGTTTTCAGCCCGGTCTACAGATCAACGACATCATTAATCTGACCCCAGGCACGCCCATGAGCACCGGACGGCCACTGGATGTTGCGATGAATGATCAGACGGTATTGGCGGTTCAAACCAATCAGGGCGATATCGCCTTTACCCGCCGCGGCGATCTTAAAGTTAGCCCCACCGGGGTGCTTGAGAATGCTGAAGGCGAATTAGTGATGGGTGAGGGCGGTGCTATAACCGTGCCCACTGGCAACCTGATTACGGTCAGCCCCGATGGCACCGTGTTCGCACAGGTGCCAACTGATCCAGAGGCTGCGGCGATTGCCATAGGCCAGCTGATGTTGCGCGACGCCAGTGAGACCCAGTTGGTGCGTCGTCCGGACGGACTGTTTGAGCCCCGCGCAGAGGCTTTCAAGGGACAGGATTTCCCCACCGGCCCGAAGCCGGTATCTGTATCACCAGGCATGCTCGAGGGTAGCAACGTCAACCCCGTGGCAACCATGGTCAAAATGTTAGATTTCAGCCGCCAGTTTGAAATGCAGCTGAAGTTAGTGAAAGAGACCCAGTCGATCGATGAAGCTGGTTCAACAATGATGAGACTTCCTTAGGGCTCTCTAAAGTCGCTAAGGCGAAATTGAAAAGGTTATAAAAGATGGATGCTTCACTCTGGATTGCTAAAACAGGCCTGACTGCTCAGCAGACGCGCATGTCAGTTATTTCCAACAACCTGGCGAACGTCAATACCACCGGTTTTAAGAAAGACCGCGCGGTGTTTGAAGACCTGCTCTATCAAAACATTGTTCCCGCTGGCGGTCAGGTTGACGCTGAGTCAGAGACGCCTACTGGACTGATGCTGGGTACAGGTACCCGGGTTGTGGCCACAGAAAAGCTCCATGCTCAGGGCAATATTATTACCACTGAGAATGCCCTGGATCTGGCTATCTCTGGAGACGGTTACTTCTCGGTACAGCAGGCTGACGGCACTATCGCCTACACCCGAGACGGTGGCTTTAAGCTCTCCGCCGAGGGCAGTCTGGTCACCGCTGGTGGTCAAGCGATACTACCGGCAGTGGTTGTGCCCCAGAACGCTGCCAGTCTGACCATTGGTCGCGACGGCATAGTCACAGTGGAGTTGGCCAATGGCGGCGGTTCGAGCCAGATTGGTCAGTTGCAGCTATCCCGTTTTGTGAATAACTCAGGGCTGCAGCCAATTGGCCGCAACCTGATGCAGCAGACCAATGCCAGTGGCGACCCTATTGTGGTGATCCCCGGTGCTGATGGCGCCGGTATGTTGATGCAGGGCGCCCTCGAGGCCTCCAACGTCAACGTGGTGGAAGAGATGGTCAATATGATTGAGACCCAGCGTGCCTACGAGGTTAACTCCAAGGCAATCTCAGCAGCAGACGGTATGTTGCGCTTCCTGAACAATAATCTTTAAGGCCTGATCATGACTATTTTACGCGCCATGGTGATTAGTACAGCAGTGAGCCTGATGGCTGCCTGTACAACTCAACCGCAGCTGATGCCCAGTGCTGAATATGCTCCGGTACAGCCAGCCCCCAGCGCGCCAAAAATGCAGGCCACGGGTTCTATCTTTGATAATGGCATGGGTCTATTTGGCGATCTGCGCAGCTATCAGAGTGGCAATCTTAAGGTGGGTGACCTGATTACGGTGCTGCTTAGCGAGACCACTCAGGCATCCCGCACCAGCGATATTTCTACCAGCCGTGCGGCGACCAATGATGTGGTCACTGTGGCCCAAAAGAACTCTCTAGTAGCCGAGCTGGGCCGTGGTGTTACCGGTCTTAGCGATTTCAAATTAGATGGCGGCACGGTGACCAGTGATGGCGCGGGCACCGCGGGTCAGGCAGCCTCATTGACCGGCTCTATCTCGGCCATGGTGGTTGAAGTGTTGAGCAATGGCAATCTGGTGATTGTCGGTGAAAAGCAGTTGGCCCTCACCGAAGGCAGCGAGTTTATTCGCGTTAAAGGCATTATTCGCCCGGCAGATATTCAGCCTGACAACACGGTGTTGTCGCGACGCATTGCCAATGCACAAATTTCTTACCGCGGTACCGGTGATTTAGCCAAGGCGTCAAAGCCGGGCTGGGGCACAGGACTCATCTTTAAATTCTGGCCTTTTTAAGCGGTTGTGGGAGATAGCGCTATGTTAAAGAGCCTTATGTTGGAGAGCACGATGTTAAAACTAAAATTGGTCGTCCTGTTGAGCGCCCTGGTGGTTTCCACTGTCAGCGCCGACCGCATCAAAGATCTCACCGACGTGGCCGGAGTGCGCTCTAACCAGCTGGTGGGCTTTGGTCTGGTAGTGGGTCTTCAGGGAACTGGCGATGGCAAAGATCTGCCGCTCTCGGCCCAGAGCCTCAAGACCACACTCTCGGGTTTGGGTGTCAGTGTCGATGGCCCGGTTAGTGACTTTGATCTGGGTGATGCTATGGCTTCACTGGCCTCGCAGAACGCTCAGAAAGAAATGAAATTAGAAAACGTTGCCGCAGTAATGGTCACGGCGGAAATGCCCGCCTTTGCCAAGCCCGGTCAGCGTATCGATATTAATGTCTCGGCGATCGGCGTGGCGGAAAGCCTGCGCGGCGGCAATCTGGTAATGACCCAGCTGCGCGGTGTCGATGGCAATACCTACGCTCTGGCCCAGGGCTCCATGACAGTTACCGGTATCTCTGAAGATGCCGCCGGCAGCAGTATCACCATCGGTGTGCCCACCTCAGGGCGGATTCCCAACGGCGCCACGGTTGAGCGTCTGGTGGAAACCCCTTTTGATAGCTCGGAATATATTGTTCTGAATGTGAAAGACAATGATTTCTCCACCTCTAATGCCATTACCCAGGCCATTAACGGCACCTTTGGCGCCGGTGTTGCCAGCGCTCTGGACGGTGTTTCGATCGCCGTGATGGCTCCGGCAGACTCCTCTCAGCGGGTCGCCTTTATGAGCATGATTGAGAATCTAGATGTAGTTCCCGGTGAGCCAGCGGCCCGTGTGGTGATCAACTCACGCACTGGCACCGCGGTGATTAATCGCAATGTGCGGGTGACGGCAGTAGCGGTGACCCACGGTACTATCTCGGTAAGAATTTCGGCCACCAATGAAATCAGTCAGCCCAATGCCTTTAGCGATGGCGTCACCGCCGGTGTCACCAATGCTGAGATTGAAGTGGAAGAGCCAAACAACCAAATGTTTTTATTCCAGCCCGGTGTCGATCTGCGTGAAATCGTTGATGCGGTGAACCAGGTTGGCGCAACCCCCTCGTCGCTGATTGCGATTCTCGAAGCCCTAAAAAGCTCCGGTAGTCTGCGTGCTGATCTGGTGGTGATCTAAATGTCAGATATTAGCCTCTCAGCCAAAAGCTATTTGGATTTCGCCGGGCTCGGCAATCTTAAAGCCCGTGCTAAGCGCGAAGACGCCGGTGCCGCTCAGGAAGTGGGCCAGCAGTTTGAGGCGATGTTTATCCAGATGATGTTTAAGTCCATGCGCGAAGCCAATGCGCCACTGAAAAGCGACCTGATGGGGTCTTCCAGTCAGGACACTTTTGAGCAGATGTACCACGAAGAGCTGTCTCAGGTGATGGCCCAGAATGGCGCCTTTGGTATGGGCAAGTGGATCAGCGACCAGGTTAAAGGCTCTTCACCGACTAAGGCTATTGAAGCCTATGAGCAGATGCCAGCCGCGGGCATGGCGATACAAAGCGCGCCGGCGAAGCCAATCAATATTGAGCGGGGCGATGTTAAAACCGCCATGCCACTGACTGGACGAAACTAGTTTCGCCGCAGCATTTAATGACAGAACCATTTAATCAGCACTATTTAAAAAGTACTAAACAGATTTAAGGAGGGGACTATGGCAGATATTCTATCGATCGGAGCAGGCGCGACTCAGTTGTATCGTCAGGCCCTTTCAACAGTGGGTAACAACATTGCCAACCTCAACACTGAAGGCTATTCACGGCAGATCTCTGAGACTTCAGAGAATGCGCCAAGCCAGCAGGGAACGGTATTTGTTGGTTCTGGTGCCCGTTTGGACAATATTGAACGGGCCTATGATGAGTTTGCCGAAGCCAGCCTGCGGGACAGTAGCAGCAAGCTCACCACCCAGCAGCCGCTGATTGATTACGCCAACCGTGTAGTGGATATTATGGGTTCCGAGGCCTCCGGCCTCTCCAGTGCCATGGACAAGTTTTTTGCCACCGCCAATGCTCTCAGTGCAGACCCGGCCTCGATTAATTTGCGCAGCGATTTTCTCCGTGACGCCGATGGTATGACGGCCCGCTTCCGTGAATTATCCGGTCAGCTAGATGCCGTGGAAATTGAGACTCGCGAGAACATTAACACTCAGGTTGCCACGCTTAATAGTCTCTCTGACAAGCTCGCGTTTGTTAATCGCCAGTTAAACAAAAAGCTCACTTTAGACAGTCAGCCGCCGATGCTACTGGACCAGCGCGATCAGCTACTGCGCGAGATGTCCTCGGTGACCAAAATTCATGTGGCTGAATCCACATCAGGCCAAGTGCAGGTGCGTTTGGGCAGCAGTGCTGGCAGCCTGATCGCCGACCATAAAGTGCCCTATGATCTGGGTGCTGCCTTTGACAGCAGCGATCCCGGTCGTGTGGATTTGATTATTGAGCCCTACGGTGACCGCCGAGCGGCCAGCGCAGTGAGCAGCGGTATGCTTGGGGGGCTGTTAAATTTCCGCACTCAAACACTGGCGCCGGCGATGGACAGTTTCGACTACCTGGCCCAAACCCTGGTCGCCGAAGTGAATCAGATTCACAGCGCTGGCCTCGATGGCCGTGGTGATCCTGGCACTGATCTGTTTGCCATAGACCCGGCATTTGATATTAGCGCCGGTGTCGACAATAGCGCGATCAGTTTGCAGGTTCAGGTGACTGACCCTGAAGCCTTTGACTATTCGCCATTTCGTGTCACCTGGGTCAGCGAGCAGAACAGCTGGCGCATTGACGATATTGACAGTGGCGCCAGCACTCTGGCGACCCCTGGACACAGCAGTTTTGAATATGCTGGACTGAGTCTCTCTGTGGATGCCATGCCCCGCGACGGTGAAAGTTTTGTGGTTAGTCCCCTGACGCGACCTGCCAGCGGCATTCGTATGATTCAAACTGATCCCCTTGCTGTGGCCACTGGCGAGACCATGCGGGTAATGAGCGACCTGAGTAATCTGGGTGTCGCAACCCTGGGCCTTGAGCATGCAGTAGCTGATGATAATGCTGGCTTTGCCGCCGGCAAAACCCTCCAGAGCCTAGGTAATAATCCCAGTGCCGCGGCGGGCGAAGCTGTAACAGCGAGCTACTTGGCGCCAGCCTACGTGATCCCCAAGGGAACCACCCAGGCTGCACTGATGATGGAAGTGCCCTACGGCAGCGACCTCAGCTTTCAGGTGATGACCGCCGATGGCGTGCATGTGCTCGGCAGCAGCCTGGATAGCGCCTCGCGCGCGACGATGCTCGCTGGAGATGCTGGCTTTAACGGCACCAGCAGCTATAGCGATAGCTACCTGAATGCCACCGGTGCCGATGCCTATATGGATCTGCCTCTGACCTACGGTTTTTTGGCCTCTGAAGTTGAGCGCAAAGACTGGCAGGTCAGTACAGTGGGTATTACCGATACCTACACCACGACCACCCTCGCGGCTTCAGCCATATCGGACGCTGTGCGACTGCAAAATAACGCCTCCTCCGTGGCCATTGACCTTATTAGCGCTGATGCGCTGCTGTTAAACGGCACCTCTCTGGGCAGTTTGTCTCTGGCGGCGGGTGACACTAGCTCGGCGGCGACTATGGCGGCCTGGCTAAACAGCGCCTCGGCAGCCACCGGCGTCAGCGCCACGGCGAGCACCAGTATTGAACTCGAGGCCAGCAGTATCGACTTCACTCAGCAGCTCAATATCAATGGCGTCACCATTGGCGGCGGCAGCTTACTGACCTCTGTGGATGACCTGGCCGCGGCGATTAATAGCGCCTCCAACACCACCAATGTAATTGCCATAGTGAATGGCGATGATCAGCTGCGTTTGACCAATGCCGCTGGCCACGAGGGCGACAATATTACTCTGGGCAACCCAGTGGTTTCTTCCAGCACTAACGCACTGGGCCAGCCGAACAAGATGTATAGCGGCAAGTTGGCTATGCAGGGGTCTGAAGACATTCGCTTTACCTTTGGTGCCGCTGGTGTGCCGGCTGATCTGGCGGTGCTGGGTTTGCGCACCGGTATTTATGCCGAGGGTCCACTAACCGAAGATCTCGCGGTGTTTGTTACTGGCACGGGCAGTGCCTCAGTGGCCGCAGGCTTTGGCGATTCAGATAATGCGGCGGTCGCCAGCAGTCTGCTACAGCCGTTTACGATTAATTTTTCTTCGGCCAATGAATACAGCATTAGCGACGATACCACTGGCACTGTCGTGGCCACTCGAAGCTATAGCTTTGGCGATGACATTGTTCACAACGGCTTGGTGGTAGAGATTGACGGCAATCCATTGGCCGGTGATCGCTTTGCCGTCGACAGCAATAAAGACGGTATTGGCGACAATGGCAATATGCTACGTATCGCTGGTCTGCAAGACAAACAGGTGTTGGCTGATGGCCGCACCTTTAGTGAAGCCTATATCACTCTGGTGGGCACCGTGGGTGGCAAAGCGGCCCTGGCAATGATGTCGAAAGACGCTATACAGGTGGTCTATGACCAGGCTGTGGCCTCCAGAGATCAGGTCTCTGGCGTCAGCCTCGACGAAGAAGCTGCCGAACTGATTCGCTTTCAGCAGGCCTATCAGGCCTCGGCACAAATTATTCAGGTAGCCTCGAAGCTATTTGATTCCATATTATCCATTCGTTAAGGAATTGACTGATGAAAGTCTCTACTAGCCAGATGTTTGAGCGCGCCACCACGCAGATGGTCAGCCAGCAGAGCAAAGTCTCTGATATGCAGGCTCAGCTGGCCAGCGGCAAGCAGATGGTTCGGCCCAGTGATAATCCGGAGCAGGGGGCATTAATTCAACGCCTTACCACTGCGCTCAATCGTCAAGATGTCTATGCTGGCAACCTTGAAACCGTGAGCGCACGCATGGGATCCGAAGAGTCCGCTTTGACCAGTTCGGAAAATATCATGCAGCGGATTCGCGAAATCGCGGTACAGGGCAATAGTGAAACGCTCTCGGGAGACGACCGAATCATTCTTGCTAAAGAGGTCAGTGCGCTGCGCAATGAGTTGGTTTCTCTGTCCAATACTCGAGATGTGTCGGGTAACTATGTGTTCGCTGGATCTATGACTAACACACGCCCCTTTGCCGAGAATGGCGTCGGCGAGATTGCCTATCAAGGTGATCAGACCCAGGTGATGGTGGATGTGTCTGATCAGCGTCAGCTGGTACTCAATCGTCCCGGCAATGAGGCTTTTACCAGTGTGATTCGTGAAACCGACGGTATCAGTGAACGGGTCAATTTTTTCGCTGTGATAGATGATTTTACTGCGGCGCTCAAGGCCAATGACTCAGCGGGTCTGCAAGTTAGTCTCGCTGAAGTCAGCGATTTAACGCAAAACCTCGCTCTTGCTATTGCCGATGTCGGCAGTCGCTTGGGTGTCGTTGACTCTCAGGCTGACATCCTGGCTGACACCAGGCTGCGTTATCAGTCGCTGCTGTCGGGCGCTGAAGATCTCGATTACGCCAGTGCTATTACTCAGCTGACCTCTGAGATTATGTCCTTGGAAGCAGGGCAGAGTAGTTTTGCGAAAATCTCCCAGCTAAGCCTGTTTGACTACATTCGTTAATCCAATTTGGCATTTTCAGGGCCGATAAAATTACCCACTATTTAGAGAACCGAGATGACTGAAACCGCCGCCACCTCAACTGCAACCACCAGCGCCTCGGCACAGATATTAACGACTCTGGGCGCCGGCTCGGGTCTCGATGTGGTTTCCCTGGCGAGAAATCTGACCGATGTCTCTAAAATCCCCAAGGAAGCGGCGATTCAGGAAAAAATAACCGCTAGCACGGCATCTGTCTCTGGCTATGCGTTGATTGCTCAGGAAATAGGTCTGCTGAAGACCGCCTTTGAAGCACTCAATGATGCCGACGAAATGGCCTTAAGTTCTGGCTACTCATCGGCGGCCGGCTCAGTGGGTTTCACCTCTGTTGCGGGCAATGCGGTTGCCGGTTCCTACGATGTCACTGTCAGCCAGCTTGCTCAAAGTCAGCGCATGATCTCCGATCAATATAGTTCTGCCAGCAGCTCACTGAGTGCCTCAAATTTTGATATCTCTCTGTCAGTTGGAAGCACGGTGTTTGGCACCTTTAACGAGGTGCTCTCGGAGGCTGACTTGCGCACCGCGGTTGCCGGCGGAGCCAGCATTAGCGTAACCGATGGCAGTGGCAATAGCATTGCGGTAACCCAAGCGGAAATCAATAGCGCTGGCGGTACCTCCAGCGGCTCCGAAACCCTGGCGGGCTATGCTGCTGCGCTGCAGTCTAAGGCCACGGCATCAACAGCCTTTGAATTCAATGCCGCAGTCAACGCAAGTGCGGGTGTGACCTTTACTCAAAAGACCGCTGGCACAGGCTCGATTGCCAGTGCTCAGGGTGTGGTGACGGCAGCGGCCAGCGCACTGACTCCTGTTAGCGGCGTTGCGGCTAAATACAACGTCACCACCACTGCTGCGGTGACCACCACCCTGGTGGTCGGCGATAGCAAAAATACGCTGACGGTTGCCAGTGCCAGCTACACCAGCATCGCCGAACAGGTCAGCGCCATTCAGGCTGGCTCTGGCTATGAAAATTTACTCTTTACCGTTGCCGCTAATAGCGCTGGTGATGGTTTTGAATTTAGCTACAAAACCGCTGCTGCGGTTACTACAGCGCCGACCATGACCGGCTCTGGCGACAGTCATACAGTAAGCTCTACAGTGAGTGGCACAACTGCGATTAACAGCCCAACGATTACCGCGATTAATGTGTCTACGGCGACCCCAGCCGGGGTAGTCAGTGCAATTAATGCCGCCAATACTGGCGTCACTGCGGTGCTGCTTGATACGGGAACACAGGGTGCTAATTACCGCATTATGCTGACCGGCGATACCGGCAGCCAGGGTGTTTTTAGCCTCAGCTCTAATCCAGATTTAGGCTTTGGTGACAGTGGCAATACCATTAGAGCAGCGCAAGATGCGGTTTTAAATGTCAATGGATTAACCGTTACCCGCGGCAGCAACGACATTTCTGATGTGATTGACGGCGCAACGTTTACCCTGTCTCAGACTAGTACTGACGCGGTCCGTTTAAATGTCAGCAATGACAATTCGGTGTTAAAGACCAATCTTCAGAGTGCGGTAACTGCTTACAACCAATTTAACCAACTGCTCTCTGACCTGACCAGTTCAACCCTCAATGAAGACTTAGATTACAGCGGCGATTTGGCTCGCGAAGGCAGTGCAGTGCGCTACATTAAGCAGCAGGTGTTCGGTGCGCTGATGGATGATTCTTCCACCTCTAGTGGTTCCATTTCGGCCCTTAGAGATGTGGGTATCAGTGTCGATAAATCCGGCAACTTGACCTTTGCGACGGCTACCTTCGACGCGGCGATTGAAAATAGTTACGACGATGTTGTGACCATGTTGTCTGCCGGTACTAGCAGCCAAAATCTTTATGATACAAATTCTAAGGGTCTGGCACAGGATGTTGCAACACTGCTTGAGGGTCTTAATGACAGCACCGGTATTGTTGCCACAAGGAAAGATAATGCCGAGGGTTACAGCGAAGATTTTGCCGCTGAGTTGGTTGTGCTTGAGGCACGAATGGAAAAAGTTTACCAACGCTATTTAACGCAGTTTGCGGCGATGGATTCGATGCTGGAAAAAATTGATGGCACTAAAAATTATCTTACCGGTCAATTAGAGTCACTGGCCAATATGTATAATTCGGATTGATTTGACGCTCTTGTAGTAGCTTTAAATATCGCCATAAAAGCTATCCTATAAATTTCAAAAAATTTTCTGCAAGTTCTCTAAAAGTCCTGTAAAAGCCCTGTAAAAGTTCACTAAATATTTTTTTAAAAACAGAAAAATTATCAGATAAAAAATAAAAAAACCCGGCGAATAGGCCGGGTTTTTAATTTTTACTAGGCAGTAACTGCCATCTAGTTGTAACTAATCTTTAGATGGCTTGATTACTTAAACCCTTATTTAAACTCTTACTTAAACTCTTACTTAA
>CAJQKW010000035.1 GCA_905478975.1 uncultured Pseudomonadales bacterium | reverse complement strand
AGCTGAAACCCCTTCAAAACATTCAACGCTTCATAAAGCTGATTATCGTCGGTGATATCTTCATCGCGATCTTTAGCTTTTTTCATTTTACTGTCAGCCTGCTCCAAATGCCCTTCTAGATCCGCTTCCCGTACTTGCTTGCGCTTCTTGTACAGGCGGATCTCCGCAGGCTCAACAATAATATCCGGCACAATCCCCTCAGCCTGAATAGATCGGCCATTGGGCGTGAAGTACCTTGCAGTAGTCAGTTTCACTGCACGGCCATCGCCCAGTGGAATAACCGTTTGCACTGAGCCTTTACCAAAGCTCTGGGTGCCAATAATCGCTGCTCGCTGATGATCTTGCAGTGCTCCGGCGACGATCTCTGACGCGGAGGCGCTGCCGCCATTAATCAGCACCACTATGGGCGTGCCTTGCAGCAGATCGCCGCTTTCGGCGTCGAAACTGATATTGGCGCTGGGGAGGCGGCCTTCGGTGTAGACCACTGTGCCGCCATCGAGGACGGCGTCGGCGATTTCAACTGAGGCTGGCACTAGTCCGCCGGGGTTGTTGCGCAGGTCGATGATAAGGCCTTTTAGGGCGGGTTTTTTTGCCTTCAGTGAGATCAGTGCATCTTTAAAGTCGTCGCCGGAGCTGACTTGAAATTGGGAGACGCGGACGTAGCCGTAGCCGGGTTCAATAATACGGCTGCGCACTGAGCTGACTTGGATGATGTCGCGGATTACGGTGATATCCAGGGGGCCTTCTTCGCCTTCACGGAAGACCGTTAGTTCGATGCTGGTGCCTTTTTCGCCGCGCAGTTTGTCGATGGCTTTTTGCACTGCCATGCCACGCACTGGGGTGCCGTCAACTTCGACGATAAAGTCGCCAGCTTCGATGCCGGCTTTGGCGGCGGGGCTGTCGTCGATGGGTGAGATAACTTTGATCATGCCGCGCTCCGAACCGACCTGGAGGCCCAGGCCGCCGTATTCGCCGGTGGCGCTTTCTTGCAGTTGCTCATAATCGGTTTGGTTTAAATAGACGGAGTGAGGGTCAAGTTCCAGGAGTAGTCCGGCGATGGCGTTTTCCAGGAGTTCGGTGTCGGCGACTTCTTCTACATAGCCGCGACGGATCTGTTCAAATACTTGGGTAAAGAGGCGCAGCTCGCGAAGTGGCAGGCGCTCTTCTTGAGTGGCTTGCGGGTCGGTTGTCTTGGCTTCGGTTTCTGCACTGGCGGTGGCTAGGGGCAGTATGCCAATCAGGGCTGTTGCCAATGTGGTGATGAAATACTTTGTATACATAGGTTATCTGTCCTAATGGCTGCTTGGGCTGCGGCTTTGTAGTATTTTTTTAGTCTGATCTAGCAGTTGGAGCCCTTTGGCGCGGCACAGTTGCAAGTGAGTTGCAAGTGGTGAGCCGCGATTTAGTTAAGAGCTGGCTGTATTTAGCGTTTGCCCAGCCATTTTTTCGGATCGGAGGGCTGGCCTTTTTTGCGTATTTCAAAATACAGGGCGGGCTTATCTAAGCCTCCGGTGTCGCCGGCTCGGGCGATACTTTCGTTGCTTAGTACCCAGTCTCCTGTGTCTTTAAGCAGCTCTTCATTGTGGGCGTAGAGGCTCATATAGCCATCGCCGTGATTGAGAATAATTAATAGCCCAAATCCACGCATATAGTTGGAAAAGATCACTTGGCCGTCGTGTACTGCGGCTACGGGTTCGCCGATTTTGGCGCCGATCAACCAGCCATCCCAGCGCAGGGATCCGCTGCGTTTGCTGCCGAAACTGTGTGCCACTTTGCCTTTGAGAGGCCAGCGTAATAGGCCTTTTTGTGAGGCGAAGCTCTGGCCACCGGGAGGTGTTGTCAGGGCCATTTTTTTCACGACGCTGCGAACGTTCTTTAATAGCTCTTCGAGTTCGCTGCGCTGTTTGAGCAATTTATCTAGCTTGGATTTGTCACTTTGCAGGGCGGCGTTGAGCTGTTTTAGGGTAGCTTGTCGGCGACTGTTGTTGGCCAGCAGTTGCTGTTGATCTTTTTGTAGTTCGATTTTGGCGCTATCCAATAGGTTGGTCTCTTCGATGACTTCGGTTTGCACCGTTGAGAGCTGTTGGATATCGGCCATATATTGGTCGATCTTCTCATTGCGCGCATCGAGCACATAGTTATAGTACTTAAATAGACGCGCTAACTGCTGGGGGTCTTCTTGATTGAGCAGCAGTTTGACGGGTTCCTGGGCGCCCATTTTATAGGCGGCGGCGAGCTGTTCGCTGACGGCGGCATTTTGTTTGTTAATATCGATTTTGAGCTGGCGCTGCTGTTTGCCGAGTTCGGCTAGCTTGGCGCGACGGGTATTTATTTTGCTGTTTAGCTGGCGAATTTTTTTACTGCTGGCGGAGGCGGCGACTTCATTCTTTTTTAGTTCGGCAGCTAATTTGTTCTTATCTTTGTCGCGCTTGTTGAGCTGTTTTTCAAGGCTGGTGATGGCGGTTTTTAGATTGGCCAGTTTGGCTTTGTCGTCCTCGGCAGCGATTGCCTGAAAGGGCAATAGCAACAGAGCACAGCTAAGGGCTGCGCTGATGATTGCCGAGGCGATTTTCATTGATAGCTCTTCATAAAGTGCTCGTCATTAAGTGCTTTTCATTTAGGTGTTCTTTATTTAAGTATTGCGGATCAACGAACGACCCGTCATCTCAACCGGCTGTGGCAAATCCATCAGTGCCAGCATGGTCGGCGCTATATCAGCCAGAGAACCACCGGGGTCAAGGTTAAGTGTGCGTTCACCAACATAGACCAGCGGCACCGGTAATGTAGTGTGCTGAGTATGGGGCTGCTGGTTGGCATCGTCGTACATTTCTTCAACATTGCCGTGGTCTGCGGTGATCAAAATTTCACCGCCGACTTTTTCTGCTGCGGCTATAACTTGCGCGAGGCTGTGGTCGATGGCTTCTACGGCTTTAATTGAGGCTTCAAAGTTGCCGGTGTGGCCGACCTGATCGCAGTTGGCGTAGTTGCAAATAATGGTGTCGAACTTGCCAGAGTCTATGGCTTCAACCAGTTTGGCGGTGACTTCTGGGGCGCTCATTTCCGGCTGGTCGTCGTAGGTGGCGATATTCGGCGAGGGCACCAGTATGCGTTCTTCAAGATCATAGAGTGACTCGCGGCCGCCGCTGAAGAAGAAGGTTACGTGGGCGTATTTTTCTGTCTCGGCGATTCGCAGCTGGCGCTTGCCTTGCTGTGCCAGATAGTCGCCCATGGAATTAACCAGTGGGATCGGCGGATAGGCGCAGGGGGCGTCGATATTGTCTTGGTATTCGGTGGTCTGGACGAAGGTCGAGAGCTGCGGTGTGGCAGCACGTTCGAAACCGTCGAAGTCTTTATTGGTCAGGGCGTGGGCGATTTCTCGGGCGCGATCGGGACGGAAGTTCATAAAGATCACGGCGTCGCCATCTTCTATGGCAACCGGCGCTTCGCCCTCTCCACAGATAGTCGTGGCACGGACAAATTCGTCGTTCTCGTCACGGGCATAGGCGTCGCTGAGGGCGGTGACGGCATCGCTGGCGCTGTAGTCTGCGACGCCCGCAGTGACAAGGTTGTAGGCTTCGGCGACTCGGTCCCAGCGGTTGTCGCGGTCGAGGGCAAAGAAACGGCCACAGACTGAGGCGATTTTGCCAACACCGAGTTTTTCGATCAGTGCTTGGGTTTTCTCAAGTGAGGGTTTGGCACTGCGCGGTGGGCAGTCGCGGCCGTCGAGAAAGGCGTGGAGGTAGATTTTTTCTGCTCCGCGCTGGGCGGCCATTTCGATCATGGCATTGATATGGTCTTCGTGGCTGTGAACACCGCCGGGGGAGAGCAGACCCATAATATGCACGGCCTTGCCGCTGCTCTGGGCTTTGTCGATGGCGCCGCAGTAAATCGGGTTAGTGAAAAAGTCACCGTCGCTAATGGCTTTGTTGATGCGGGTGAAGTTTTGGTAGACCACCCGTCCCGCACCCAATGTCATATGCCCTACTTCTGAATTGCCCATCTGGCCCTCTGGTAGACCCACTTCCATGCCGGAGGTGTGGATCAAGGTCTTGGGGCGCTCCTGCCACAGTGCCTGCCAGACTGGTGCGTCGGCGTTGCTGATGGCGTTGTGGGCGGTGATATCGCTATAACCAAAGCCGTCGAGAATCAGGAGTATTAAGGGTTTGTGCTGTTTAGTCATGGGCATTGTCTTCTAAGTGTGTTCTCTAGAGTGTCTTTTTGTTTTGATATAGAGCTTCGGTTGATTTTAAAGCTCCGCGCGGCTTTTGACTATGCTCGCGCGGGAATATCCACAGGTTATTCTGCCTGCTACTCGGTTTCTAGTTCTTCCCATCGCTGGTAGCACTGATTGAGCTGCTCCTGCGCTGTGGCCAGGTTCTTTTCAACGGCTGCCGTGACCGAGCGCTCAGCTTGGTAGAAGTCGGGCTGATTCATCTGCTCTGAGATGGCGCCAATGTCAGTTTCCAGACGCTCTATCTCCGCGGGCAGCTTGTCCAATTCACGCTGTACTTTATAAGAGCGCTTTTTTACCGGCCCATCAGTTTTACTTGATGCCTTGGTTGCTGTTGAGGAGGTTTTCCCCGTGGTGGGCGTCTGCTCAGCTTTACGCTGGCGCAGCCAATCATCGTAGCCGCCGATATATTGGTTGATCACCGCATTGCCTTCAAAGACCAGGGTGCTGGTGACTACATTGTTAAGGAAGGAGCGATCGTGACTGACTAGCAGTACCGTGCCCTTGTAGTCGATCAGCAGTTCTTCCAGCAGATCCAGAGTGTCTATATCCAGATCGTTGGTCGGCTCATCGAGCACCAGAATATTGGAGGGTCGGGTGAACAGCTTGGCCAGTAACAGTCGGTTGCGCTCTCCACCGGAAAGGGCGCTTACCGGTTGGCGACAGCGATCGGGGCTAAAGAGAAAATCCTGCAAATAGCTGATAACGTGACGCGATTTGCCGCCAACTTCGAGCATATCCCGTCCGCCGGAGACATTGTCTTGAACTGTTTTGGACTCGTCTAGGGCTGCACGATACTGATCAAAGTAGGCGATATTGAGATTGGTGCCGGTTTTGATCTTGCCCTGCTGGGGCTCTAGTTGACCCAGTAACAGCTTCAATAAGGTGGTTTTACCGACGCCGTTGCGACCGATCAGGCCGACTTTGTCGCCGCGCTGAATCAGTGTGGAGAAGGATTTCACCACGGCATTGCCGTCATCAAAGGCGAAGCTGATGTCATTGGCTTCGGCAACGATCTTGCCGGATTTGTCCGCCTGCTGAATATCCATCTTGGCGGTACCCACCTGCTTGCGACGGGCGGCGTGCTCGACGCGCAAGGCTTCCAGGGCACGGACGCGGCCTTCGTTACGGGTGCGGCGGGCTTTAATACCCTGCCGAATCCACACTTCTTCTTGAGAGAGGCGTTTGTCGAATAGTGCATTGTGGCGATCTTCGGTTTCCAGCATGTCTTTTTTACGCTGAATATAGGTCGCGTAGTTGCAGTTGAATTCTGCCAGCTGGCCGCGGTCAATTTCCACAAAGCGGGTGGCTAGATTGTTCATAAAGCGACGGTCGTGACTGATAAATAATAGTGCGCCCTCCCACTTCAGCAAGAACGCTTCGACCCATTGAATGGCGTCGATATCCAGGTGGTTGGTGGGCTCATCAAGCAGCAGCAGGTCGGGCTTGCAGACCAGTGCTCGGGCCAATAGTACGCGGCGCTTGTAACCCCCGGAGAGGCTGGAGATATCCACATCGGGATTGAGCTCCATGGTGGTGACTATGGCTTCGACGCGCTGATTGATATCCCAGCCGTCGACGCGCTCTAGCTCACCCTGAACCTCTTCTAGTTCGTTCATCACCTTGTCACTGGGATCTGAACCCAGTTGCAGAATCAGATGGTGATAGCGGGCGGCCAGCTTGCCTTCTTCTCCGAGACCTTCGGCGATCACGTCAAAGACGGAGCCGGTGGCGTCGTGGGGAACTGACTGTTCTAACTGGGCAATTTTGACCCCGGCGGCGCGTTTCAGCACACCTTCGTCGGCCGTTACCTGGCCGGTAAGAATTTTGAGCAGGGTTGATTTGCCGGCGCCATTTCGGCCGATCAGGCAGATGCGTTCGCCGGGTTCGATAACCAGATTGATACGGTCAATCAGTGGCGGCTGACCATAGCTGAGATAGATGTCTTGCAGTGTGACAAGTGGCATAGGGTTTTTTAATAATCCATTTTTAAGAAGTGCGTCCGGCACCCAGCGGTTTGGCAATCAGTATCAGTTTCGGCAGCAGAGTCATAGAGCCCAGCAGCGCCGCGGTCATTGCCAGACCGGTTAGCAGACCAAAGTAGATCGAGGGAATAAAGTTCGATAGTGCGAGAATCGAGAACCCAACAATAATGGTAATCGCGGTATAAAACAGCGCCAGACCAATACTGGCATGGGCTCTGTGCATGGCGGCAACGTAGTCGCCGTCGACACTGAATTCACGTTGAAATCGAGTGATGTAGTGAATCGCATGGTCGACGCCAATGCCCACGGTAATGGCGGCGATGGTAATGGTCATCATATCCAGTGGTATGCCAGTCCAGCCCATGCCGCCGAGAACAATGCCCGCGGCTAGAAAGTTCGGCACTATGGCAATCATGGAGATTTTTGCCGAGCGGAACAGCACTAAAAACATTAGCATAATGCCGACAAAGACCGCGCCCAAAGTGAGGATCTGGGATTTGTAGAGGCTCTGGAGCATATTGTTATAGAGCACCAGCAGCCCGGTAAAGCGAATATCTTCGGGGGCAATACCCACTTCATTGACAGCGTAGTCGCGGATTTTTTGCAGCAGGTCGGCGCGGCGCAGCAGACCTTCGGTTTCCATGGCGCGCAACTGAATACGTGTCTCGTCTATATCTTCGATCAGGTAGGGGGCAACCATCTGGTTATAGATTTCGGGGCCAAAGCTTTTGCGCATAAAGGCAATTTCAAAATCATTTAACTTGTGGCCGCTAAGATCACTGGCCACATCATAGATCTGCACCAGTGAGCTGACTTTTCCCACTTCCGGGAGGGATTCTATATAGGCCTGCAACTTGGCCAGATCTGCTAGGCCGGTTGAGGTAAACCAGTAGGTCTCTTTGAGTTCAGTGCTGCTGTCGCCGTTGTCAGATTCGGTGCCGAATGCATCGTCACCAAATGCATCGCCACTGAAAGCATCGTCGCCGTAATCGTCAGTTTCTGCTTCTACGTTGGCGAAGGCATCTTCGCCAAAGGCGTCGTCACTGTATTCGTCATCGCCGTACTCATTATCACTGTACTCACTAAACTCAGCATCAAAAGCATCGTTCTGCTCCGGCTCGGCAAAGGTCGGTGCCTGCAAAATAATATCCATAGGCGTGGTACCGCCCAGAGAGGCGTCGATAATTTCCATGCCCTGATAGATTTCGGTGTTGCTGCGGAAATAGTCGATAAAGCGATTTTCCACTTCGAGGCGGCTGATACCCACCACAGAGAGCACGCCGAGGCCGAGAGCAATCAGTAGGACTGCGCTGCCGTGACGTTCGGTAAAGTTGGAAAACACGGCAGTGACCGCGGCGGAGTTGTCGTTGCCACCACTGTTTTTACCCTTGCCCAGCAACATCATGCCGGCGGGGATAATAATAAAGGCGATCATCAGGGCCAGTGAAATACCCATGGTCATCATCCAGCCAAAGTCGATTACCGGTCGAATATTACTTACCACCAAGGACAGGAAAGCGACCATGGTTGTCAGCACAGTGTAGAGGCAGGGTTTGGCCATGGAGGTGACTGTGGCAGTGACCAGCTGTTCCTGAGAGGCATCCGGCTGTCCGCGATGCAGCTCGCGATAGCGCACGATCAGATGCATGGTCAGGGCCAGGGTAATAATCAATAACAGGGCGACAAAGTTGGATGAGATAACCGTGAGACGCCAGTCGATCCAGCTTAAAAAACCGAGAATAATAATCAGGCAGATGGCGCAGGTGCTGAGGGGCAGAACCACCCAGCGCAGCTGACGGAAAATCACTGCCAGGGTGACAATCACAAAGATCAAAATACCAATGCCAAAGGTCGCCAGATCACTTTTGATAAAGTCCACCATATCCGCGGTGATCATGTCGGGGCCGCCGAGGAAGATGGTGGCGCGGTCACGATAGCCATTCATTAGATTGCGCACATCGGCGACTAGCTGGTGAGACTGGGTGGCTTTGGCGGTGCGGTAGTCGAGAAATTCTTGGCTGACACGATCCAGTTCGATCTGCTGTTCGGCGCTCAGCTCTTGGGTGGATTTAATAAAACGCAGGGCGTCGCGGGCGCTAACCAGGTCGAGATATTTCTGATCCAGCTCTAAGGTTGCAAGCATACCGGTGGTCTGGCCATCGGCACTTAAAATTAGGTTTTTGTAGATCGGACTATTGAGAAATTCCTCGCGGGCCAGCTGGCGATCGACACCGGGGGAGAGCAGAGTGTTGAGTTCGTTTTTGAGATCAGCAACGCCAATTTTGGGGCTGTATAACAGGGGCACATCAAGCAGTGACAGCATACTCTCGACGCCGTCAATAGCTGCCAGTTCGCCGCGCAGGGACGACAGCAGCTGTAGATTATCGTCGTCAAACAGATCACCTTGTTTTGGCGAAAACGTCACGATCAGAAAATTGTCACTGCCATAGCGCTGCACCACTTCACGGAAATAATTTAGGTCGTCGTCATGTTCCAGGGTCAGAGAATCTGCCGAGGCGTCGAGCTTAAAATTGGGCAGGCCAAAAGCCATGCCCACAGTCAGTGCCAGCACGGCGAAAATAGCGCCCAGCGGATGGCGCAGAACGGTTTTTTGATAGAGATTAAGCAGGGTTGCAGACATGGTTGTTATTGTCCCAGAGCAGTGGTCTTCAGATGCCGCGTATTATGCGATGTTGGCGGCTAATATCATAGCGTAGCAGGGGATTAACTCGCCGGGATGAAGGCCCTATTGCCTGAGATGCGGTGGTTTTGGCATAGGTTTAGGCATAAATTCGGTTCGAGTCTGCGCTAGGACTAAACTAGGCTAAAAAGACGTGTGGAAACTATTCGCACCATTTAGCAGTAGGGATGAAATCAGATGATCACAATTGTAGTAGTTGTCAGCACTGTCGTCGCCATTGCCGTGGTCATTCACTATGAGATTTTGTTTCAGCTGACCAGCCTGATGCCGAAGCTGACCATACGTCATCGCTTTCGCATTGTGCTCGGTGTTCTCGGCGCGCTGGTGGCCCATGTTATTGAGATTTGGCTGTTTGCGGTAGCCTATTATCTGATGCACCAGGCTGAGGGCTGGGGTGAGCTGACGGGTGCTTTTTCTGGTAGTTTGATGGACTGCGTTTACTTTTCGTTTACCACCTTCACCACTCTTGGCTTTGGCGATATTGCGCCGATGGGGGATATTCGTTATCTGACAGGCACTGAATCATTGACCGGACTGGTGCTGATTACTTGGACTGCCTCGTTTCTCTATGTGGAAATGCGCAAGTTTTGGGGGACTTAGTATTGAAGGATTACTTGATGATCTTCAGGGATAGCAGCGCTAGAATACACGCTCTCCAATACATGCTCCCGACCGCCCTTTCACACCACTCTTAAAATAGCGAAAAAAATATGAAAGCCGTGCTTCTCGATTGCGATACTCTCGCCCCCCAAGATCTCGATCTCAGCGCCCTCCTCGCCCTGTCCCTTGATTGGACAATTTACCCTGATACCTCTGCCCGTCAAGTGTCTGAGCGTATTGCCGATGCCGATATTGTGTTGACCAACAAAGCGCCTATCAATGCTCTGAGTCTGTCTCAGGCAACCCGGTTAAAAATGATTTCGATTATGGCCACCGGCACCAATGCGGTGGACCTGCCGGCTGCCGCCAAACATCAGGTAGCGGTGTGCAATGCAGTGAAATATGGCACTGGCTCGGTGGTGCAACATGTCTGGGCGCTGATTCTGGCCCTGACTACCAAGCTCGCTGACTATCAGCGTGTAGCTGTGGACGGCACCTGGCAGGACAGTTCGCTGTTTTGTCTGTTGGATTTTCCCGTGGAGGAGTTGCAGGGCAAGGTGCTGGGTATAGTCGGAGCTGGTGAGTTGGGGCGCGGTGTGGCGAAAGTGGCAGAGGCTTTTGGGCTTGAGGTGATTTATGCAGCACTGCCGGGACGTCAGTACCCAGATCAGACACGCGTCGACTTTGATGAGTTTTTAAGTCGTGCGGATATTGTCAGTGTGCATTGTCCGCTGACTGCCGAGACCACTAACCTGATCGGCAGAGACGAGTTGGCGCTGATGAAATCCTCGGCGATTTTGATCAATACGGCGCGTGGCGGCATAGTCAATGAGGCGGCACTGAAGCAGGCGTTGTTGAATGGCAGCATCTCGGGAGCGGGCATTGACGTGCTGACCAATGAACCGCCGCGAGAGGGAAATCTGTTGCTAGACGAAGCTATTCCCAACCTAATAGTGACTCCTCACTGCGCCTGGGTGGCACGTCAGTCAAGGCAGAGGTTGGTTGATCAGACGGTTGAGAATCTGCGCGCGTTTGTGCAAGGCGAACCCTTGCCACGCGCAGTTTAGGTATAAGCTCTAGCCTTTAAACCCCTCTTTGAGTTTCTTCTGAACCAGAATATTTTTCAGCTTGGCATACTGGGGCACGCCGTTTTTATAGGGCGGATAATCCTCACCAATAATTAGCGGCTGGAAATACTCCCGAGCTTTTTCGGTGATACCAAAGCCATCTTTGGTAATAAATGAGCGGGGCATCTTCTTCTCTACATTGGCGATCTTGCTGAGGGGCGCGTCGCCCAGTGACCAGCTGTATTTTTTGCCGGTACCACGCTCGATAGTCACCATGATTCCACCCTTGCCTTCGAGGGCTTTTTCAACAGCACCCTTACCCACGGCGTAGGCCTGTTCGACATCAGTTTTCGATGCGATGTGCCGTGCCGCGCGCTGTAAATAATCCGCTAGGGCATAGTGATATTTATGGCCTAGGCTGTTTTTTACCATACTGGCGAGGGTTTGGGCGACACCGCCAAGCTGCTGGTGCCCAAAGGCGTCTTTGTGCAATGAGCCGGAAATCAGTGCGCCGTCGGCATACTTGGCGCCCTCTGAGGCGACCACTACACAGTAGCCTTTGTCTTTTACCGTGGCATCCACCTTGGCAATAAACTCGTCTCGGGAAAAAGGGATTTCTGGGAAGATAATAATATGCGGTGGTTCACCGGCTTTTTCTGCGGCCAATCCGCCAGACGCGGCAATCCAACCAGCGTGACGGCCCATCACTTCGAGAATAAATATCTTGGTCGATGAGGCACACATGGAGGCGATGTCGAGACTCGCCTCTTTGGTGGAGACGGCAACATATTTGGCCACTGAACCAAACCCGGGGGAGCAGTCGGTGAAGGGCAAATCATTGTCGATGGTTTTGGGGATATGGATAGCTTGCAGCGGGTAGTTCATGCGCGTCGCGATCTGGGACACTTTGAGACAGGTATCCGCTGAGTCGCCGCCACCGTTGTAAAAGAAGTAGCCAATATTGTGCGCTTTAAACACTTCAACCAGACGCTCATATTCCGAGCTGTCTTCATTGTGGTCGCGCATCTTGTAACGACAGGAGCCGAACGCGCCACCGGGGGTGTGCTTCAGTGAAGCCACGGCGGTGGGAGTTTCTTTGCTGGTATCTATCAGATTTTCGTGAAGGGCGCCGAGGATGCCATTTTGACCGGCGTAAAGGGTGCCGATAATGTCTTTATTGGCGCGGCAGGCTTCAATAACCCCAGCGGCAGAGGCGTTAATCACTGATGTGACGCCTCCAGATTGTGCATAAAACGCATTTCTTTTGGCCATGTAACTCTCTCTTCCCTGTAGTCCTTTGTGGAGGCGCTATGGTAAAGGTTTAGCTCTCCGTCAGGAAGCGGCAACTAGTGGCTGAAGGCTTTAAATAGTGAAAATTCGATCATGCCATAACTTCGGTTAAGCGGGTTGTGGTTGGGGTGCCTACGATATTCGACCCTTGTGGCAGTGTTGATCTTGCCCCATTTAAACTGATAGAGCAGTTCAAGCTGTTGTTCGCGACCCTGGGGTTGCAGGTCGAAGCTGACTGTTTCGTAGGTGACTTGGCGATCGACGGTGCGGCCGGTGGCCAGTTTCAGGCTGCCATGACCACTCTGAATCCGCAGTGGCTGGTGCAAGCTAATGCTCAAGCGATCATCTGTCTGCCAGTTTGGCGAGCTGTTTAGGCCCAGAGTCCAGGCATTGCTGTTGAGTGATTTGTCGAGATTCAGTAGACCGCTCTCTTCGAGGCCGCTTTCGGTAGTACCCAAATAGACGGCAAAGACGCCCTGCCAATTGTGGTTTAGCTGCACATGACCATTGAGGCCATAAAAGTCGGTGGCGCTGTTTTTTAGCTGTCCCAGATTCTGTCCCAAGGTGGCACCGAGCAAGCTCTCGTCTTCGTTGATATAGCCCCGTTGAAAGTTGAGGCTTATGCCTGGAGACCAGAGGCTGTATTCGAGCAGGCTGCCGTGGCTGTTGAGTTCCGGATCGGGTGACAGCTGGCCGCTGACTCCAGGGCCGTCTAACCCTGAGTTATCAAACATTGAGCCTTCAAACATACCGATGCGCAATTTACCCCGCCGCAGATCCACAGCGCCGCCACTGCTCAAACCATTGCGGGCAAAGCTTAGCCAGGGCGCGGCAAAACTGCTGTCATCGCTATTGTGGTCTGGCGCGACAAGGCCATCGGCATAGACACCAAAGAACCAGCCGGGGTTGGCATTGATGCCGACAAAGCGATTGAGGCTCTGTTTGCTGTTGCTGTACTGTTCAGATGCAGAGCCAAATTGCAGGGCCAGATAGTCGGGCCGCAACTGCTGACCCTGACTGTTGAGTGAGTTAATACTTTTGCCTAGCTGCAAGCGTGCCCCATTGCCGAGCTGCTGCTCCCGATGCTGCATACGGTTGACCGCTGATGGCGATTGAACCTGATTAACTAACAGGCTGGCGTCGCGATAAAAGGGAAAGCCCTGTTGGTCAAAGAGCGCCATATTATGACCCCTGAGTGCGGCCACTAAACTATTGCCAAGACCGGCGCCGGAGGTGGTAACACTGCTTGCGCTAATATCGCTTAGGCCACTGTTTAAACTGCTTTCGCTGGCCACGGCCAGTGCGCCCACCGGTCGCGTGGCCGCATCCAGATCCAAGAGACCCTGACCATAAATACTGCTGTCGCTATAGATACCGGTTTTGTCTGCGGTGGTTAGTAGTCGCGCGGCTAATTCGTGATTGCCGACAGTGGGGAACATCTGCTTTAACAGCGCCAGAGAGCCACTGACCACTGGCGCGGCAAAGGAGGTGCCTATAGCGCCACCGTAATAGTGTGCGCCCACTTCAGCGTCAGGTTCTGGTGGCGTTGGCCCCCAAATGCGCTCGTGGGTTTCCACATTGCCGTTGTCATTGCCATCTCCGCCGCCAGGTGCGACCAGGCAGTAGTCGGCGGCCACACCACAGCGGTTGGAGTAAAAGGCGATTTCACCGCTGTCGTCGACGGCGGCCACTGCCAGCATATGGTCTTTTAATTCGGGAAACAGATAGGGCAGCCCGGGCATAAGTTCGGGGGAATCGGCGTCCACAGTATTGCCTTCATCATCTATATCGTTCCAGGCATTGCCTGCGGAAAAGACAAAAATCGAGCGCTGGCTGCGGGATTTATTTTGCTGTGCCAGAGCCTCAATGGTGAGGCCAAATGCCGACTCCACCTGAGTTGCGGTGTAAGAGGTGACCACTCCTGAAAAGCCAAAGCTCAGATTGATGATATCCACCTGATCGGCCATGGTGGTGAAGCGATTGGCGAAGTAATTGTCGTCGGAAAAATTGATCTGCTCAACGTCTAAAGGGTCATAGGGGCCGCTTCCGGAACCCAGGGGTATTTCATAGGCTAAGATGCTGGCGTCAAAAGCTACGCCGTGCATATTGAGCTCATTGCTGAGATCAGAACCGTCTTTGTTGGCGCCGATAACGCCGGCGACCAGGGTGCCGTGGCCAATGGCATCGTCGCTTCTTGGATTGCCGCTGCTGTAGTCGCTGCCGGCATACTCGACTTTATCGCCGCTGCCCTGAGAAAATTCAATATGCTCTTCATAGACACCTGAATCGATTACGCCAACCGCTATTCCGGCACCTGTGGCACCGCGAGCATAGGCGCTGGATGCGTTGATCATTGCCAGGGCACCCATGGCGTCGTACTCATCGGTTTCAAATTCAGTGGCGAGTTCGGCTAGATTACTGGGGTCTTGAATCTGATCTGCAAAGCTATTCCAGGGCGGCTTGCTGTTGTCCTGATTGCTTGTTGCAGGGGGAATAGTGATACCTGTATTTGCGGGTTTTTGTCCGCCACCGCCGCCACCGCACCCGCAAAGCGAGACAACAAGTCCGAGAGCCAGGGTTGCATGAAGATTAGTCAGCACGCGTTTACTCCACAAATAGAAGTTATTTTCAGTGGTCAATACGTTTATTTTTAGACTAAAGCGCGTAATTTTAGGAGTTTTTTTAGCCTGATGCCATAATCGCCCCAGTGAAAAAATATTCGGCGAGTGAAAAAAGGAAACTCATGCATATTCATATTCTCGGTATCTGCGGCACCTTTATGGGCAGTCTGGCGCAGCTGGCTAAGCAGCTTGGCCATCGGGTATCCGGTAGTGACGCCAATGTCTATCCGCCTATGAGCACCCAGTTAGAGCTGGCGGGAATTGACTTGATTGAGGGCTTTGATCCCCAGCAGCTGCAGCCAACGCCGGATCTAATTATTGTTGGCAACGCCATGTCTCGCGGTAATCCCTGTGTGGAATATATGCTCGATAAGGGGCTTGTCTACACTTCTGGCCCTCAATGGCTGGGGGAGAATATTCTCCGAGATCAGTATGTGCTGTCGGTTTCCGGTACTCACGGCAAGACCACGACCAGCAGTATGTTGGCGGCAATTCTTGAGCATGGCGGATTAAACCCCGGGTTTTTGATTGGCGGTGTGCCACTGGATTTTGGTCTTTCGGCGCGTTTGAGTTCCGGCAGTGGCGGCTATTTTGTCGTGGAAGCGGATGAGTACGACAGTGCCTTTTTCGATAAGCGCTCGAAGTTTGTCCACTACCACAGCAATACATTGGTGATGAATAATCTGGAGTTTGATCACGGGGATATCTTTGATGATCTGACGGCGATTCAGCGTCAGTTCCATCATCTGGTGCGGATCTTGCCGAGCAATGGACAGCTTATTTACCCGGTGGATAACGCTAATTTACAGCAGGTGGTTGATCAGGGTTGTTGGAGTCACATACAGACTTTTCGTGACGAGAAGAGTGACGTTAAGGACTCCGGCTGGCGCTATAAGTTATTGGCCGCCGATGGTTCGAGGTTTGAAATTACCGATGCCAATAATCAGTCGGCACAGATCAGCTGGCAGCACAGTGGCCAGCACAATGTGCTGAATGCCATTGCAGCAGTCATGGCAGCCTCCACAGTGGGCGTTAGCCTGGAAACGGCATGTGCAGCTCTGTGTCAGTTTGTCGGCGTTAAACGGCGTATGGAGATCATCTACGAGGATGACCAGGTTAGGGTCTACGATGATTTTGCTCATCACCCAACTGCCATTGTTAGCACCGTCGAAGGGCTGCGGGCAAAAGTGGGTACTGAGCAGGTCATTGCGATTGTTGAACCGCGCTCGGCAACCATGAAACTGGGTATGCACAAAGCCGCGCTAAGTGATGCGGTGGCGGCAGCGGATTGCGCACTTTGGTACAGAGGCCCGGCGGTTAACTGGGATCTGCAAGCGGTGGCTACTGCCTGCACTGTGCCTGCAATGGTGTGCGAGAAAATTGATCAGCTATTGTCCAGCACTCTAGAGCAGATTCACGGAAGCTCTGAGAAGTCCCATGTGGTGGTGATGAGCAATGGCGGTTTTGAGGGGTTTCATCTGCGTCTGGTGGCGGCGCTAAAAGCAGGCCAGTAGGGGCGCAAATGTTACTGGCTAAACCTGTAGTGAAAAGGTCACTGGCCCGTCATTACAGAGAGTTACCTGCATATCGGCGGCAAAAATACCGCTCTGAGTATTGATGTGAATGGCTTTGGCGCGAGTGGCAAAGTGATTGTACAGCGCCTCGGCTTGGGCCGGCGCGGCCGCCGAGGTGAAGCTTGGGCGCAGACCTTTTTGGGTATTCGCTGCCAGTGTAAATTGCGAGACCACCAGCAAACCGCCCTGAATATCCCGTAACGATAAGTTCATCTTGCCGTCTGCATCTGAAAACACCCGATAATTCAGCACTCTTTCTAGTAGCCGCTCGGCGCTGCTCTCGAGATCCTGGGGCTCTACCGCCAGCAGCAATAAAATACCCTGATCGATTTCGCCACAGACTTTGTTGTCGACGCGGACACTGGCGTGACTGACCCGCTGAATTAATCCAATCATGGGGGAACCCTAAATGTTGCTCTCTAGGTGATAGGCGAGCCGGTTGGTGGCGCGGACTAAAGCGTCGGTAATTCCGCGCTCGGATGAGGAGTGGCCAGCATCGCCGATAATATCCAGTTTTGCGCTGGGCCAGGCTTCACTGAGGGCAATGGCTTGATTCACCGGGCAGATCATATCGTAGCGACCGTGAACGATGGTGCCGGGAATATCTTTGAGGATATGGGCATTGTCGATAATTTGATTGGGCTGGATAAACGCTTTGTTGATAAAAAAGTGCGCTTCAATACGTGCCATGGCGACGGCCAAATGGGGGTGAGTGAAGCGCTCTACCAGATCAGGGTTGCTCTGTAGTGTGGCGCAGCGCCCTTCCCATATGGACCAGGCTTTGGCGGCTGCCATGCGCTCAAAGTCATTGTCTCCAGTGAGGCGACGATAGAAGGCTGCAACCATATCACCGCGCTCTTCCTCTGGTATCACTTTGCTGTACTGCTGCCAGTACTCAGGGAAAATCCGACCAGCACCGTCCTGATAGAACCAGTTGATATCTTCATCGCGACATAAAAAGATGCCGCGCAGGATCAGCCCCATGATCAGTTGCGGGTACTGCTGGGCATAGAGCAGTCCCAGTGTGGAGCCCCAGGAGCCGCCAAACACTACCCAGCGCTCTACGTCCAGGGTGGCGCGAATAGTTTCAATGTCTTCGATCAGTGCTGAGGTGTGGTTGTCATCGAGCAATGCGTGGGGCATGGAGCGCCCAGCGCCGCGCTGATCAAATAGAATAATGCGGTATTTTTCCGGATCAAAAAAACAGCGATCGGTCATCGCGGTGCCGCCTCCGGGGCCGCCATGGACGAACAGCACCGGAATACCATCGGGATTGCCGGACTCTTCCACATAGAGTTGATGGGGTGCGGTAACTGCTATAAATTGGGTTTTATAGGGTCGAATATCCGGAAAGCGCTTGATCATTGAACTAGTATCACCTCGGCAGAAGTTTTATTTAATCTGGTGCTTAGCATAGTCGAATACGTGCTGGATAAATATCTGATTGCAGCTAGGTGATTTCTTATTACTGATGGCTTTCTATAGCTAAGGGCTGTTTATGACGCTCAGGGCT
>CAJQKW010000034.1 GCA_905478975.1 uncultured Pseudomonadales bacterium | reverse complement strand
GTAGCCAAGACTGGTCGCCTCGACTACCTGTTTAATAATGCCGGTGTTGCGGTTGGTGGCATGACCCATGAGTTGGAGGTCAGCGATTGGGACATGAGTCTTGACGTCAATATTCGCGGCGTTACCAATGGTGTGCAGGCCTGTTACAAGTTGATGGTTGAGCAGGGCTTTGGCCATATAGTCAACACTGCCTCCATGGCGGGTCTGATTCCATCGACCAATGCTGTGCCTTACAGTACCAGTAAATTTGCCGTGGTTGGACTGTCTCAGGCACTGCGTATCGAAGCGGAATATCGTGGTGTTCGGGTCAGTGCACTCTGCCCTGGAGCCATTCAAACGCCGATTTTGACCGGCGGTGAATTCGGCAGGTTGGGTTCAGGAATCACTAAAGAGCAGGTGACTAAATTTTGGTCTGCCTTTAAGCCGATGCCAGCTGATGAGTTTGCCCGTGAAGCTATAGATAAGGTCGCGAAGAATCCGGCATTGATCATTGTGCCTGGCAACTGGGCTCGGGCTTACCTAACATTCCGTTTGCTGCCAAGCCTCTGGTATCGCTGGTCGAAGAAAGGCATGGCCAGATCAATGCATATTTTTAAGCAAAAGTAGCTTTTGATCTGGTGACATTCTGAGTGTGGGCCTCGGTTAAGCTGAGGCCTGCCACTCACCTTTAACTTCTTCAAGTTGTAGGCTGTGCTCATGCACGTCTCGATCTAATTGTGCCATTTGGCTCAAAAGACCCGCTATAACCCCTTCACCTATAGACTCCGAGTAGAGATCGCGAATAGCCTTGTCCGCTAAGCGCGGGATGGCTTGCTCGCCTTTCTCCCACTTGGCAATAGATTGGTCTGACTTATCCATTAGATTGCCGAGGAATTTTTGCGAGAGATCTAATTCAATCCGAATAAACCTAAACTCCTGCCCGGTGATGGGCTGAGGGCTATGGATGATTGTCAGGGCAATAGCTCTGTGCAGCCCATCCAAATTATGGATCGACAGTCCGGTATCTTGGCCAGATTTGTGGACTTCAAAGCCATTTTTTAGCCAGATATTGTCCAGCCCGCAACCGATGTATTGATACATAGTTAATTCCATACTGTAATGATTAGGCATTTATTGCCGTCTCGTTCTACCAGTTTCGCAATCACAGAAACATGGTCACCTGCAGTAATTCTGGACAGCTTGCACTTCCAGCCCCGCTCGTTTCGAGTATCCCATTCGAATTGACCGGTCAATTCACCATTTTTAAGCACGTTGAGTATCTGTCGGTCCGTGACATTACGCTGCTGTTGTCGGTCGCGGGTATGATTAAGAATGATTAGGCTTCCAGTCTCCTGTGAGGCTATACGCCTTATTTCAGGAAGGGCCTTTGCTTTAGTAATCCAAGGTAGGAGCGAAATATTACTCTTCTTCGCCATGCGCAAATCCTTTGCTGTGTTTTGATAACCTATAGTTATTATAGGTGCGTGTTTCTGGTTATGCAATCTGCGTCCCCAAATTTGTCAGCGAGTCGTCTATATCTGCGACAACTTAGAATCTCACCGTTAACCATCCGCAACAATTTAAGTTGACAGTGAAATCTGTCGCTCTATCATTGGCCGATCTGACTGACAATGATGGAGTTTTGGCTATGGCAGCCTCCCGAGACAATACAATCCGCAACAACTGGCAGCGCGAAGAAGTTCTGGCGCTATTTAATCAGCCGTTTAATGATCTGCTGTTTGATGCTCAGGTGATGCATCGTCGCCATTTCAATCCCAATCAGGTGCAGTTGAGCACCTTGCTGTCGATCAAAACCGGCGCCTGTCCTGAAGATTGTAAGTACTGCCCTCAGAGTGCTCGCTACGATACCGGTCTGGAAAAAGAGAAACTGCTGGAAATCGAGGCGGTGATTGAGGCGGCGAAAGCGGCTAAGGCCAGTGGTTCCAGCCGTTTCTGTATGGGTGCTGCCTGGCGCTCTCCCCACGATCGGGATATTCCAAAAGTCGCCCATATGATTCGCGAAGTGAAGGCCTTGGGTCTGGAGACTTGCATGACGCTGGGTATGCTTAGCGAAGAGCAGTCGGAGAAGCTGGCCAGTGCCGGTCTCGACTACTACAACCATAATCTCGATACCTCTAAAGAATTCTACGGTGAGGTGATTACCACCAGAACCTACCAAGACCGTCTCAATACTCTGTCCAATGTGCGTAATTCAGGCATGAAAGTCTGTGCCGGTGGGATTGTCGGTATGGGTGAGAAGCAGCAGGATCGTGCGGGCTTGTTAATGGAGTTGGCTAATTTGCCGCGGCATCCGGAGTCTGTGCCGATCAATATGCTGGTTAAAGTCGCGGGTACGCCCATGGCCGATCAGGCGGATCTGGATCCCTTTGAGTTTATTCGCACTATCGCCGTGGCTCGTTTGATGATGCCTAAGTCCTATGTGCGTCTTTCGGCTGGCCGTGAAGATATGAATGAGCAGATGCAGGCTATGGCCTTTATGGCAGGCGCTAATTCGATTTTCTATTGCGAGAAATTGCTCACTACGCCGAACCCCAAAGCCAATACCGATATGCAGTTGTTTGAGCGTCTGGGTATTTCCCCTGAGCCTTTTCATGTGGATAAAACCAATGACGAGCAGGAAGCTGAGTTACATCAAACACTCTCGGACGTTAAGACTGATTCGCAGTTTTATCGCGCCGGTTAGTTCTCTCAATGAACTCTATGGACGCGACACTTCAGGCGCAGTTAAATCTGCGCCGTGAAGAGCACCTCTATCGGACGCGTCTCAATGTCGCCTCGGGCTGTTCCTCGACTTTGTCGGTTGAGGGCCGATCGTTAATCAATTTTTGCAGCAATGATTATCTGGGCCTTGCTGGCCATCCTGATATTAGTCTGGCTCTCAAGCAGGCGGCTGATATATATGGTACCGGCAGCGGTGCCTCGCATCTGGTCAGCGGCCATTCTGTGGTTCACCAAGAACTTGAAGAACAGCTGGCTGAGTATACTGGCCGCCCGAGGGCGCTATTATTTTCTACCGGTTATATGGCCAATATTGGGGCGATTAACGCCTTGATTGGACGCCGTGATCTGATCCTCCAAGATCAGCTTAATCATGCTTCGTTACTCGATGGTGGGCGTCTTTCCCAAGCGGATTTTAAACGCTACAAACATGTTGATATGGCCAGCCTTGATCAGCGTCTCGAACAGTCCAGTGCTGAGCGCAAGCTGATTGTCACCGACGGTGTCTTCAGTATGGATGGCAATCTGGCACCGCTGCGCGAGATCAGCAGCTTGGCGAAAAAGCACAGTGCCTGGCTGATGGTCGATGATGCTCATGGTGTGGGTGTGCTCGGTCAGCAGGGCGGTGGCTTGGTGGAAGAACTCAATATGTCTGTTGAACAGGTGCCTGTTTTGGTCGGCACTCTGGGTAAAAGCTTTGGTACCTTCGGCGCTTTTGTCGCCGGTAGCGAGGCGCTGATCGAAACCCTGATTCAATATTCACGCAGTTATATTTACACCACGGCACTGCCCCCGGCGATTGCCGCGGCAACCATTGCTAGCTTGCAAATTGTCCGTGAAGAAACCTGGCGTCGCGATAAGCTAGGGCAGCTAGTGGCACGTTTTCGCCGTGGCGCCAAGCAGATCGGTCTACAGTTGGCGGAATCGAATACCCCTATACAGCCGGTGTTAATTAATAACGATGAAAAGGTTATGCAGGTAGGCCAGCAGCTGCGTGCCGCGGGTTTTTTGGTGGGAGCCATTCGCCCGCCCACTGTGCCTGTGGGTACTGGCCGATTGCGGATCACCTTTTCCGCGAACCACAGCGAAGAGCAAGTGGACCAATTAGTCGCTGCTCTGGATAGTCTTGATCTTACGGCTGTAGTCTGATGAATGCCTTTGTAGCATCACCGACGGCGCCTTCTGCGAGCTCCGCCTTAATAAACTATCCCTGCACTGGCCTGCGTCTTTATGCGCAGCCTTTGGTGTTGTTGCACGGTTGGGGAATGGATAGCCAGATCTGGGCTGAGCTACCACGGCAGTTGAGCCAGTTTGCCGATGTGATTACCTTGGACCTGCCGGGCTTTGCCCAGTCTCCGACCCTAAAGAATTATTCTGAGACGGATCTCCATCAGTGGATGGCAGAGTTGCTGCCAGAGTGCTGTTATTTGATTGGTCTGTCCCTCGGTGGAATGCTCTGTAGTGGTTTTGCTGCGCGCTATCCACAGCGTGTGGCAGGCTTAATTACGCTTTCGAGTAATATTCATTTTGTCGCCACTGAGTCCAATTCAGCGGCCTTGGATCGTCAGCAATATCTCGGATTTCTTGAGGCCTATGGTGATGATCCACAGAGTTGTTTAAAGCGCTTTGTGGCTTTGCAGGCTCAGGGTGATCAGCAGCAGCGACAGTTGATACGACAGTTGCGCGGTATGCAGGTTGTTCTCGACAGTGACAGTGGTGCTCAGTTACTGAAACTGCTTGGGGCGATTGATAACCCGCTTTCAATAAGCCAGCTAGTTTGTCCGACACTGACGATATTGGGTGAGGGCGATGCTTTGGTGCCGGTTACCTGTGGCGACCAGATTGCCAGTCTCAATAGCAAAATAGAGGTCGCTGTGATTAAAGGTGCAGGCCATCTGTCGCATCTGACTCAGCCAGACACTGTTCTTGAACAGATCAAAAGCTTTCTCGATCATCAACTCTATGCACTGGATAAGGCAAAGGTAGCAGACTCTTTTGGTCGTGCGGCGCATAAATATGATGGTGCGGCGCTGTTGCAGCACCAGGTGGGTGAAGAACTGATTGCCGGATTAGTGGCAAACTCCGAGCTTAAAAAGCTGATAGATCTGGGCTGCGGTACCGGTTATCACTGGGGACATCTACAGGCTCAATTTCCCAGTGCTCAGGTCACCGGTGTGGATCTCTCTCCGGCAATGCTTGCCTATGCAGCCAGTCGGCACCCAGAGGGTCATTGGCTCTGTGGTGATGCTGAGGATCTACCTTTAGAAGATCAGTCTCAAGAGCTGATATTCTCTAATTTCGCCTTGCAGTGGTGCAGTGATTTGCCGCGCCTCTGTGGCGAACTCTTGCGGGTGCTTAAGCCCGGCGGTCAACTCTGTTTTGCGGTGCCCGGGCCTCAGACCTTATCTGAACTGCGCGGTGCCTGGCAACAGGTTGATACTGAGATTCATGTGAACCGTTTTTACAGTCTCGGTGACTGGCAGTCCGCCCTTGAACAGGCAGGTTTTAGTCAGGTTGAATTGCAAACGACTAATCAGCTTCAGCGGCACAGCTCGGTGCGGGAACTATTGATGGAATTAAAAAATGTTGGCGCGCACAATAACAATGCCGGCAAGCAGAATACACTGACCGGCAAGCAGCATTTGCAGGCGCTCTATGCTGCCTACGAAGATTACCGACAGGCCGATGGGACTATCCCGGCGACCTGGGAAATCATCCGCGTCCGCGCGATCGCATAGATGGTCTAGATGGCCTAGATGGTCTAGATGGCATAACAGCAAGGTAGATTAAGACAGATGGCAAAACAGTGGTTATTTATTACCGGCACCGATACGGATGTGGGCAAAACCGTGGTCGCCTGTGGCTTTTTAGCTGCGGCTAATCAGCAGGGCCTGCGCACGGCGGCGATTAAGCCAGTAGCTGCGGGCTGTGAAATTACCGAGCAGGGCATGACTAATACTGATGCGCTGCAACTGCAGGCCGCTGCCAGTCATAAGCTCGCCTATCAGCAGATCAACCCCATCGCTCTAGTACCGGCTATCGCACCTCATATAGCCGCGGCTGAGGCCGGTGTGCAAATGTCGGCATCACGCCTTGTAGGCTATTGCCGTGGTGTCTCTCTGATGCCGGTGGATACGGTGATCATCGAAGGCGCTGGCGGTTGGCGAGTGCCAATTAATTCTCGAGAAACCCTTGCCGATGTGGCCCGAGAGCTCGAGTGCGCCGTAATAGTAGTGGTGGGTATGCGCCTCGGTTGTCTCAATCATGCGCTGCTGACTATGGAAGCGATCCGCCGCGACGGATTGCAGATTGCCGGGTGGGTGGCGAATATTCTCGATCCAGAGATGCCGCGCTTGCAGGCAAATATTGATACACTGAAGCAATTCATTAATGAGCCCTGTTTGGGCACTGTGCCGAGATTGGATGATTTGTCACCCGAGCAGGTGGCGACATTTCTCACTGTCCCAGGGCAATAAAATAGCTTAAAACCAGTTTATAGAGAGCAGAAAAATGGCTGAAGAAAACAAATTATCCGACGAAGATTTAGCGCGCGTCCGCTCAGTGACTAACAGCGGTTACAACAGCACAGAGCGTCAGCCGTTCCGCCCCTTGCGTCTGCTTGCAGTGCTCTGGGTTGTGGTTTCAGTACTCGGTGGCGTCAGCTGGTTGATCGGTAAGAACACCGGTTTTCTCTAACTTTAAGTAAAGAAAGTAAAAATGGGTTTGCGCGGCTTTCGTCAAACCCCACAAGCTGTTTGAAGGGAATCAATTCTATGCTGGTTGAAGCACGATCTTTTGATGCCCTTGGCGGCGACTTTGACCCGCAGTTTGATCCGCTGTTAAAGCGTATTTATCTGGCTCGCGGTGTCACCCAACAAGCTGCTCTGCAACGCCAACTCTCCTGTCTGCCTTCCCCTTCTACCATGCTTGGTATAGAGACTGCAGTGCCGATCTTGGTCGCGGCGCTGACCGAGCAAAAGCGCGTTTTAATTGTCGGCGACTTCGATGCCGACGGTGCCACCAGTTCCGCTTTAATGGTCTTGGCTCTCACTGCCATGGGTTATTCTCATGTAGATTTTTTAGTGCCCAATCGTTTTGATTATGGCTATGGCCTGACCCCGGAAATTGTTGATCTGGCTGCCGAGCGCGAGCCGCAATTGCTGATCACCGTAGATAATGGCATCTCCAGTATTGAAGGAGTCGATAAAGCCAATAGTCTGGGTATGCAGGTTATAGTCACCGATCACCATTTGCCCGGTGCTACCTTACCCAATGCGGCGGCCATCGTTAATCCCAATCAGCCCGGCTGTACCTTTGTCACTAAGAACCTTGCAGGTGTGGGCGTCGCCTTCTATCTGCTCAGTGCTCTCCGCGGTCAACTGCGGGCCAATAATTGGTTTGCTGAGAACAATATTCCCGAACCTAATATGGCCACTTGGCTGGATTTGGTGGCACTGGGAACCGTGGCCGATGTGGTGCCATTGGATCAGATTAATCGCGCGCTGGTGCATCAGGGGTTGATGCGTATTCGCGCCGGGCACTGTAGACCAGGCATTAAAGCACTGCTGACCATCGCCGGGAAAAATCCTCAGCGATTGGTGGCCACAGACCTGGGTTTTGCCCTGGGTCCTCGACTGAATGCCGCTGGTCGTCTCGATGATATTTCTCTGGGTATTCAATGTCTGCTGACCAGTGATCCGCAGTTGGCCATGGATACCGCACGTGAACTGGATGAACTGAATCAAGATCGCAAAGTGATTGAGCAGGATATGCAGCGCGAGGCCTTAAAGATTGTCGAACAGATTCCCCTCTCCTTAGAAGGCGAAGTGCCACCGGCTCTCTGTCTGTTTCAGCCGGAGTGGCATCAGGGTGTGGTGGGTTTGCTCGCCTCCAGAATCAAAGAAAAATACCATCGTCCGGTGATTGCCTTTGCTCGGGGTGACAATGGTCAGCTCAAGGGGTCGTCGCGCTCGATTCCCGGCCTGCATATTCGCGACGCTCTGGATGCAGTGGCGGCGCAAAATCCCGGTCTAATTAGCAAGTTTGGCGGCCATGCCATGGCGGCGGGTTTAAGCCTTGATGAAGATAAGCTTCCAGCCTTTAAGGAAGCCTTTCAGCGCCAAGTGGCGCAGCTTTTGAGTGCCGATGATCTACAGGCGAAAATTGCCACCGATGGTGAATTGATTCAACAGCAACTATCCATGCACACCGCTGAGCTGTTGCGCGACAATGGCCCCTGGGGTCAGCTATTTCCCGAGCCCTGCTTTGACGGGGATTTCGAAGTTCTGCAGCAGCGCATTGTTGGCGAGAAACATTTAAAGCTGGTGCTGGCGCCAGTGAGCAAAAGTGGTCAAAAGCAACCACATGCAGGTATAGACGCCATATGGTTTAACGCCGATACTGCGGTCTGGCCGAGCAGCCATCATCGCCTTGTGCGCTGTGTTTATCGCTTAGATATCAATGAATATCGCGGCCAGCAATCACTGCAATTAATGATTCAGTTTTTAGAGCCTTTAGCGCCCTTAGCTGATAGAGAGCCCTTAGC
>CAJQKW010000033.1 GCA_905478975.1 uncultured Pseudomonadales bacterium | reverse complement strand
GGTCACTGGAATCGCCATTTTCTCGATCACGGCGATCTGATTATGCCGGTACACCAGGCGGCAGATATCCTTGAAGCCAAGCGTCTCGGCAAAGTGGGCATTATCTTTGGTTTTCAAAATTGCTCGCCCATGGAAGACGATGTCAAAATGGTGCAGATTCTGCATCAGCTGGGGGTGCGTATTATGCAGCTCAGCTATAACAACCAGAGCCTGCTGGCCACCGGTTGTTATGAAGAGCAGGACGGCGGTATTACCCGTTTTGGCAGACAGGTGATTAGTGAGATGAACCGCGTGGGCATGATTATCGACATGTCTCACAGTGCCGAAAAATCTACTCTGGAAGCCATCGAAATCTCTGAGCGACCTATCGCCATAACCCATGCTAACCCAACATTTTTCCATGCTGCCCTGAGAAATAAATCCGATAAAGTACTCCGTGCTATCGGCGAATCCGAAGGCATGCTGGGTTTTAGTATGTATCCCTTTCATCTCAACAATGGCTCAGATTGCACCTTGCCAGAGTTCTGCCAGATGATTATGCAGACTGCCGAAATGATTGGCATCGACCGTCTGGGTATTGGCTCGGATCTCTGTGAAAACTGGGATTACTCGGTGCTGGAGTGGATGCGCAGTGGTCGTTGGACCATGGGCATAGATCATGGCGAAGGCACGGCTGCCAGTCCTTCATGGCCGCGTCAGCCAAGCTGGTTCGCCGGATCAAAGGATATGCACACTGTTGCTCAGGGCCTTGAAGATGTGGGCTTTAGCGACACTGATATAGGCAAAATAATGGGCCAGAACTGGCAGTCATTTTTTGAAAAATCATTTGTCGGTAAGGCGCGAACATGAGCCATCAGACCGCGGAAAAGTCAGCCGCAGTTATTGATTGGCCGGTGTTTATTCTGAGCGGTGGTTTCTTGATGTTGTTTGTCGCCACCGCGCTATTGGATATCGAACTGCTGTCGGCAACGGTTAACAGTGCCTTTGGCGGTGCGACCCAATTGTTTGGCGCTTACTGGCAACTGTTAATGCTGCTGACTTTTTTAATTGCTCTGTATGTGGCGATCTCCGATTCCGGTAAGGCGCGACTGGGCAATCTCGATGCCCCGGATATCAGCACCTATAAATGGGTGGCGATTATTATGTGTACGCTACTGGCCGGTGGCGGTGTATTTTGGGCCGCAGCAGAACCCATGGCGCACTTTATTGCCTCACCGCCACTGTTTGGCGTTGAGTCGGCCAGTCCAGAGGCGGTCTATCCGGCTCTGGCCCAGAGCTATATGCACTGGGGCTTTTTGTCCTGGTCGATTCTCGGCAGTCTGACTGCGATTATTTTTATGTACCTGCACTACGACAGAGGTCTGCCGCTAAAGCCGCGGATTCTGTTGTATCCGGTTTTTGGTGAGCGGGTATTACATGGCTGGTTTGGCGCGTTTATCGATGCGGCCTGCGTGGTGGCAGTTGTTTCAGGCACAGTGGGACCTATTGGCTTTTTGGGTCTACAGGTTAGTTTTGGCCTCTCTGAGCTGTTTGGTGTCAGCAATGACTACAGCACTCAGTTGCTGATTATTCTCGGTCTAATCGCCATTTACACTGTCTCCGCAGTCTCTGGTGTTACCCGGGGTATTCAAATCCTCAGCTCATTTAATATTGGTTTATCCATTGTGCTGATTAGCTTTATTTTACTCTTTGGGCCAACCGCGTTTATTTTTGATAGCTTTATTCAGTCTGTGGGTGTCTTGATCACTGAGTTTATTCCCATGGCCAGTTACCGTGCTGATACCGGTTGGGTGAATGGCTGGACGGTATTTTTCTGGGGCTGGTTTATTGGCTATGGCCCATTGATGGCAATGTTTATTGCGCGCATTTCTCGCGGTCGCACGATTCGTCAGTTGATTGTTACCCTGTCCTTGATCGCGCCACTGGTGACCTACTTTTGGTTCACCATTGTCGGCGGTACCGGCATTGCCTTTGAGTTGGCTACACCCGGTGTGATCTCTGGTCCCTATGCTGCCTCTGGTATGCCGGCGGCGCTATTGGCCATCACCCAACAGCTGCCCTGGGGCTTTTTGATCTCAGTTCTATTTTTGGTGCTGACAACGATCTTTGTTGCCACCACTGGTGATTCCATGACCTACACGGTTTCCATGGTGATGACCGGCACTGATGATCCGCCTACGGCCCTGCGAGTGTTCTGGGGAATTATGATGGGTGTATTAGCGGCGATTTTGATCTCAGTGGGCTCAGGCGGCGTAACGGCACTACAGTCGTTTATTGTCGTAACTGCGGTTCCAGTGTCGCTTATATTAATGCCGTCACTTTGGAATGCCCCTAAAATAGCAAAAATAATGGCCTTGAAACAGGGTCATATAAAACAGTCTGATTAATCTATCGGATTGATAGATTAATACCTAAATAGGCCAATAACGCCGTGCATAAAGACCCGCACTCATCAGCGAACTCAACAGACGAAAGCAAGATCAAACTCTTGCCACTGCGTCCTGCCAGTCAGGTTATGCAGCTCGAACGTCTGGGCAGCTTTCACCAGTCACGACTGAGCTTTATGCGCACCTTGGTGCGGCGTATGGTGGCTGAGAACTGGCAGATCACTAGCCCACTATTTGATCTCGACGATCAGGGTTATGGCACCGTGGTCTATGAGGTTGAGGCTAAATACGGCACCTTTAGTTATGTGCTGTTCTCCCATTATTTGGACCCAGAGAATCGCAATGACCGGGTGATCGCCAATCAGTGGGACCTGACTATGGCCCTCTGTGAAGGCACTGTGGACGCTGAGCAGCTTGAGTTTTTACGTGCCAATGTGCCGAAACAAGAAGCCGGTCGAGTGGACTCCCGAGTGTTGGTGTTATCCCGCGCCAATCGCAGTGCTCGGACTTTTGAATATGTGGTCGATGAGTTGTCTCAGGGTCGTCAGCCGGATGTAGATGTGATCGCTGAAGTGGGTTATCTCTATCGCACCACGGCTGCCTATGGCAGTGGTAAGTTGGGTATGGCGGATTGGGAAAAGGTGCGCACCAAGCACCGGGATTTTGCCCGGCCTTTTGCCGCCGAGATGTTTACCTGTTATATGTTGCGCCACTTTAGTATGCAGCAGGCGGATTATTTAGCCGCCCAGCGCGGGCCGGAAACGGCGGTGACTCTGCACCAAGATATTAGACGCTACCTAGGGATTGGTAATTCCACCGGTCTGGGTATGGCGCCGTTTTTGATTAATCATCCGCTGCTGATTAACCAGTGGATCGAGATGCGGGAAACCGCATTGGCCACGGCGGTGGTGGCCAGTGAAGTCGGTGTCGATAAAGCCACCATGGCGCGCTTGGATATGGCGACTGAACGAGTGATCCAGCATCTGGGTGAAATTATCACTGCCGATGAACGGCAAAAGAATTCCAATGTTGTGGTTCGCGAAGAGCTCCAGGCCCTGCATTTATGGCTGCAAGAGCAGGCTGCCGACCTGGCGATTACCCACTATGTCTGGGCGGATCTAATTCAGTATGCCGAGCAGCACTGGCATATAGAAACTCAGGAAGTGATCAATACTATGTTGATCGAACTCTATCCGGATCTGGTGGATGGTCTTGAAGAGCAGATGGGGACGGAAGAGTCTCAGCAAATAACACCGGAAATGTCAGTCGCTGACCTGCTGGCAATTATCGAAGATAAGTATGACTGGGCACTGGCTATCGACTTTAGCAAGCATGAGTCCATGGGGGCATTTTGGTATCGCTCCCAAGAGAAGATGGAGCCGCGCCTGGGTCAGACCAATATTGATATGGGTATGGAGAAAGAGATGCCACTGGCGGTTGGCCGCCGGGTAAGAGAGTGTTACGACCTTCTTCAGCATTACAACAAAACCTGTCCCGAGCAAAACGTCGCGCATTTTATTATGCAGTGCCCCAATTACAGTGGTATCGTCGCGCGGATTCAAACCATGGCCCAGAGTCGTTACGGTGATATTCGCGAAAATTTGGTGCACAGTGATGTGCTGCCGATTTATTTACTGCGCTGCAAATTATCGTTTTTTGGGGTGAGCAAGTTTGACCCGCGGTCACGCCTCTGGGTGCGCAATACTATGTTCCAGGGCGCTCCCCTGATCAGCGATTTTGGCAGTGCTAATGCTGATGACTGGCAGTTTCCAGTCAAACCTGTAATCAGGCCTCTTTAAGTCGATGAAAGTCTCTAAGAATGAATTGATGGCCGCCTTAAAAAAGGCCTTTGAGGGGCTGGGTTTTCAGCCCGGGGATTATTACGACGCCGCGGATATGGTGGTCTGGTTAGAGACCCATGGTTTCGATGGTTTTGACCGCTTGCAGGCGGTGCTCACCTACCTCAATACCACCGGGCCTGTGCATGCGGATCTAGTACAGGAGGATGACCACCACTCTATGCTCGACGGCAAAGGCACGTCGATCTTGCTCTGTGGCAGCGAGGCGGTGGATCTGATCAGCTCTCAGGTGATGAAGGGTTCCTGGGCCGCACTAGAGCTGACGAACTGTTATAACCGCACCTTTATATTGCAGCGCCTGGTGAAAGCGGCGCGGCGCAATCTGGCCTTTATCGCCTATTGGCGGCAGTCGGATTACTGTGTCAAAGTGTCGATTACTCCCGGTGCTCAGTTGCCGGAATATCAAACCTTCACCATGACCGGCGAGTTTGATTCACAGTCTCTAAGGATTTTTTCCGGTACGGATATTGCGGTTATTGAAAGGCAATTTTCCAAAGAGCTCGAGTTTGGTGTGTTTCTTGAAACCTATACTGCAGAGGAAATGCTGGCCTGCTATAGCGCTTCGGTGGAGCAGGGCATAGAGATAGACGAAGCCCTGTGGCATACCCTTGATGAACTAGTTGCCAGAATACTGGTTGAATCCACCGACAGTTCCCGTGATGGGGCTGGTGGTTCTTAGAGCCCTCGGCCAATAAAGAGCCTTAAGCAGTAAAGAGCCTTAAGCAGTAAAGAGCAGAGCCCTCAGTTTTAAGAAAATTTAATAGCGCGCATTCTGCCCCTGATGAATCACCCAACTGCGAAACGCCTGTACATGCCGTTGAATCGGCTTGTTTGAGGGGATCGCAATAAAGAACGCCTCCTCTGTCGTGACACCGCCCTCAAAGGGTTTAATCAAACGGCCGGATTCCAATAGCGTCGACGCTATGGAGGTTCGACTGAGTGCGATGCCATGTCCCTGCACCGCCATTTCCATAGCGGTAATCAATGAGTCAAAGTGAATACCCTGAGAGGCATCGATACTGTGATGGCCGAGTTTCTTCAGCCAGTATCCCCATCCTTCCTCGTAGCCGATCACATGCAGCAAGGTATGCTCAGAGAGCTCTTCGGCAGTGGCTGGCGGGGGCGTATCCTTACTGATATGGTCGGCGCCTAGTACCTGTGGGCTACAGACGGGAATCAACTGATCCCAGGTGAGTCGATCACTGATCAGATCTGGCCACATGCCCTTGCCATAACGAATTTCTATATCGGCTTCTTTGTTCACTGAGTCCAGCCAGATATTGCTGGTGAAGCGCAGATCAATGTCCGGGTAATTATGCCGAAAATCTGCCAGTCGCGGTGCCAGCCAGGTATTGAAAAACACCAGATTACTTCGCACTGTCAGGGTGTGACTGCGTTCTTTGCCGAACACCTCGTCGGTGACCACCGCGAGTTTCTCAATCGATTCACGGACGCCGGGAATATAGGCTCGCGCCGCGTCAGTTAATTCCAAACCCCTAGGCAGACGAATAAATAACGCGCAGCCAAGCTGGGATTCAAGACCCTTAATCTGCTGACTAATGGTCGCCTGAGTCATATTCAACTCGGCCGCTGCCAGAGTGAAATTACGGTGACGGGCTGCGGCTTCGAAGGAGCGCAACCAGTTCAGAGGAGGTAGTCTTTTTTTAATCATTTTCCTCTCCCGAGGTTAGCCGTTGGTGCTGTCTGGGCCATCTATTAGAGAACCCAGTTCGGCGGCTGCTGTATGCAGAATATCACTGTAGCTGAGCAATTGATCGAGACTTTTACGCAATAGTGGCGCGTGAATAAACAGGCAGGCACAGAGCCGTCCCTCAGGGTCCAAAATAGGCACAGCACAGCCCGCCATACCGTCGACAAACTCTTCATTATCAGTGCCGATCTTACGGTTTCTGGTGGTCGCTAGATCCGCCTCCAACAGCTCGACATCGACAATGGTATTGCGTGCATATTGGCGCAGTGGCAGATGACTGATAATCTTTTGCCGGCGCTGCTTGGGCAATGAACTGAGATAGAGCTTGCCACTGGCGGTGCACCAGGCCGGTGTATGGCTGCCCACCGGCAAATTGAGTTGCAAGGGCCAGTCTGACTGCACGCGATCGTAATAAATCATTTCGCTGCCATTGGCGATGGCAATGCCACAGGTCTCCCCGGTCTGCTCGGTGAGCTTCTCGAGAATCGCGCGGCGCGCGGCGCTAAACCGCTGGCTGTGTAAAACACCCCAGGCGACACCGTGCAAACGCAGGCCGGGAATAATCAGCCCACGCAGGGTGGTCTGCACAAAGCCGTCGTTTTCCAACTGGTTGAGCAGGCGATGAATACTGGGTTTCGGAATATCCAAAAGCAGGGCCAGATCCGCTGGCGACAGTGGTCGTTCAGCTTTGGATACCGCCTCAATAATGTCCATCACCCGGCTAATACTCGAGCCTTTTTCTCTGCCGCTGGTTTCCATTTCCATTCAGTCCTTAAATTCTTAATGTCTTAAATAATAAGTTTTTAACTCATTGTCGGCATAGAGAAGAGGGCACCTTCACGAACACCGGCCGAAGGCCAGCGCTGAGTGATGGTTTTACGCTTGGTATAGAAGCGCACTGCATCTGGGCCGTAGGCGTGCAGATCACCAAACAGTGAACGCTTCCAACCGCCAAAGCTATGGTAGGCAACAGGCACTGGCAGGGGAATATTAATGCCCACCATACCCACTTGGATATTGTCTGAGAAGTACCGCGCTGCTTCGCCGTCGCGGGTGAATATACAGGTGCCGTTTCCGTATTCATGGGCGTCGATCAGATCCATCGCTGCCTGCATGCTGTCGACACGTATAACCTGTAATACCGGGCCAAAAATTTCGGCTTTGTAGCTTTCCATATCCGCAGTAACGCTGTCGATTAGGGTGCCACCGACAAAGAAACCGTTTTCATGCCCGGCAATTTCAGGCTTGCGACCGTCGACCACAATGGTGGCACCTTGCTGCTCAGCACTGTCGATATAGCCAACCACTTTGTCCTTATGCTGCTGGGTAATCACCGGGCCAAAGTCATTGTTACTGTCGCTGTAAGGGCCGACATTTAACGCTTCCATAGCCGCAGTCATTTTACTCACCAGAGCATCACCAGCGGCATCGCCAACTGCCACTGCAACAGAGAGCGCCATGCAGCGTTCGCCAGAGCTGCCAAAGGCGGCACCGAGCAACTGATTCACGGCATTGTCCATATCCGCATCGGGCATCACGATGGCGTGGTTTTTCGCCCCGCCGAGAGCCTGACAGCGTTTGCCATTGGCACTGGCGGTGCTGTAAATATATTCAGCAATGGGCGTTGAACCGACAAAGCTAACCGCCTTAATTCGCTCGTCATGCAGCAGCGTATCCACCGCGACTTTGTCGCCATTCACCACATTCATCACGCCGTCGGGAAGGCCAGCTTCTTTCAGTAGAGACGCTATATACAGAGTGGAACTGGGATCTCGCTCTGAGGGCTTGAGAATAAAGCAGTTGCCACAGACGATGGCCATGGGATACATCCACAGTGGCACCATGGCGGGGAAGTTAAATGGCGTAATACCCGCCACCACACCCAGAGGTTGAAACTCACTCCAGGAGTCGATCCCCGGTGCGACATTTTTACTGTGCTCGCCTTTTAACAGTTCCGGCGCGCCACAGGCATATTCAACGTTTTCGATACCACGCTGCAGTTCACCGGCAGCATCGTGAGAAATCTTGCCGTGCTCTTCGCCAATCATCTGGCAAATTTTGTCGGCGTTCTGTTCCAGCAGATCTTTAAACTTAAACATCACTCGAGCGCGCTTGATGGCCGGAGTGTTGCGCCATGCTGGGAAGGCTGCCTGAGCGGCTGCGATGGCCTCTTCAACAGTGGCTTTGGACGCCAGTGCAACCTGCTTGCTGACAGCGCCTGTGGATGGGTTGTAGACATCCTGAGTGTGTTCGCCGTCAGTGATCTGTTGACCGTTGATAAAATGTCCGACTGTGGTCATGGTTTGTGTCCTTCAATAAAGTGTTAAAAAATTGGTTTAAAAAATGAAATCCTATAAAACGCACTACCAAAGTTTTTTATAGATCTGAATAATTTCATCGGCGCTGGGAACCCGTGGATTATTGCCGGGAGACCCCGAGCCAATCGCCTGTTCTGCCATAGTTTCCAAATTGCCAAAAAAGTGCTCACGGGAAATACCAAACTGCTCCGGAGTAGGCACCTGTAATTCTTCATTGATAGCATAGAGTTCAGTCATCAACTTGGCGTTGGCCTGTTCATCGCTGTCACTGACCTCGGCTACACCCATGGCTCGGGCACAATCGGCATAGCGCTCTGGTGCTGCTGGGATAGAGTATTCAGTGACCGCGGGCAGCAGCATGGCATTGGAGAGGCCGTGGGGTACATGATAGAAAGCACCAATCGGACGGCTCATGCCGTGGACCAGAGCCACAGAGGCGTTGGAAAAAGCCACGCCAGCCAGCGTAGAACCGAGCATCATTGCCTCGCGGGCTTCGCGATCACTACCATCGTGAAAAGCCCGGCGCAGATTCGGTGCCAGCAGTTTCATTGCGGCAATCGCCTGAGTATCGCTGTAGAGGCTGGCCTTCTTACTGACGTAGGCTTCCATGGCATGGGTCAGGGCATCGATACCGGTATCTGCGGTAGTGCGCGTAGGCAAACTCAGGGTTAACTCATAGTCCACCAGAGCGGCGGTGGGCATAAAACCAATGCCCACACAGAGCATTTTCTCGTCGTTGGTTTCATCAGTAATAATGGTCACGCGAGTGGCTTCAGAGCCAGTGCCCGCGGTGGTGGGTATAGCAATAATAGGTAGACCTGGCTCGCTGACTACGCGGGGAAACTTATAGTCCCGCATCACGCCGCCATATTTCCCAAGAATACTGATCGCCTTGGCACTGTCGATGGGGCTGCCACCGCCAATCGCAATAATCGAATCGTAGCTGCCATCACGGACCATCTCGACTCCAGCCTGTATTGAGCTGACCGTGGGTTCGGGCACCGTGTCATTAAAAACATCGGAGTGAATACCCAGAGCGGTAAGGCTCTGCTGAATGCGCGCCACATAACCCAGCTGCACCATCATTTTGTCGGTGACGATTAAAGGACGCTGACATTCCAGGGCTTTGACGATGGTGCCAGCTTGCTGACTGGCGCCGGCACCTACTTGTAGGATACGTGGCAGGATAATTTGCACGGACATTTTGTTACTCCCCTTAATTCTTATGATTATGGCGGCGATATTACACTCATTATTAGCGATAAAACAGCATAACGATACGTTATGTATTGTTTTTAATGGTAAATGATTCTGGGCATTAAAAAAACCAGCCCAATACTCTAAAAATCATTGGGACTGAGAGGTTAAAACAGACCTAAATTGAACTGTATAAGGATTTTGAGTGATGCCGGGAAATGGCGCCCTAGAGCCCTGTTTTCGGGCTTTTTGCTGTTTGACTCTCAGCGTTCTTGAGGCATAAAAAAAACCATGCCTGAGGCCAATTTTTAATTGATGGTGCGGTCAATAATTCGCTCCTATTATGCCGCCCATAAATGATCAGATTAGCTCTGGTTAGTAGAGGTAGTAGTTTGTATTTAGGACAGATTTGGGCACCACTTGGTATCCCGCGAAAGGGCAGTGAAGAGGG
>CAJQKW010000032.1 GCA_905478975.1 uncultured Pseudomonadales bacterium | reverse complement strand
GGTGAATGGGATAGTACGGGGAGGTGAAACAGTAAAGCTCGCCAAACTTGCACTCACCCCGATTGCCACTCCGGGGCATACGGCAGGAGCGCTAAGCTGGCAATGGCAATCCTGTGAAGGCGAGCGCTGCCTTTCTATCGTTTATGCCGATAGTCTCTCTCCAATGAGCAACGACAGTTACCACTTCAGTGATCATCCGGTCTATCTCAAAAATTATCGTGTAGGATTAGACAAGCTCACAGCATTGGACTGCTCAATTCTGCTGTCTCCCCACCCCTCTCTTGTCAATATGCGCGGACGCCTTTCTGTTGCCGGAGGGCTAGTGGATACCGGAAGCTGCAAGGCTTTTTCAAAGGCAAGTTCAACAAGACTTAATCAACGTCTAACCAATGAGCAAGCAGGTCATAATTAATGAGAAAAGCGGTTTGTAGTGGTCTAATAAAATCGGACACCGACTTAGAACCGCTACGGGAGTAGCTGCCGATGTGAGCTTGTTCGGGTTACCCCCGCCATATCACCCTGTCAAGCCAAAAGGTCTCCTCGCCAACACCCAAGGGCTCCCTTAAATACGTCCTATCCGAATCACCCAATCTATGTCACTCTGATCAGAACCAAAGGGTCTTGCTCAAATCACTCCCATCTACTGGAATGATGCTGTTGATTAACAAGAACTCGCTGACACAGATTTAGGTACAACCAATGATCAACCACAGTATGGGTTCCAAAGACTGGGCAATGTTGCTGTCACTGTCATTCCTCTGGGGTGGTTCATTCTTTTTTGTCGGTGTCGCCGTAACCGAACTGCCTCCACTTACCATTGTCACCCTAAGAGTGGGTATTGCAGCGATGATTCTATGGCTGACTTTATCGCTCTCACAGCATCAAGCACCCAGAACGGCCAAGCTTTGGCGCGATCTCTTTGTCATGGCTTTACTCAACAATGTTATCCCCTTTTCATTAATCGTCTGGGGACAGACCCATATCGCCTCGGGCTTGGCCTCTATTCTCAATGCCACCATTCCACTGTTTACCGTGGTCATCGCTGGCTGGCTATTGCCGGATGAACAGATGACCGCGCGTAAAGTCAGCGGCGTCGCCATTGGTTTCTTTGGCGTCATTGTTCTCATGGGCCCCTCATCACTAGAGCAGATGGGAACAGACACCCTAGCCCAGCTAGCGATTCTTGGCGCCGCGATCTCATACGGTTTTGCCACCTCCTTTGGCCGACGTTTTAAGACCATGGGCATTAGCCCATTCCAAACCTCCGTGGGTCAGGTCACCGCCTCCACCATTATGTTGGTGCCACTCGTCTTTCTACTCGAGCGTCCCGATCAGCTTGCTAACCCAAGTGGTGAAGTCTGGCTGGCCGTCATTGGGTTAGGGGCATTCTCAACGGCTCTCGCCTATATTTTATTTTTCAATCTGCTCTCCTCAGCAGGGGCGACCAATGTCACTCTGGTAGCCTTTTTAGTCCCAGTAACGGCAATCTTCTTAGGCTGGCTTGTGCTCGACGAACAACTTAATATTGAGCACTTCGCAGGCATGGCCTTTATCGGCCTAGGGCTAGCCGCCATCGACGGACGACTCTGGGCGAAGCTAAAAAATGTCACAGATTAACCATCAGGTAATAGAAATAATATGACCCTCACCGCCGCACTCACGCTCTATAGCACCATGATCGTACTGGCCCTGCTTCCTGGGCCGGGGGTTATGGTAGTCGTCGCCCGCGCCTTGGACTCTGGCTTTCGCCAAGGCCTAGCAACGGCCATGGGTATTCTCAGTGGCGACTTTATTTTTATCGCTCTAGCCATATTGGGTCTCGCCGCCCTTGCCGAGGTCATGGGCAGTTTCTTTGTGATCATTAAATACGCTGGCGCCGCTTATCTTATCTACTTGGGCTACCAACTGATCACCTCCGGCACCAGCAGTAGCGCGAGCCAAGCGCTAAAACCCGCCAACTACTCCACCAACTATTTGGTCGGGCTCGCCACCTCTGTGAGCAACCCAAAGGTCACCCTGTTCTACCTCAGCTTCTTCCCCGCCTTTTTGGATCTGGAGAGTATTTCCATGTTCGATATAGGACTATTATTCCTGATCGCAACATTCTCTGTGGGTCTGGTAATGGCAGGCTATGCTTATGTTGCTGCAAAAACCAAATCCTCGTTTGCAGCCTCACCCAAGACTAGGTATCTGAAGTTTGGCTCTGGTGCGATGTTGATCGGTGGTGGTGTGTTTGTGGCCTTGAGGAGTCAATAGCTAAGCAGAGAGGACGCCCTATGAAATATTCTCCGGTTAATTTCAATAACAAGTTTTTAAAATTCGACGAACAGTGGCAACCAAAAGTCATTGCCGAGATGAATGACTACCAGTTCAAAATTGCCCGCGTTGAAGGTGAATTTGTCTGGCATGACCACCCTGATACTGACGAGACTTTTATCATTATTGAAGGAACTTTAGATCTGGAGTTTCGGGATGGAAAAGTCACTCTCAATGCTGGAGAAATGTTTGTTGTTCCAAAAGGGGTTGAGCACAAGCCTGTTGCAAAAAGCGAGTGCAAGATAATGATGATTGAGCCTAAAGGGACAAAAAATACCGGTGATGTTCAAAGTGACCTCACTGCCGACAATGATGTCTGGGTTTAAATGCGCCCACTTTTAACCCCGCCTGCCGCTCAGCCCGCTAATCATAAATCCACAGGATAATGACTATATAACCGCATAGCTCTCAGACTGCATCTTCTGCGTCTATCTTTGACCTATTCTATTCTTCGTTCATTATGATTTATCAAACGGATATTTTTGCCATGCCATTCGTCAATATAAAGATTACCAAAGAAGGTGTTACAAAAGCGCAAAAACTGCTACTCGTCGCAGGCGTGACCGATTTACTCTCCACTGTGCTCAACAAAAACTCAGCGACCACTCACGTGATCATTGATGAAGTGGAAACGGACAACTGGGGCATTGCGGGCGAACTTGTCACTGAACGACGCAAACGAGGTTCATAGAAAATGACCATCCCACAGCAGCCCATTTTCTACGCAATAATAATGCTACTAGCAGGCTTGGGCATACCCGTGATGGCCGCGTTAAATGGCGGTTTGGGCGCAAAATTACAGAACCCAATGCTCGCCGCCACGATTCTATTTGGGGTTGGGCTCATCGCATCTCTAGGGCTGTTAATCGCCTTCAATGGCTTTTCCATATCGCCTCAGAAAACGCCCATCGCGTTCAGCTCTTATCTCGGTGGCCTGTTTATTGTTTTTTACATTTTTAGCATTACCTGGATTGCCCCAAAGTTTGGTGTTGGCAATGCCGTGATTTTCGTCTTATTGGGACAAATCATCTCAGTTGCGATTATTGACCATTTCAGTCTTATGGGGGCCATACATCACCCCATCTCCCTACAGCGTGCCGCGGGTTTGATTTTGATGTCTGTGGGGGTGTTTTTAGCCATACGGCGTTTTTAGCGGCAATTAACTTCTTGCAATAATCCCTTACTAATATCCGGCGACTCCAGCTACACTCTGCGTTTAATTATTCAACCTATGAGCAGAAGTCGCCATGAGCTTATCCAGCACTCTCCCCGACAGCCAAATCAGCATCGAAATCACCCAACCAGGCGGGCCAGAGGTTTTAAAACCCGGCTCCCGAGTGGTGCCTCAACCCAGTGCCAATCAACTGCTCATTCAAGTTGCCGCAGCCGGTATCAATCGTCCGGATGTGTTTCAACGCATGGGCTTTTACCCGCCACCTCCTGGCGTCACCGATATCCCCGGCCTCGAAGTTTCTGGCACAGTAGTCGCTGTGGGCCAAGGAGTTGAAGACTGGGCCATTGGTGATCAGGTTTGTGCATTGCTGTCAGGGGGCGGTTATGCCGAGTATGCGATTGCCGAAGAGTCTCTGTGCCTGCCCATTCCCGAGGGTCTGGATCTGGTGGATGCGGCGGCCCTGCCCGAGACCTGCTTTACGGTTTGGCACAATCTGTTTGAGCGCGCCGAATTAAAAGCCGGTGAATGGCTGCTGGTTCATGGCGGTTCCAGCGGTATTGGCACCACGGCGATTCAGATGGCCACGGCCATGGGGGTGAATGTGATCACCACTGCGGGCTCCGATAAAAAGTGTGCAGTCTGTGAGGAGCTGGGTGCGGTGAAAGCGGTGAACTATAACCAGCAAGACTTTGTTGAGGTCTGTCAGGAGTTGACCGGCAGCGGCGTCAATGTGATCTTAGATATGGTCGGCGGTGACTATATGCAGCGCAACTTTAGTGCCTGCGCGCCACAGGCGAGAATTGTCAGCATTGCCTTTTTGCGTGGTTCGAAAACAGAGCTGGATCTGCTACCACTGATGCTCAAACAGATCGTCTTAACTGGTTCGACTCTGCGCGCTCAGCCTCTGGAAAATAAAGCACGCATTGCCGCAGGTGTGGAGTCACAGGTTTGGCCATTGATCGCCGAGGGCAAATTTAATCCTATTATCAATAGCCGCTTGCCAATGGCAGAGGCCCACAAGGGACATACCCTAATGGAATCGAGCCAACATATTGGTAAAATTATCTTAAGCACTTAATCAAGAACGCAGAAATCGAGAACTCACATGGCAAATAATGAATCGCGACTGGTCTACTCCACGGATTCTGGGCGCATTAAACAGGCACCCACAGAGCAGGTCGCCGAGAGCGATGGCACTGTGCGTATTCGTCGCGAAACCAAAGGTCGCAAGGGCAAAGGGGTCACCACGGTCTCCGGTTTGGGTCTGGCGGCAGGCGAGTTAAAAACACTGGCCAAGCAGCTTAAACAGAAATGCTCTACCGGCGGTACGGTAAAAGAGGGCGTAATTGAAATTCAGGGAGACCATCGCGAGACCCTGAAGGCCGAACTGGAAAAACTCGGCCACAATGTCAAACTGGCGGGGGGCTAAGATGTCTAAAATATCTAAAATAGCCAAGGCCTATGGCAGCTGGCCATCTACTATTAGCGCCGAGTTAATTACCCGCGCAGCACCGGGATTAAATTTTCTCCAGTCCTTTGGTGAGCGCCTATTTTGGGTTGAAAGCCGGCCTTGGGAAGCGGGCCGCAATGTCATTATGTGCCGCGAGGCAGATGGCAGTATCAGGGACTTACTCGCAGCGCCCACTAGCCATCACAGTCGGGTTCATGAATATGGTGGCATGGCCTATGCCGCGGATGATAACTATCTGTATTTTGTCAATGCCGCAGACCAGCGTATTTATCAGCTATCGTTAATCGAGAACAGGTCGCCAGTCCCTATCACCGCAGCAGGCCCGCGCTTTGCCGACCTAATAGTTGATCCATCAGGCCAGCAGATTATTGCGGTCTGTGAGATTCACCATGAAGATCGCGAGCCGGAAAACAGTCTGGTGAGCATTGCCATTGCCGACGGAAGACTCAGAACGCTAGTCAGCGGCGCAGACTTTTACGCCTATCCCCGTATCAGCCCCGACGGCAAACAACTTTGCTGGATAGAGTGGCAGCATCCTAATATGCCCTGGGATAGCACCCAACTTTGGCAGGCCAATCTCACAGATGGCGCGCTAGTGGATAAAACCTTGATGGCCGGCGCAGATAACAGCGAAGCTATTTTTCAGCCCCAGTGGTCACCGGACAATCAGCTCTATTTTGTCTCGGACAAAAATAACTGGTGGAATATTTACCGCATTGAAGATGGCGCCATCTATCCAGTACTAGAAATGGACGCGGAATTTGCCACACCCCTGTGGCAGTTTGGTATGACAACCTATGACTTTATTGATGCCAACAATATTGCCTGCATTTGGACTGCTAAAGGTATCTGGCACAGCGGATTTGTTGATATTAGCTCAGGACAACTGAGCCAAATAGATTGCCACTACAGCAGCATGCAGGCACCCACATGTCATCAGAATACACTCTATGCAGTAGCCGGTGCCGCGGCACTGCCCAGTGAACTGATTAGTATTAGCCCACAAGGTTCTGTTGAGTCAGTCTACTCTCCCGCTAGCTTGGCGCTTGACCCTGAAGATCTAGCCGAACCCCAATCAATTGTATTTTCCAGTGGCGACGATAAGACACAAAAGCAGGTACACGCTTTTTATTACCCGCCAACCAATGCCCAATACTGCGGTCTCGACGATGAACTGCCGCCAGTCATCGCCCTCTGTCATGGCGGCCCCACTGGCGCTACCGACAGCGGTTTAAACCTTAAACTGCAGTACTGGTGCAACCGTGGCTTTGCCGTGGTGGATATTAACTATCGCGGCAGCACCGGCTTTGGTCGCGCCTACCGCCATTCATTGGCCGGTGCCTGGGGCATTGCCGATGTGCAAGATACCCAGCAGGCCATTGGCTATCTGACTGAGCAACAGATGATCGACCCCCAGCGCTGCCTGATTCGCGGCGGTAGTGCCGGCGGTTACACGGTGCTCTCGGCGCTGACTTTCACCGACACCTTTCAGGCAGGCGCCAGTCTCTATGGTATTGGCGATTTGGAGACCCTGGCCAAAGACACCCATAAATTTGAATCACGCTATATGGACAGTCTGATTGGCCCCTACCCTGAGCGCAGAGATATCTATCTCGAACGTTCACCGATCCATCATGCCGAAGGTCTCAACTGCCCGGTGATATTTTTACAGGGCTTAGAAGATAAAGTGGTACCCCCCAATCAAGCGGAGATGATGGTGAAGTTATTGCAAGAAAAAGGTATCAAAGTCGCCCACGTCACCTTCCCAGATGAGGGCCATGGTTTTAGAAAGGCAGACAATATTATTCACGCCATGGAAAGCGAACTGGCCTTCTATCGTGATGTGTTTAGCTTAACGGATGGGACCTAAAGCATGGGCCGCTATCGACCACCCTCACCAAAAAGTTCCTCCTACATCACCCCAGAGGGTGCCAGTAAGATGCGCGCTGAAGTTCATCAGCTATGGAAAATCGAACGGCCGAAGGTCACTCATATTGTTCACGAGGCAGCCAAAAACGGTGATCGCTCGGAGAACGGTGACTATATTTACGGTAAGCGCCGCCTCAGGGAAATCGACAGCCGCGTGCGCTATCTCACCAAGCGCATAGAAGAGGCGACCATTGTTGAAGACAAACCCAGAGATCCCTCAAAGGTATTCTTTGCCGCCTGGGTCACCGTGGAAGATCAAGACAGTGGCGACGAGCATATCTATCGATTAGTGGGTTCCGATGAGATTAATTCGTCCCTCAACTGGATCAGCATCGACTCACCCATTGCCCGAGCACTGGTGGGCAAGTCTATTGACCATGAGGTGAATGTTAAAACACCGGCTGGTGACCGCTGCTTGGTTATTACAGCAATTAAGTATTAGAGCCTTATCAAGGACGGCTCAGAATCGCCGGTCACATCAATTTCAAATCAACCAAAGCCCACCTTAAATACCCTCTTTAGGCAAGCATTGCGCTAATTCTATTCATTAGTGTATAGTCAGTAACCACTGATGAGAGAATATCTAACCCTCTCCGTCATTCGATCTTCTTTTTGCTTTTATCACAGGCTGAGAATGGATCAGAAATTGAGACCTATGCTGACACTTAGGTAAATCCAATGCTAGATAGTTCGCTCAGACAGGAAATATGATGGATAATTTATTCGATAAATATGGTGGTCTGGATGTGATGCGTGAACTCATCAAAGAGTTCTATAAGCAAGTCTATGCACGCCCTGCATTAAAAACCTATTTTGAGGAAAGTGACCTCGACGATCTAATTCAACACCAATGCAAATTCTTCGCCTATGCCATGGGCAAGCCCTTTCAAGTCTATAAAGATGAATGGCTAGAGAAGGGGCACACAAACAGGCACATCACCGAAGATCATTTTATGAAGGTCGCAGAACTTCTCAGAAGAGTGTTGCTTGATGCTGGCGTCGAAAATGAGGATGTCAAAGATATTATGATTGCAGTAGCATCTAAACGACCACAAATTGTCAATTTATAACCTTGATCAAAACGGTCTCTGGCAAAACAGGGGCCGGTAACTAACAACTGCTTGTTCTTGCCAGCGTCTAGATTTTTTCTGTCGGCTAAAGGTCTTCTATGCCACCAATTTTTCAGCCCTGCCCGGGCCTCTTTAGGCTGACAACTGACACTACCCCGCGGTAAGCAACCTCGCCTTCTATCCTGATATATTGAGCTTATAGCCACCACCTTCGTTTCAAATCTCCGCCTACTTCACCCCAGCGGGTGTCAGCAAAATCCCTGTCGAGACTCAATAGCGGTGGGAAGTCGAACCTCATATTATTCCCGATGCAGCAAAAAAACACGATTTCGCGGAGAACGGCGACTATTATTTAGGGCAAGCGCCGTCCGTGGAAAATCGACGCCGCTTACGCTATCTCACCAAGGGCATCGAAGAGGCACTCATTATTTAAGGCAAACCCAGACATCCGTCAAAAGTATTTTTTGTCGCTCGGGTTACCCTAGAGGATTAAGACAGCATGACGTATTGTTCAGAGTAATAATTAATACAGTGACCTAAATAAAAAGGATTTTTCATGTACAAATATATTCAATTGTTTCTTCTCACCGCACTATTTTCTATGAGTGCACTGTCTACCAATTTGCCGGATAAACTACTTAACAGCCCTCTCCATCTCATCTCAGGAGAAACAATAACCCTAGCCCAGCACCGAGGCAATCGACCGGTTTATCTCAAGTTTTGGGCCACTTGGTGCCAGCCCTGCCGTAAGGAAATGCCCCACTTTGAGCATATCCAAAAACAGTATGGTGACTCCATTGAAATTATTGGTATAAATTTGGGGATCAACGATACGATTGCAGATGTAGAAAACACCATCAAAGAGTTCGGACTCACCATGCCAATGGCCATTGATAAGAGCGGCGACTTGGCTCAGTCATTTCGGCTAATTGGCACCCCAGACCATTTGTTATTTGATCGCGATATGAATTTGGTTCACCGAGGACACAAAGCAGATCAAGCGCTAGACAACAAAATTGACCTACTTTCCCAGAGCAGCGCCTTAGCAGCGCTAGATCGCGATGTATTTACTGAGCAGGAAGCGGACCTGCCAATAGACTTAGACGATGGCCAAACCCACGCCCTGTTTTTTACCGCAACTTGGTGTGATTGGTACCTGAAGGACAGTCGGCCAACGCATTCACAGCACTGCATAACCGCTCAGAATACTATCAACAGCATCACTGAAAGGTATCCAGACATTCTATGGCAAGGGATTGTTTCAAGATTATGGACCGATGATAAAGCCCTAACTGAATACAAAAAGAAATATGCCATTAAGCTGCCAGTATCCATAGATAAAAGTAACCGCCTATTTCATCAATATTCGGTTAAAGACCTACCTACATTAGTCGTCATTAGAGATGGAAAGGCTATCTTGACCCTAACCGATCTGCGTGATGAAAAAAGACTTAGTACACTGATCGAGAATCTCGATTAGCGATTGAATCGATCAGGGCGACAGCCGACTGATATCCCAACTGCCACTGTCGTCCTCAGAGTGGCAATACCTAAAGCGATCATGGAGGCGCATCTCGCCGCCCTGCCAAAACTCAATCTCCTCAGGTACTACCCGAAAACCTCCCCAAAAATCCGGCAAGGGAATCTCACCTTCAGCAAACTTCTCTTTGATCTGAGCAAACTGGGTTTCCAATGCCTGGCGGGAATTAATTCGACTGCTCTGCTTAGAGGCCCAGGCAGCTAACTGGCTGCCCTTGGGACGGCTGAGAAAATACTTCATCACATCCACAGTGGATAAACGCTCGGCACGCCCACCAACAATCACCTGACGGTCCAACTGCAACCAAGGGAAATGCAGACTCACCTGCCGGTTGGCAGCGATCTCCTGAGCCTTGCGGCTACCGAGATTGGTATAGAAGACAAAGCCGCGCTGATCAAAGTCTTTTAACAGCACCATGCGCTGCCAAGGTTTACCCTCGGCAGACACGGTGGCTACGCTCATCGCCGTGGGATCCTGAATACCCGCCTCAATCGCCTGCTCCATCCACAGCGTAAACTGATCGAAGGGGCTGGCCGACAGAGACTCTCGGGTTAATTTTCCATAATCATATTCACGGCGATTATCTTGCAAACTCATAACATTTCCATCTGTGCAGTTTAATTAACGTTGTTACATGCTGCCGATAGATTGCCCTCCATCGACCGGCATTGCAACACCAGTCAAATAACTGCCGGCATCACTGGCCAAGAGCAAAAATGGCGCACTGATCTCGTCCATGTTGCCCGCACGTCCCAAGGGTGACGAGCCAAGAAACTTGGCACTCTCAGGGGAATCAAACAACATCTCAGTCATTTCGGTTAGAAAGTATCCAGGACACAATGCATTGACACGAATACCTTTGCGGCCCCACTCCAGAGCTTGGGCTTTGGTCAGCTGAATCACGCCAGCTTTAGAGGCCGAGTAAACCGACTGAGCAAAGGCGACACGGAGTCCCAAAATAGAGGCTGTATTGACAATGCTTCCACCCACACCAGCTGCAACCATACGCTTAGCCGCTTCTTGAGCCACCATCCACACGCCTTTAAGGTTAGTGTCTACAACCCAGTCCCAGCTCGCTTCGTCCGCTTTTAATGCACTCTTACCATCGGCAACACCGGCATTATTGGAAATCACAGTAATGGTGCCAAAGGCCGCTTCGCCCTTGTCAAAGGCAGCAGTAACCGAGTCCGCACTGGTGACATCCATAGCCACTGCACAGGCCTCACCACCGGCTGCTTGAATCTCTGCTACCAGAGCTTCAAGACGGTCAACACGGCGCGCCGCGACTACTACCTTGGCGCCACGAGCAGCCAAAATTTTTGCAAAATTCACACCAAAACCACTGGATGCACCTGTGACCATAGCCACCTTGCCGCTCATATCAAATTCTGTTGTCACGCTAATCTCCCCTTAATAGTTGTTATCAGCCGATTGGCTGTTTGTTTTAGTTTTGGCTTTAAGTTTAAGCGCCACAGTTTAACCCGCAGCAGCTGATTGCCACTATAAAAAACAGGACTCCGGAGTTCTGCTGATCTCAGACAACGGCAAACGGCCGGTTAAACAGGTAAAGCACCGTGGTTTGGTCTATTTTAAATCCAATGAGTGGGGAAATTGACTGCGCTTTTAAGAGCCAGCACATACCACAGCCAGCCAAGTCCAATCATCTTCAACGGAGTTAACATGCAACTGCCAACTTTGCTAAGCATTACACCCATCTACATCGCCCTATTGGGCCTGCTATTTATCCCCTTTACACTGCGCGCCGGTTTATACCGAGTGCAAAGCAAAATTTTGATCGGCACCGGCGACGATCCAGAAATGCTGCGACGCATCCGTGGCCAGGGTAACTTTGTTGAGACCGTGCCTATCGCCCTACTCCTGCTTGTGGCAATGGAACTTGTGGGAGCCAAGGACGCGTGGCTACATGTTCTTGGCATCGCTCTGATTCTTGGGCGTATCTGCCATTACCTAGCGATCACTGAGCTTGGCCCCAAGACCCTGCGCCCCATCGGCATGTCCACCACCATGATCACCATCTTAGTGAGCTCACTGTGGATTCTGATTAATGCCCTATAACACTGTGGCAAAAAAAACCTATATAACTAATAAAAAAGGCCTAACCGGCATTTATCAAGGAGCAACACCATGAGCGAGCTGTATTCCGAACACCCCGTTATGTTTAAGAACAATCCCCTGGGATTTATCATCTGTTTAATACTTATCCCTGCTGGGGGATTAGGTCTGCTGATTCTGCTGGCCTGGCACCTCAAAAACAAAGCCTCAAAGCTCACGGTTAATGACAATGAGATCCTCTTTGAAAAAGGCCTACTCAGCAAAGAGCGCTCAGAAGTGAATATCAGCAGTGTGCGCACCACCAAAGTTAAGCAGTCATTCTTTAACCGCATCTTTGGTGTCGGCACTATCGAGATCTACACCGCAGGAGATTCTCCAGAAATCATTGCCAGCGGCATGCCAGATCCCAACAAAATCCGTGAGCTTATTAAAGCCAATCAAAATGCTGAGTGATCATTATGTTAGGTGAAACAGACGAAAAAGATAAAAACGAAACCCGCAAGATCGCCATAGCCATTGTCAGCCTAGTGTTGGTATTGGGTGTGGCTATTTTTCTGATGGCGCCGATTGTGGCTGAGCTGGTGAGTGTGCATTTTGCGCCAGGGCTGGGGTTTAGAGATTCAGCGGTTATTTCATTCTTTGTCACTATTGTGATTATGATTATTTTTGCCATCTCGGCTGGGGATGGGTTATTGGGTGAGATTCAGTTTATTTTGGGTGGGTTCTTTTTGTTTTTTGTAATTATTTGGCTTTTGGTGGCTTGGGTTTTTTAAGTGGTAACAAGCCCGAAAATCAGAGTATTAGATAAAACTAACAACGACAATATTGATATGACCATAAGTGAATTTGAAGTAAAACGCTGTGAAAGAGAGATAGAAAAATTCTTCGCTATCAAGCGCCCTCCCGCTCAACTGCGCAGCCAGCTGGATTTCGGTTACCGTATTGTTGATCAAAGTGTCGAATTATTCGAGATCCGCCCAAACTGGCGCAACCCCGAAAAGATAATGGAATTGCCCTTCGCCAAAGCCACCTATGTAAAAAAGGACGGTATATGGAAAATTTTCTGGCAACGCCAGGATTTAAAATGGCATAGCTATAAACCGGCCCCTAGGGTTCGGTATTTCGAGGAGTTTTTATCAATTGTAAGCGAGGATGCAGAGGGTTGTTTTTTTGGCTAATGGTGCCATAAAAAACTATAAGCGATTACAAGCTTAGGGAGGCTAGAGAGACATGCAGGAATACAATCCATCAAACTCAATAGATGCTGATGAGTGGTTGGAAGTTGATGAATTAATGAGGTCTGAATTAGTCCGGAAATTTCACCGAGGGCTAGACGAACCATTATCTGAAGACTCCCTCCCAGGGCATGCATTGATACATGTAATTGTCGAAAATCAAATTGCAACAAATATCGAATTGGTACCTGAAACCATTGCAAAATTAGTCCGCCAGGGACTGGATCGCCATGAGGCTGTCCATGCTATAGGCGCTCTAATTTCAGCGCAAATGTTTAATTTGGCCCAGGGGAATATAGAGAAATTTTGCACAGTGAAATACAAAAGACAGCTTAAAAAGCTTACCGCCAAGCGGTGGTTGAAAGGTAAGCGCTCGTAATTGGGGCCGTAT
>CAJQKW010000031.1 GCA_905478975.1 uncultured Pseudomonadales bacterium | reverse complement strand
GTAGAAAATAGCGCGTAGAAAATAGCGGATAGAGAAAAAATTATGCCGATTATCAAAAGTAAAATCAGTCACAAAAGTGCCGACTTTGCGGCCAATGCCGCAGCCATGCAGACCCAGGTCGACGACCTCAACAGCACCTTGGCAGCGATTCGCCAAGGGGGCGGCGAGAAGGCCTGTGCACGGCATCTCGCCCGAGGTAAATTACTTCCCCGAGAGCGGGTCCAAGCACTGCTTGATCCCGGCTCACCGTTTCTGGAATTCTCCGCCCTTGCCGCCCATGAGGTGTATGGTGAATCCGTCCCAGCCGCCGGCATCATCACCGGCATAGGTCGCGTCAGTGGCCAGGAATGCATAATCGTCGCCAACGATGCCACAGTAAAAGGCGGTAGCTACTACCCCCTAACAGTCAAGAAACATCTCCGCGCCCAAGCCATCGCCGCCGAAAACAACCTGCCCTGCATCTACCTAGTAGATTCCGGCGGCGCCAACCTGCCACGCCAAGATGAGGTATTCCCGGACCGTGAGCACTTCGGCCGTATCTTCTTTAACCAAGCCAATATGTCAGCGCAGAATATCCCTCAAATAGCCGCGGTAATGGGCTCCTGCACCGCCGGTGGCGCCTATGTGCCGGCCATGGCCGACGAATCCATTATCGTTAAAGAGCAGGGCACCATCTTTCTCGCCGGCCCGCCGCTGGTTAAAGCCGCCACCGGCGAAGTGGTCAGCGCAGAAGAACTGGGCGGCGCCGACGTTCACTGCCGCACCTCAGGGGTAGCGGACCATCTGGCCAACAATGATCACCATGCCCTTGAGCTAGCGCGCAATGCCGTGGCACGACTAAATCGAGTGAAGCCGGGTAATGGCGATCTTAAAGCCGCGGTCGAACCACTCTACAACAGCGATGAAATCAGCGGCGTAGTGCCCAGTGATTCCCGCAAGTCCTACGATGTTCGCGAGATCATTGCCCGCATAGTGGACGGCTCCGACTTTGATGAATTTAAAGCGCTTTACGGCACCACCCTGGTTTGCGGCTTCGCCAGAATATTTGGTTACCCAGTCGGCATAGTGGCCAACAACGGCATTCTCTTTGGCGAGTCAGCACAAAAAGGCGCGCACTTTATTGAGCTCTGCGCGCAACGCAAAATCCCCTTGGTATTTCTGCAAAATATCACCGGCTTTATGGTCGGCAAGCAGTATGAAAATAATGGCATCGCCAAACATGGCGCCAAGATGGTCACCGCCGTCGCCACCGCCAATGTGCCCAAATTCACCGTCCTGATTGGCGGCTCATTTGGTGCCGGTAACTACGGCATGTGCGGTCGTGCCTATGATCCAAGGTTTATGTTTATGTGGCCCAATGCGCGCATCTCAGTGATGGGTGGCGAACAGGCCGCTGGCGTCTTGGCCCAGGTCACCCGTGACAAGTATGAGCGCGACGGCGTTGACTGGAGTGCCGAGGAAGAAGCCGACTTTAAAAAACCGATTATCGAAAACTATGAACATCAGGGGCATCCTTATTACGCCTCAGCAAGGCTCTGGGACGATGGCGTGATCGATCCGGCGGATACAAGGATGGTATTGGGGCTGTCGATTTCCGCTAGTCATAATCGAGTTATAGACGAGACGAAGTTCGGGGTGTTTCGAATGTGATATCCGCCGACGGCGGATCTCATCCTGAGAGAGCACAGCGAACCGAAGGATCTCAGGCAGGATGACAGTATGCGCTCGGGATAACAGTAATAGTTGAGACCATAACCAGCCACAAACGGACTGAAAAAATGTTTAGCAAAATACTAATCGCCAACCGCGGTGAAATCGCCTGTCGCATTATCAAGACAGCGAAAAAAATGGGTATCCAAACCGTCGCCGTCTACAGCGATGCAGATCGCAATGCCCTGCACGTGACCCTGGCCGACGAAGCGATTCATATAGGTCCATCACCCTCCACCGAATCCTACTTGGTGATCGACAATATTATCCAAGCCGCCCTCAGCAGTGGCGCCCAGGCAATCCACCCAGGCTATGGCTTCCTCTCAGAAAACGCCGACCTCTGCCGCCAGTGCGACGCCAACAAGCTAATTTTTATCGGCCCCCCAGTGGCCGCCATTTTGGCCATGGGTTCCAAATCCGCCGCCAAAAACATTATGGCAAAAGCCAATGTACCCCTAGTCCCCGGCTATCACGGCGACGACCAAAACCCCGCCATCCTCAAACAGTCCGCCGACGATATGGGCTACCCAGTGCTACTGAAAGCCGCCGCCGGTGGTGGCGGCAAAGGCATGCGCGCGGTCTACCATGCCGATGAATTTGATCAGGCCTTAGCCGCCGCCAAGCGCGAAGCCAAACACAGCTTTAACGACGAAATTATGCTGGTTGAAAAGTACCTCCAGAAACCTCGCCATGTTGAAATTCAAGTGTTCTGCGATCAACACAATAACGCCGTACACCTATTCGAACGAGACTGCTCCCTCCAGCGCCGACACCAAAAAGTGATTGAAGAAGCTCCGGCCCCAGGCATGACCGAAGCACTGCGCCAGCGCATGGGCCAAGCGGCAATCCGCGCCGCCACCGCGATCGATTACCAGGGTGCTGGCACCGTCGAATTTTTACTCGACAGCAACGGCGAATTCTTCTTTATGGAGATGAACACCCGCCTCCAAGTCGAGCACCCCGTCACCGAAATGATCAGCGGCCAAGACCTCGTGGAATGGCAACTGCGGGTCGCCAATGGCGAAGCCCTGCCCTGCACCCAGGATCAATTAAAAATTAAAGGTCACGCCTTTGAAGCGCGGATATATGCCGAAGATCCAGAACATGACTTCCTACCCTCCACCGGCAACCTGCGCCTGCTGCAGCCGCCCAAAGAGACTGCCCATGTGCGCATCGACAGCGGCATTGTCGAAGGCGATGAGGTCTCAGTATTTTACGATCCAATGATCACCAAACTAGTGGTCTGGGATATTGACCGGGAGCGCGCCCTGCAACGGCTCACCGAAGCCCTGAGCGACTATAAAATTGCCGGCGTCACCACCAACATCCCGTTTCTCTACAATCTCGCCAGCAGCGCAGCCTTCCGCCGCGGCGATGTGGATACCGGGTTTATCGAAGAGCATGAGGACGAGATATTCCAGCGCCGCCAAGAAGATCTCGACTATGCCGCACCTCTGGCTGCCCAGGCGATTTTGGCCGCACAAAAACGGTCTGCCCAAGAGCTCGCCAAACAATCCAACGAACCCAACTCACCCTGGCACCTGGTCAATCACTGGCGTGCCAGTGACAACAGCCCGCAAAGACTCAATGTCACAATAGGCACAGAACAGATTGAAGTGATTTCACCCGCCCCAACACTGCCCGCCAATATCAAAGCCGTCAGTAATGAAAATGGCTTCAATCTATTTACCCCAAAAGGTGTTTTCCACTGCGCAGCAACCCAACCTGATCTGGGTCTCGACCAAGATCAAGATAGCAGCGCCAACCTCGCCGCCCCGATGAATGGCACAGTGGTCACCCTGCTAGTAGAAGTGGGTACAGCCGTAGCCAAAGGCGAAACACTAATGGTTATGGAAGCAATGAAAATGGAACACAGCATCGCCGCCCCCAGCGACGGCAAAGTCAGCGAATTCTTTTATCAGCCAGGAGAGTTAGTGGATGGCGGCGCAGAGTTGCTCGGGTTTGAAATAGCCGAGGTCTAACCAAAAACTTGGCCTACAGCCTCGCCAACCCCTTGGCACTGTAGGCCAGTAAGCTATACTAGCGCCCTATCAACCCCACCTGGAGTAGGCTCCTTGACCGCGTTTCGTCCATGTATCGACCTTCACCAGGGTCAGGTAAAACAGATAGTCGGCGGCAGCCTCAACGACTCCGGCGCCAAGACCAACTTCGTTAGCAGCCACAATGCAGCCTACTATGCCAGACTCTATCAAGAGCAGGGTCTGACCGGCGGCCATGTCATAGCACTGGGCCCCAATAATCAGCAGCAAGTTCTCGAAGCCCTCGCTGCCTACCCCAACGGTATGCAATTTGGCGGTGGCGTCAACCTTGGAAACGCCACCAACTATTTAGAAGCTGGCGCCTCAGAGATTATTATCACCTCCTATTTATTTGAGAACGGCGACTTTTCCTGGTCCCGTTTGGAAAAAATAAAAGCTGAAGTGGGCGCCGATAAATTAGTCCTCGATCTAAGCTGCCGCAAAACCCAAGACGGCTGGATGATCGCCACCGACCGCTGGCAGACCATCACCAATATGCAGATCAACCAACAAACCATTACCGAACTAGAAAGCCACTGCGCCGAGTTTTTAATTCATGCCGCGGACGTGGAAGGACTCCAGGCGGGAATCGACAGTGAACTGGTTAGCTTACTGGGCAACTGCTGCACCCTGCCTACCACCTATGCTGGTGGCGCACGTAGCCTCGCCGATCTCGATCTGGTGCAGTCACTCTCCAAGGGAAAAGTCGACCTCACTATTGGCAGTGCCTTGGATATCTTTGGTGGCTCTGGCGTAACTCTTGAAGACTGTGTTCGTTGGAATCAGCAGCCCTGAGCCCATAGGCAGCCCTGAGCCCATAGGCAGCCCTGAGCCAGTCGGTAGCCCTGAGCCTGTAAACAGATAACCGAAAAGGTACCCGCGCCTACTGCGATAGCTCAGATAGACCCTGACCCTACCCTTGCGATCAATCAGGGCCCGTCTATGGGTGCCATTATTTTCAGAAAAAGAGAACACTTGTTTGAGCGTCAGCGAGTTGTGTGAACGCTGAAAATAATGGCACCCATGGGACCGATCGCAAGGGTAGGGTCAGGGTCTATCCGCACCCAACACCCAACACCCAAATCAACCACCAAAAGCAAACCCAACTAATTCACTTCTCCAGCTTATTGCGAATCCTCTTCACCAACATCAACGCACCAGCAAAAATAAACGGCGTCATAATCGCCAGCGCCATAGTCTTAGAAATCAACAGATACTGCTCAACCGGCAATGGCGCAATCAGCAACTTAATCAAATTCATACTGTAATAAGTCATCGCCACCACCGACAAACCCTCAACCGTCTGCTGCAAACGCAACTGCAACGCGCTGCGCTTATCCATAGAAGCAAGCAACCGCTGATTCTGCAACTCCAACGATAACTGCAATCGAGAATTCAACAACTCCGTCGTCCGGCTAATCCGTTTCGACAAATCCTCCTTGCGCTTAACCACTGACATACAGGTATGAAATGCCGGAATAAAACGCCGCACATGAAACTGCTTCAAGGTGCGAAAAGT
>CAJQKW010000030.1 GCA_905478975.1 uncultured Pseudomonadales bacterium | reverse complement strand
GATAGAGAGCTGGATAAATAGCTAGGCAAAGAGCCAGACAAAGAGCACCGCAAACTCAGATGAACTTGAGCGAGCGATATACCAAGACCTAAAGAATTTTATGGATGGAACAATGACTGAAGGCACACCCGATACCGCCAACACTGCAACTGCCAGCCCCGTAGTTGACAGCTCAATGACGATAACTGAAATCATGAGCATCTTGCCCCACCGCTATCCTTTTTTACTGGTTGATCGCGTGCTGGAGTTGGTTGAGGGTGAGCGTATTCTGGCGATGAAAAATGTTACCGGCAATGAAGATGTGTTTAACGGTCACTTTCCCGGCGCACCGATTTTCCCCGGGGTGATGATTATTGAAGCTCTGGCTCAGGCCTCGGGCATTCTTGGATTTAGGACCACCAATACCACAGCAGATGATGGCAAACTCTATCTGTTTGCTGGCGTCGATAAAGCACGCTTTAAAAAGCCCGTCACACCAGGTGATCAGTTGATGTTGGAATCCCGAGTGGTTGCCGTGAAGCGCAATATTTGGCGTTTCCAAACCCGTGCTACGGTCAACGATAAACTGGTCTGCGAAGCCACCTTACTCTGCGCCTATCAGGATCGAGATAAAGTTAAGTGATTCATCCCAGTGCCGTTATAGATCCCTCCGCGAAAATAGCCGACAAGGTTAATATTGGGCCGTGGACCCTGATTGGCGCCGATGTTGAAATAGGCGAGGGCTGTGATATCAGCTCCCATGTGGTGGTCAAAGGGCCGACCAAAATCGGTTCCGGCAATAAGATTTATCAGTTTTCAACTATTGGCGATGACACTCCTGACCTTAAATACAACGGTGAACCCACCCGGTTACTTATTGGCGACAACAATGTGATTCGCGAAGGCGTGACCATTCACCGTGGCACGGTTCAGGACAATAGTGAAACGGTTATCGGCAGCAACAATTTATTAATGGCCTACGTCCATGTGGGCCATGACTGCGTGATTGGCGACAACGTTATTATGGGCAACAATGCTAGTGTTGCCGGCCATGTCTATGTTGGCGACTGGGCAATTTTGAGCGGCTACGCTCTGGTACATCAGTTTGTCCATGTCGGGGCTCACTGCTTTATTGCTCCTGCGGCCTTTGTCTATCACGATGTTCCAGCGTTTATAACCGCCTTTGGCAGCCCCGCAGAGCCGCGCACGATTAATCGCGAAGGTCTCAAACGTCGCGGCTATAGCGCAGAGCAAATTGCCCTGGCCAATCAGGCTTACAAACTTCTATACCGCCGCGGTCTGAAGCTCAACGAAGCTATCGAGGCGATTGCCAAGCTCGGCGATGACCCGGCAATAGCCCAGTTCCTAAGCTCTATCGAAAAGTCCACTCGCGGTATTATTCGCTAAGCCATGCCTGGCTCACCTGACAATCTAAGTGCTGATATGACCTCCCCAATCTTTGCCATAGTCGCTGGAGAAGCCTCCGGCGATACACTGGGTGCCGATTTAATTCGCGCGCTAAAACGCCTTTATCCCGATGCTCAGTTCGAGGGTATTGGCGGTCCGAAGATGATTGCCGAGGGCTTTGTCTCCCATCATCAGATGGATCGACTGTCAGTGATGGGCTTTGTCGAGCCTTTTAAACGTTTGCCGGAACTGCTGTCCATACGCCGGGATATTATTCGCCGCTACAAGCAGAGCAACCCTGCGGCCTTTATCGGCATAGATTCCCCAGACTTCAATCTGGGTATCGAAAAGGCCTTACATAATGACGGTATAAAAACCGTTCACTATGTCAGCCCCTCGGTTTGGGCCTGGCGTCAGGGTCGTATCAAAGGGATCAAACGCTGTGTTGATTTGATGCTCACGCTGCTGCCCTTTGAGGAGGCCTTTTATCAGCAACATGAGGTTCCCGTGACCTTCGTTGGTCATCCTCTAGCGGGGCAGATTAGTCGCGCACCAGACAGTGCCGCGGCGCGTCAGCAGCTGGGGCTCGATACCAGTAGGCCCGTGCTATGCATTATGCCCGGCAGTCGCGGCGGTGAGGTGGCGCTGATGGGCGAACTGTTCCTGATGGTTGCTGAACGTCTGCTTGAGTCAAACGCCCAGCTGCAATTCTTGATCCCCGCCGCCAATGGCGATCGTCACAGACAGCTAACTGAGATTCTCGAAGAGTATCCACAACTGCCTGTGACGTTGATTGAACAGCAGTCGCTACTGGCCATGGAAGCCGCGGATGCAGTATTGCTCGCGTCTGGCACTACAGCGTTGGAAGCCATGCTATTGCAGAAGCCCATGGTGGTGAGTTACAAACTGGGCAACCTAACTTATAAATTGGTGAGACCGTTTATCAAGACGCCCTTTGCGTCGATCCCGAATTTATTGGCCGGAGAAATGCTGGTGCCTGAATTGATTCAGGATGCGGCCACTGTGAAAAGTCTCAGTGCCGCGGTCACTGTGGCTCTAGATCAGAATGCTCGGCATCTTGTGGAGCAGCGCTTTAATCAGCTCTATGAACAGATTAACCGGCCATCCGGTGACACTGCCGCGGCGGCCATTAGCAAGTTGATCAGTCTATGAAGGCCTCTAAATTATGAAACTGTCAAAACGATGAAGCCTTGGAGCCCCCCAGCCAATATCCAATTTCTTGCCGGCGTCGACGAAGTAGGACGCGGCCCTCTGGCGGGCGATGTGGTTACCGCCGCAGTTATTCTGCCGGCCAATCATGGCATTGAAGGCTTGGCTGACTCAAAAGCACTGTCTAGTCGCCAGCGCGAGAACCTCTATGGAGATATCACCAGTCGCGCTATTAGCTGGTGTGTTGCTCGCTCTTCGGTAGCTGAGATAGATCGCTTTAATATTTTGCAGGCAACCTTGATGGCCATGCGCCGGGCGGTGATGGGCCTGAGTCAGCAGCCGGATTATGTGGCTGTGGACGGCAACCGACTGCCCCAGTGGGAGTATCGTGGCGAAGCGGTGGTCAAGGGTGATGGCCGTGTCGAATGCATCAGTGCGGCATCGATTATTGCCAAAGTAGTGCGCGATGCAGAAATGAAAGCTTTCGATACCACCTATCCCGGTTACGGCTTTGCCGCCAATAAAGGGTATGGCACGCCACAGCACCTTGAAGCACTCGCTCGCATTGGGGCATCGCCTATTCATCGCAAAACTTTTGCGCCAGTGCGGGAGCAACTAGAACTGACACAATCTGGCCTTTTTGATTAGGTAGCCTCGCGGTTAGTCGATATACTATTAGCCATAAAAGCGGGGGCAGATTATTGATCTTGATGCCTGCCCGAGCATTCGAATAAAAATAATTACTTTTGCATTTGAGGGGATTGTCTTGAGATATGCACAGATAACCGGTTGGGGAAAATATGCTCCGCCGCTGCTGATGACAAACGATGATATGGCCAAAATTGTCGATACCAGCGATGAGTGGATTTTCTCTCGCTCGGGTATCCGTCAGCGCCATTACAGTCACGTTTCCACCGGTGAAATGGCCTGGCTCTCTGCTGAGCGAGCACTGGCAGCTGCCGGTGTCGATGCCGATGATATAGATCTGATTATTCTCGGCTCCACTACCCCTGAAGAAATTTGCCCCAATACTGCCAGTTATATTAAGAATAAACTCGGTGCCAAAAAAGCCGCTGCATTTGATCTCAACTCCGCCTGCACCAGCTGGTTCTATGCCCTTAACAGTGCCACGGATATGGTTAAAGCCGGCTCAATTAATAAAGCCCTAGTGATTGGCTCAGAGCGTATCTCTCTGGCTATGGACTGGCAGAAGCGCGAGTCCTGCTTCCTGTTTGGCGATGGTGCTGGCTCGGTGGTTATTGAAGCGGTCGAGGAAGAGTGCGGCCTGTTAACGGCAAAAATGAGCTGTGTTCCCGATAGTCGCGATTGCTTGCGCCTGCCTACTTGGGGTATGTCTCCTGCCCATCTTACCGGCGACATGTATGTTTCACTGGACTTTGATGGCGCGGAAATATTTAAGAGTGCGGTCAAAGGCATGTCTGACGCGATCAATGATGTGCTCGAGAAGCAGGGTTTGACGGCAGCCGATATAGATCTGTTTATTCCCCATCAGGCGAATATTCGAATCATCCAATCACTGGCTAAACGCCTCGATTTTCCCATGGAAAAAGTGGTTGTGGCGATTGATAAATATGCCAACACATCGGCAGCGTCGATTCCCCTGGCACTCTGTGACGCCTTGGAAGATGGCCGGGTGAAGCCGGGTATGACGATTCTCACCGCAACTTTTGGTGCTGGCTTAACCTGTGGCGCCGGAATTATTAAATGGGGTGATCGCATAGAACCCATATCAGAGTCGGATAAATCGATTCCTGAATATGAGGGCACGGTGTTTGATCTAATGAAAGATAGCTTTACACACTACGGTGTTGATGCCAGCCATCTGCTAACTAAAGGCAAAGGGTAATCCAATAACTACTGCATCATTTGTTCATCTGCGGCTGCATTCTGAATACTCATTAGTCGATGGGTTGGTGAGAATAAAGCCACTGGCCAAGGCCGTCGCCGATCTGGGCATGCCCGCGGTGGCGCTCACCGACTTCAATAATTTCTTTGCTGCGGTAAAGTTTTACAAAGCCACCCAGGGTTCTGGCGTAAAGCCGATTCTCGGTGCTGATCTGCTGGTGCTCGATGAGAGCGGTGAGGGCAGTCCCACGCAGCTGGTATTGCTGGTTAAAGACCAGGCCGGCTATGCCAATCTCACCAAATTAATCTCTAAGGCCTATCAAGAGGGCCAGCGCCAAGGCGTGCCGCATATTAAAAGGTCGTGGCTGGCGGAGTTCAGTGATGGACTGATCGCGCTGTCTGGCGGTCGCAACGGCGAGATCGGTGTAGCGCTGGTGTCCAGTCGTCTCGATGATGCGGCCACCGCGCTGGAAGAATTTATCGCCCTGTTTGGCGATCGCTTCTACCTTGAGTTGCAGCGCACCGGTCGTGTCGAAGAAGAGGATTACCTGCATGCCGCGGTTGACCTAGCCGCTCGCTACAACTGCCCAGTGGTGGCCACCAACGATGTGCGCTTTATCGGCAAGGGCGAGTTTGAAGCCCATGAAGCCCGAGTCTGTATCCATGAGGGTCGTGCCCTAGATGACCCCCGTCGCGAGCGCCGCTTCTCGGAGCAGCAGTATCTGCGCAGTGCTGACGAGATGGCGGAGTTGTTCGCTGATATCCCCGAAGCTCTGGAAAACACCGTTGAGATCGCCCGTCGCTGTTCTATAGAGCTGCGTCTGGGAGAGTACTTTCTACCGGATTACCCGATTCCCGATGGCATGACCATCAATGAATTCTTTATCCTGGAATCTGAGAAAGGCCTGCAAGATCGTCTCGAGGTACTCTACGATACCAGTGCCGCTGATTTTCCTGAGATCCAAAAGCGCTATACCGAGCGTTTGGAATTCGAGCTTAAAATTATTATCCAGATGGAATTTCCCGGCTACTTCCTGATTGTGATGGACTTTATCCGCTGGGCAAAAACCAATCTTATCCCTGTAGGGCCCGGACGGGGTTCCGGTGCCGGCTCTCTAGTCGCCTACTCACTACTGATTACCGATCTCGACCCTCTGGAATACGATCTACTGTTTGAGCGCTTTCTCAATCCAGAGCGTGTCTCCATGCCGGATTTCGATATCGATTTCTGTATGGAAGGGCGCGATCGGGTGATCGCCTATGTGGCCGAGCAGTACGGTCGCGACGCCGTATCACAGATTGTCACCTTCGGCACCATGGCGGCCAAGGCGGTGGTTCGCGATGTGGCGCGAGTGCAGGGCAAGTCCTATGGCCTCGCCGATAAACTCTCCAAATTAATTCCCTTCGAAGTGGGCATGACTCTGGAGAAGGCAGTCGAGCAGGAAGAGTCGCTAAAACAGTTTTTGGATGATGACGAAGAAGCCGCCGAGATTTGGGGCATGGCCGTGCAGCTCGAAGGTGTTGCCCGCAACTGTGGTAAGCACGCGGGTGGTGTAGTGATTGCACCGACCAAGATCACCGATTTCTCGCCGATCTATTGCGATGAGACCGGCGGCGGTGTGGTGACCCAGTTTGATAAAAACGATGTGGAAGATGCCGGTCTGGTTAAGTTCGACTTCTTGGGCCTGCGCACACTGACGATTATTGATTGGGCGGTGCGCATGATTAATGCGGACCGCAGTATTGCTGGGGAAGCGCCCCTCGAGATCGACAAGATCCCCCTCGACGATCAGCCTACCTATGGTTTGATGCAGCGCGCCGAAACCACCGCGGTGTTCCAGCTTGAGTCCCGGGGCATGAAAGAGCTGATCAAGAAGCTCGGGCCCGACCGCTTTGAAGATATTATTGCATTGGTGGCCCTGTTCCGCCCGGGACCACTGCAGTCCGGCATGGTCGACGATTTTATCAATCGTAAAAAAGGCCGTGCCGAGGTTAGTTACCCCCATTCCCAGTATCAGCACGAGTGCCTGAAGCCAGCCTTAGAACCGACCTACGGCATTATTCTCTATCAGGAACAGGTGATGCAGATCGCTCAGGAGATGGGCGGCTTTACATTGGGTGGCGCCGATTTACTCCGTCGCGCCATGGGTAAAAAGAACGCTGACGAAATGGCCAAACAGCGCATGTTGTTTATTGACGGCGCCATAGGCAAGGGCTTTACCAAAGAGCTGGCCTCAAATATATTCGACCTGATGGAGAAGTTTGCCGGCTACGGTTTTAACAAATCTCACTCCGCCGCCTATGCTCTGGTGGCCTATCAGACCGCCTGGCTAAAGCAGCACTATCCCGCCCAGTTTATGGCGGCGACCATCTCCTCGGACATGGACAAGACCGATAAGGTCGTAACCTTTATCGACGAATGCCGGGCCATGAATCTTGAACTATTGCCGCCGGATGTGAATGGCGGTCAGTTCCACTTTAGTGTCGACAAGCAAAATAGTGTGATCTATGGCTTGGGTGCCATTAAAGGTTTGGGTGAAGGCCCAGTGGGTAATATTCTCGCGGCACGGGAGGAAGGTGGTGCCTTTAAGGATCTCTTCGACTTCTGTGCTCGGGTGGATGGTCGCAAGGTTAATAAACGTGCCATCGAAGCGCTGATTCGCAGTGGCGCCTTTGATCTCATTGGTCCAGAGGGCGAGATCGGCTATCGCCGTGCGGTGATGCTGGCGGCCATGGATCAGGCGGTGAAGCTCGCCGAACAACATGCCCGCAATACCAGCAGCGGTATGGGCGACCTGTTTGGCGAATCCATTGTTGAGAGCGCCTCAGATATTAATTACACCAGCTATGGTGCGGCCCGCAGTCTGTCCGGCAGAGAACGGTTGAATGGCGAGCGCGATACCCTCGGGCTCTATCTGACCGGGCACCCCATCGACGAATACGAAGACGAGTTGCGGATGATGCATCCCAATCGTATCTCCAAGCTGCGCCCGGCCAAGGTGCTGGCGACGATCTCCGGGATGGTTATCGCCATGCGGGTGATGAAGAATAAACGCGGTGAGAACTTTGCCTTTATCACCCTCGACGACAAAAGTGGCCGTCTTGAGCTGTCGATATTTGCCGAAAAATACAATGTCTACCGCGAGATTTTGGTTAAAGATGCCCTGCTCGTGGTACAGGGAGTGGTCTCGGAAGACAGTTTTACCGGCGGCCTTAAAATGCTCGCCGAATCAGTGCAGTCAATCTATGAAGCGCGCTGTAGCAAGCTCAAGCGCCTGGCGCTCACCATCGATAGCAACTCAGCGGATGGCACGGCAAACGGCAGCCCCTGGGTCGACAGCTTGCAACGGTCGGTCAATAACTACAAAGATGGCAACTGTCCCCTGGAGGTTGATTATATTGGGGCCAGCGCCAGTGGACGCCTGAAACTGGGCAATCAGTGGCGAGTGCAGCCGCGGGATGAGTTGATTGGCCAGCTGCGGGAACAATTCGGAAAAAATAGCGTTACTTTGCACTATGATTAAAAGGTTCGCCCTCAGGGCTAGACAGTACTAAACAGTACTAAAAAGGTACTGGCTGTTTTTGGCCCTGAGCGCCCAAGCTTAATCGGCCCTAGCGTAGATTTGTATTAGTGTTAGAATGCGCCCCGACCCGGTTTTATCCCAAGACACGAGATTTCTCTATCCATGAATTTAAACTATCTCTCTTTCGAACAGCCCATAGCCGAACTCGAAGCAAAGATCGAAGAACTCCAGCTAGTTGGCAATGATAATGATCTGAATATTGCCGACGAAGTGACCAAACTCCGCGACAAATCCCGCAAGCTCACCGAAGGTATCTATGCCAAGCTAACCCCCTGGCAGGTTGTTCAGGTAGCCCGTCATCCCCATCGTCCCTATGCCCTGGACTACATCAAGCGAGTCTTTACCGATTTCGAAGAGATGCATGGTGATCGTCACTTTGGTGATGACAATGCCATTGTCGGTGGTGTGGCGCGCTTAAACGGTGTGCCAGTAATGGTTATCGGCGAAGAGAAGGGACGCGGCGTCAATGAAAAAGTGATGCGCAACTTTGGCATGCCAAAACCCGAAGGTTACCGCAAAGCTCTGCGCTTAATGGAAACCGCCGAGCGTTTTAAGCTGCCTGTGTTGACGCTAATTGATACGCCAGGAGCCTATCCTGGTATCGACTCCGAAGAGCGCAATATCTCCGAGGCCATCGCCCGGAATCTGGCGACCATGTCACGACTGAAAACACCGATTATCTGCACCGTGATAGGTGAGGGCAGTTCTGGTGGTGCTCTGGCAATTGGCGTTGGTGATAAGACCAATATGCTCCAGTACAGCACCTACTTTGTTATCTCACCGGAAGGCTGCGCCAATATTATTTGGAAGACCAGCGAGAAAGCACCACTGGCTGCTGAAGCCATGGGTGTGACCTCGGACAATCTGGAAAAGCTGGGTATAGTTGACGAGACCATCCCCGAACCAATGGGTGGCGCTCACCGTGATATAGACAGCATGTGTGAGACCCTAAAAGCCAGCCTTAGCCGCCAGCTCGAAGAGTTGTCAGCGGTACCCATGGACGAGCTACTTGAAACCCGTTTTGAGCGTTTAATGTCTTATGGGCGATCGGATTAATTTGGCTCTTTGCTGCTAGCTCGGGGCCTTCTAAAAGCTGCGGGGATCGGATTCGAAACTAATGAAACTTGATTGGTATTTTGACTTTATATCCCCCTTTGCTTACCTCCAGCATTGCCAGTTCGATCGTTTGCCTAAAGGCACTGAGGTTCACTACAGGCCCATCCTGTTTGCCGGATTACTCAATCATTGGGGCAATGTGGGGCCAGCTGAAATTGCGCCAAAACGTATTTTTACCTACAAATATTGTTATTGGCTGGCTAAGAAAAATGGTATCGCCTTTAAGATGCCACCTGCACACCCGTTTAAATCCCTCAGTGCCTTGCGACTGGCCATAGCCTGTGACTGTGAGCCCCATGCTATTCGCACCATTTTTGAAACCATTTGGAAATTGGGGCTTGATTTAGAGTCGGAACAGGCCATTTATCATCTTGAAAATCAACTGTCTATCGGCAATCTCGCGGAGCTGATAGCGGACCAGGGGGTTAAAGACAGGCTCAAAGAGAATACCCAGCAGGCAGCAGAGCGAAATGTTTTTGGCGTACCGACTTTTTCAGTTGTGCAATCTGCACCCACACCCACACCCACACCCGCATCCTCGTATGAAAACTTTTGGGGTTTCGATGCCATGGATATGCTGTTGGACTTTATGGCCTCGCCGGATCTGTTTAATGACCAGCAGATGAGGCGTATAGATAATTTGCCTGAAGGCGTTCAACGTCAGCGGGAGTCCAAGTAAGAGCTTAGCAATTCACCGTACTTAAAAAAGCCGCCAACTCCATAGGAGCGGCGGCTTTTTTGTACCTGTAGATCAAAACGCTTTAGCGATTTGCCATTTGACTCTTTTGTTTAATTCTCCGACAGGGTGGAGATGGCCGCCAGCGCCTCAGGGTCCTGGGCCTTAATTTTATTGGCAATATGGTGCTGGAAAAAATAGCAGAAGTCATCGCACTCATCGGTGCCAAACAGACAGTCATCACCAGGCAGCACAGGGGTGCTGAGCATCTTGCTGTCGTCGATCAACATGGCGCTTACCACTCCGTCCTGATACAGCCGCCAGCTCACCACTTCCTTGAGAGTAATACTCTTAAAGCGGTCTGCGGACAGCACCGCATGGGTGCCTATGGTGTCGGGAATTTCCTGAATAATCTCGCGATCGGATTCACATTGATATTCATAGTAATCAGCTGCCGTCTCCAGTTCGACAATCTTGTGCAGTGGCGCATTGTAAAAAAGTTCGTCAACGCCGGCATCGTAATAACCCTGCCAGGCGCCATTTAGGGGGTCGTTGATTTCGTCGCAGGGCACCAGCTCGTCGAGCCAGGGCACTAAACCAATAACCTCACCGCTGGAACGCAGTCCCCAGGCGAGAACTTTGATTGAAAAAAGTTTGTCCTGGTTTTCTGAATTGCAGTACAGCATTTCAAGCCCATCAAGCTCGGGTGCAATGCGAATCAGTTTGTTACTTAAACTTTCGGCGAGGGGCTTGCGGGTGAAAATGTCGATAACAGTACTAGGTTGAGATGTTGTCTTGGGCCTTGTGTCAGATTTAGAACCAGCTTTTGAACGTGCTTTTGAGGCAGATTTGAAATCGATTACTTTGCTCATAGGTACATCTCCTTAAAGGGTTTGGCAGGAAACGCGTCTTACAGTATTAAAGGTACTCCAGATCTATGTAAAGTACAATAAATTGAGCTGATATTAGCCGGTGTTGTGGATTCGAAATGACGATATAATTCGGCCTTTGCAGCGCTTGAGCACAGGGGGTAATCATTGTTAATCGAGAATCTGCCCTTGGCGACCATTACTGCGCTGTTTGAAACGCTGTTTTTTAAGCAATTTAACACCCGTCTGCTAGGAGCTGCGGAAGAGCCGATTTATATTCCCGCGGGAGTAGATCCACAGGAACCGGGCTTTGAAACCGTTGCTGAGTATCACCGCCTGTACTTTCGCCATGACTACCTGTCCAGTGCCCTGCACGAGTCGGCCCATTGGTGTATCGCCGGCACCCAGCGCCGCGAACAGCTCGACTTTGGCTACTGGTATAGTCCTGATGGCCGCTCGGCGCAGCAGCAGACATTATTTGAGCAGGCGGAGGTAAAACCTCAGGCACTAGAGTGGATGTTCTCTGTGGCCTCGGGTCAACGCTTTCGCATCAGTGCTGATAACCTGGCTTCTGACCAGGGTGCCAGCGCCGTGTTTTGTCAGGCGGTTGTTGAACAGGTTCGATACTGGTGCAGTGGCAGTGCCAGTGGCATTTTAAGTCAGAGTGACTTGCCGCCGAGAGGGCGGCTGATGATTGATGCCCTGGCAGATCAATTCGGCTGTGCCGCGCCACTGTCTCGAGAGCATTATCAGTTAGAGGCGCTTACTTAGAGGCGCTTAATTAGAGGTGCTCATTTAGCGGTGCTTACTTAAGAGCATTTATTTATTTCGCTAGCAGTTTATATCGCCAGTTTTTTTATCATTACGCAGGAGCGCAACGGGTTTATTATGCAAGCATATCTAATCGATTCATCAATCTATATTTTTCGCAGCTATTTTACTTTGCCTGAGAATTGGCAGGCTCTCGACTCGGGATATTCGACCCATGCTGTCTACGGCTTTACCGCCTTTATGCTGGATATGTTGCGCAACAAGAACCCCGATTATTTATTCTGCGCCTTTGATGAAAGTTTGCGCAGTGGTTTTCGCCATCAGCTGTGCCCAGATTACAAAGCCAATCGTGAACTTCCAGATGAGGCACTGGCGTTTCAGCTGAATGCCTGTCGCCAGCTCTGTCGAGTGTTGGGGGTTGCTGAGATGGCATCAGAGATCTATGAAGCTGATGACTTGATTGGCGCAGTTGCCAAGCACACGCGAGCCGCCAATGGTCAGCCAGTGGTGGTGACTCGGGATAAAGACTTAATGCAGTTAATTGAAGCGGATGATCTCTATTGGGACTTTGGCAAGGCGCCGCCGAAAACCCAGCGCCAGGTAGAAAAAGACTTGGAAATTGGCTGTCAGCAGATGGCAGACTTTTTGGCCTTGACCGGCGACAGCAGTGATAATATAGCTGGCGTGCCGGGAGTGGGGGCCAAGACGGCAAAGCAGTTGCTGCTGCATTTCCCTGATATCGATGCGATTTTGGATCATCTAGATCAGTTGCAGGATTTACCCATTCGCGGCGCTGGCAAGCTTGCGGACAAAATTGATACCCACAGAGAACAGCTGTTGCTGGCGCGAAAGCTGACCACTATTTGTACGGATATAGACGAAGCACCGAGTCTTGAACAAATTAGTTGGCAGGGAATTAATCTCGATGCCTTTGATCTGTTCTGCGAGGAGATGGGTTTCGCCGGTAAGTTTCAGGATCGCGCCAAACAGTTAAAGGCGCGGCAGCTTTCTCCAAGCTGGTAGGCGTATTAAAAATCGGTGTTGTTAACCCAGAGGAACAGAGGTTTGAAAATAGTCGCTGATCAAAATATGTTGATGGTAGAGCCTTTGTTCGCCGAATACGGAAGTATCACCTATGTGCCTGGTCGGTCGATCTGTGCGGCGGATATTGTCGATGCGGATATCCTCTTGGTGCGCTCGGTGACTCAGGTTAACAAAGCCTTGTTGGAGAATTCCTCTGTTTCATTTGTCGGCTCCGCCACTATTGGCACTGACCATATAGATCGCGACTATTTAGCCGAGCGGGGCATTGCCTTCGCCTATGCGCCGGGGTGCAATGCCGACGCCGTCGTGCAATATGATTTGTCGGTGCTCAGTCGCTTGGAAGCCAATTGGTTGAACTGTACCGTTGGCATCGTCGGTTGCGGCAATGTTGGCGGTCGACTCTATCGGGCGCTGACCAATCTCGGTGTCAGCTGCTCAGTTTACGATCCATTCCTAAGTGCGGATTCAGGCTTTAATCTGGTGGATTTTGAAACAGTGCTGGCTAGCGATATTATCTGTGTGCATACCCCATTGACCACGTCGGGCCGCTATCCAACGAAACATCTTTTTAGCGCCGAGGTGTTGGCGCAGATTGATCCGCGAAGCTTGTTAATCAACGCTGGTCGCGGTGGGGTGATTGATAATGCCGCACTGTTGCAGCTGCTAGAGGGCGGGTCATCGTTAAGGGTGGCGCTGGATGTCTGGGAAGGCGAACCGGCCATTAGTCTGCCGCTTATGAATAAGGTCTCACTGGCAACGCCGCATATTGCTGGTTACAGCGTCGAGGGCAAGGCCAGAGGCACGGAGATGCTCGCTGAGGCTTTTAAAGAAATAACCGGACCACATGCAGAGAAGCTTGGAGGAGAGGCTAAAACCTCATCTAAGCTCTCTACCGTAGCTGCTGACACTATTAGTGAACTGATACTGGCTAGCTACGATGTGGCGGAAGATGATCTAAGAATGCGTAACGCCTTGGCTGCCAGCTCCGATATAGGCCAGTCCTTCGATCTACTGCGCAAACAGTATCCCGAGCGCCATGAGTTCAGTTGTTACAAATTCAGTGGCTATCTATCCAGTGGCTATCTATCTAGTGGCTGTCTATCCAGTGGCGGGGAACTCGGCGAAGCGGCTACAGCGGCGCAGGCTGAATTGAGAGATCAGGCGTTAAAGTTGGGCTTTCATTAAACTCGCCTTCTCGCAGTCGCTGAAGAAAATTGGCCAAGCGTCCAACCGCCTCAATCAACTGGTCCTTGTCCGGTAAAAATACAATGCGGAAGTGCTGAGTGCCGAACATATTAAAGGCACTGCCCTGAACCAGTAAAACCCGCTCCTGCTTAAGTAACTCAAGCACCATATTCTCATCATCAGCTATGGGATAGATCTCCGGATCCAGCTTGGGAAACAGATACATCGCTGACTTGGGTTTCACACAGCTGACCCCGGGAATCTGGGTAATCAGCTCATAGGCCAGATCGCGCTGGGCCAACAGGCGGCCGCTGGGCAGTATCAGGTCATTGATGCTTTGATAGCCGCCGAGTGCGGTCTGCACTGCCAGCATCGCTGGCACATTGGCGCAGAGACGCATAGAGGCAAGCATTTCCAGCCCCTCTATATAACTCCTGGCATTGTCCTTGGCCCCGGAGGTCACCACCCAGCCAGAGCGGAATCCCGCCAGTCGATAGGTTTTGGACAGGCCGTTAAAGGTTAGGCAGAGAACGTTCTTAACCAGAGTCGCCAGGGGAATATGCACGGCATCGTCGTAGAGGATACGGTCGTAAATCTCGTCGGCAAAGACCACTAGATTGTATTTCTCCGCCAGGGCGACAATTTGCTTGAGGTTATCTTCGCTGTACACCGCACCGGTTGGATTGTTCGGGTTGATCACTACGATGCCGCGGGTATTGGCGGTGATCTTGCTTTCTATATCGGCAACATTGGGCTGCCAGTTATCAATTTCATTGCACTGATAGTGCCGCGGCGTGCCTCCGGCCATGGACACCGCAGCGGTCCACAGTGGATAGTCGGGGGAGGGGATCAACACCTCGTCACCATTATTGAGCAGCGCCTGCATCGACATGACAATCAGCTCACTGACGCCATTGCCCATAATCACATCATCCACAATTACGTTTTCAATGCCCTGGGTCTGAGCTCTTTGCATCACCGCTTTGCGGGCTGAGAACAGGCCTTTGGAGTGGCAGTAACCCTGAGCTTCACGAAGGTTGTGAATCACGTCGTGCATAATTTCGTCTGGGGCATCAAAGCCAAAGGCACCGGGGTTGCCGATATTTAGCTTAATTATCCGTTGGCCTTCCTCTTCAAGCAGGTTAGCATGATCGAGAACGGGGCCGCGGATGTCATAACAGACATTGGCAAGCTTGAGTGATTTCTTTAATTCAGGCATGTGGCACTTCAGTTAATGGTCAGTCAATTAAGTGGTTAAAATTTTAAGCGCGGCATATAGATCGCGCGGCTGCTGAGCTTTTTTTAAACGAGCATCATTGTAGCTAAATAATATCTTCTTGGGGGAGGCTTTAATGAAATTAATAAGCTGGGGAGGCCAGGGTGCTGTGCTTATGCTGTTAATCAGCACGGCGGGACATCGTATTGGTCTATTGCCGTTTAGGTTGGCTTTATTCGTGTTGGTTGTGGGGCTGCTGCTCTGTAGCCTGGTCGCATTAGTGGAGCTGGTTCTATTAAGTGTGGCTGTGGCCAAGAAAAGGCCTTTGCGGCTAGATTATCTGCTGCTAGCTGTGGTCTGTGCTATCGGGCCTTGCCTCTCCTTTTACATTGTCGGTCTCGACGGTATCAAGGCGCCGATGATTCACGATATAACCACTGACAGGGCCAATCCTCCGGTGTTTCTGTTTACTCGGCAGGATGAGGGTTTCCGCGAGAACTCTCTGGTCTATGGGGGCGACGATCTCAGTCCGGAACAGTTGGGGGCCATCCAGCTTGACGCCTATCCCGATATCCGCACCATGACTGTTCAATTACCGGCGCGCAAGATATATCAAAAGGCTTTGTTTGTCGGCAATGTGCTGGGCTGGAATATCTCCGCGCAGGATGCAGCGATGCTCCATTTTGAAGCGCTGGCAATCACACCGTTATTTGGATTTGTCGATGATATCGTGGTGCGTATTACACCGCTGGACGAGCAATCCAGTGCCATTGACATTCGCTCTGTATCAAGAGTGGGAGTCTCTGACATCGGCGCCAATGCAAAACGCATACGACTTTTTTTCGACAAGCTTGAGGAAGAATTAATTAATCTTAAAAGGACGTAAAAATAAGCGCCATTAGGCTTGACAGTTTATCTGTAGCTCAATAGAATGCGCGCCTCCTAGCCAGTACCGTCCCGTTCGTCTAGAGGCCTAGGACACCGCCCTTTCACGGCGGTAACAGGGGTTCGACTCCCCTACGGGACGCCATTTTAAAAAGGCACTTATGGATAAGTGTTTGCGGGAATAGCTCAGTGGTAGAGCACAACCTTGCCAAGGTTGGGGTCGCGAGTTCGAACCTCGTTTCCCGCTCCAATACTAAACGCAAAACTTCGGTTTTGCGTTTTTTTATGCCTGCTTTTTAGTAGAGCAGATAGTAGAGCAGATAGTAGAGCAGTTAGACGAGCAGTTAGGCGTCAAAATCCTACCGGCCATAGATTCTATGACAGGGCTTGGGGCATGTCTATCCAGAGCTGCCTATCTAGAGTCGCTTATCTAGAGCCGCCTATCTAGAGCAGCCTATCCTAGCGCGGTTTATCTAAATATCAAAAAATTGCTTTATCTCATCTTCTTTGGCCAGCGCATCGCGTATGCCCATGGCAATCAGCTTGCTACAAAATCCCGGTTCAAACAGTAGATAGCTTGCGGCACTGGAACCGCCACCCTGAGCGGTGGCGCCGGTGAGGCTTAAAAAGATACGCAGAGACTTAGGCAGCTGGTGTAAGTGCTCTTCGGCGATACTGTCGATGGATTCGGTGGGGGAAATTGACAGCACCTCAACCGGGTTAAGGTCGGTGATATTGTTTTTCTCCCGCAGGGACTGGGGCAGGGCGCTGGCCAGGCGATTGATATTGCTCAGGGTTTCAAGGTCACTTTCCACTGCATCGATAAAGGCGCTGTTAAACATATGCCCGACAATCTGTGCGGTTGAGGGGCTGTGTTCAAGCCCATCGGGGAGTTTGCTGCGGGTGGCGTTGTCACTGACACCGACAATTAAGAGTTTGGTGGCGCCCATATGCAGCGCCGGGCTGATCGGCTTGAGTTGACGCACCGCTCCATCGCCAAAATAATCACGGTCTATTTTCACCGCCGGAAAAAGTCCGGGAATGGCGGTTGAGGCCATCAGATGGTCGATGGTGAGTGGAATATTCTCCCCCCGTCGCCGCGATCGATTCCATGATGCCAGTCGTTCCTGTCCCTGATAAAAAGTCACTGATTGACCACTGGCATAGCTCATAGCAGTTATGGCTATGGCCTCAAGCTCACCGTTGCTGATCGCTGTGTCCAGGTAGTCAAATTTGACATAGTTCTCCATCATCTTGCGCAGGGGACTGTTGTCCAGCAGGGAGATGGGTTTGCCGATGCCATAACCACTGTGGACAAATGAGGCCAAAATATGAAAGGTGTTTTTTAATACGCCGATGGCATCGGTGCGATAGACGTCCGCTGGTGTTAGTTCAGTCCAGATGCGCTCTAATTTGCTGGTGCGCAGTCGGAATGGACCGGCGCGCCCAGCAATGGAGAGGGCATTAATTGCACCGGCAGAGGTGCCGCAGATAATCGGAAAGGGGTTGTATACGGATCTTGGCAATATGCTGGCAATGCCTTTTAAAACACCCACTTGGTAGGCCGCTCGTGCGCCGCCTCCGGTTAACACTAAGCCTTTACTCATGGTTAAAATATTCCTATTGATAGACCGGCGGCCATGGCCAGGCCAAATTCTTCAGACTGTTGGAGGTGCTCTGGGGTGATATCCCCTTTGGCGATCAGTGGTTCGCTTATTTTGCGCAGGGGGTAACCCTTGGCAATGCGGTCAATGTCGCGCACCGCGCCGCTGCCGTCATTGCCAGCACTGATAAACAGGGCGTAGGGCAAATTCAGCTGGTAGGGCTCTGCCGGGTAATAGGTGCGATCAAAGAAGTCTTTTAGGGCACCGCTCATAGTGCCAAAATTTTCTGGGGTGCCAAACAGCAGGCCATCAGCCCAGCGCAAATCCTCCAGTCCGGCATCAAAGGCACTTAATAGTCGGGTTTCTATGTCCACTTCCTGCTGACAACCAGCCATCACGGCGGCCGCCATCTGGCCAGTATTGCCTGACTGTGTGTGATAGATAATCAGCAGGTGCTTGTTCATCGATTAAAACCATTGTTCGACCGCAGTGAGGCGCGGTTACATTTTTTTCGCGCCAGCCAGAGGTACAGTGCCTCTGGGTTGCAGTGTCTATGCCCAGAGCCAAATTTTAGCCTGTCGTCAGTGTAACGGATATATTTATAGAAGGATTCATCTTGCCCTATTTGATTATGCTAACCCTGGGTATTTTCTCTGTTGCTTGGTGGCCCTGGCTTCCTAGTTTCTGGGTCAGCTGTGCTGTAGTTGCCAGCCTCTTACCTCTATGGATAGTTGCCCGTCTGAGAGGAATAGTCTTTCTCGCCGCGGGCATGCTCTGGGGAATATTCTGTGGTCATCAGCTTCTAGATAGGAGTCTGCCGGAGCCATTGGGCGGCGAAGAGTTTTTAGTCTCGGGACGAATTGTCAGTTTAGTGGATAGCAATGCTGTGCGCAGTCGCTTTAGTTTTGCCGCCGAGACTATTCAGAGACGTGAGGATCCTGAGCTACAGTTGGGTAGCGGCAAATTGCTGCTCAGCTGGTACGCGGCAGAGAATCTTGAGCCTGGGCAGCGTTGGCAGCTGGTTCTGCGTTTGCGACGCCCTCGGGGCTTTGTCAATCCCGGTGCCTTTGATTATCAAAGTTGGCTGCTACAGCAGGGTTACACCGCGACCGGTTATGTGCGCTCGGCGACGCTGGCCCAGCGGTTGCCCGAAGAGCTGGGTATTAATTATCTTATGGCCCAGCCATTGCGCCTGCGGTCGTTGATTCAGAGCGCGATAGAACAGGCCGATCTCTCGCCCCGGGGTCGCGCGGTGCTGCTGGCCTTGAGTATTGGCGATAAGCGCCAGTTGGCCAGCTGGTGGAAAGACCTGGCGCGCTTGGGGATAGTTCATCTGCTGGTGATCTCTGGACTACATATAGGTCTGATGGCGCTGTTGGGCGGGTTGTTTGGCAAAGGGCTGGTGCGTTTGTGTATTGTCTTTTCCGTACTCTTTAATAAGCTCTTTAGGGGGTTTAGGGGCTTTGCATGGCGTCAGTCAACTGTCAGCTTGCATTGGTTGCCGCCAGTCACGGGGCTGCTAGCTGCTGGCGCATACAGCCTACTGGCGGGGTTCTCTCTGCCGACACAGCGGGCCTTGATCGCGGTGGCAGTGGTGGTGCTGGCGAAACTCTGCTTTCGTCGTATTCAACCCTTTGTCTGTCTGGTCTGGGCCCTGTGCCTAATTGCGTTACTGCAACCCTTGGCAGTTCTCAGTGCTGGCTTTTGGCTGTCGTTTACTGCGGTGGCTATTTTGATTCTGTGGTTTTCACCCTGGCAGTCTCGGGATCGCTGGTGGCCTAAGAAACGCACAGTCAGTGCTCAGCTTGCCTTGCTAGTGGTTATGTCAGTGCCCCTGTTGTTTTTTATCGGAAGACTGTCATGGCTGGCACCTATTGTGAACCTGGTGGCGGTGCCCTGGGTCTCCCTGGTGACCGTGCCCAGCACGTTGCTCGGCTGTCTGTTGCTGCCTATCTCAGAGCAGGCGGCGGGGGCAATATGGCAGCTATCTGACTGGTCTGTTCAGCTGCTGTGGAAATTCCTCTATCTGTTGCCAAGAGATCTGGGGTTTCTGGTCTCACCGGTGGGTGCGTCCAGTTTAGTGTTGGCGGCGGCTTTGCTGGCGGGCCTCTGTTTAATGTTGCCTCGATATCTCTGTGAGCGATGGCTCGGGGTGTTGCCCCTGACACTATTAGTACTCTGCAGTGATAAGCCCAAATTTGGCCTGCGGGTAACGGTCTTGGACGTGGGGCAGGGGTTGGCAGTGGTGGTTGAAACCAAGGGTCATAGCCTGCTCTATGATAGCGCTGCGCAATACAGCCCAGCTTTTAGTGCTGGCAGCGGCATTATTGCCCCCTATTTGTGGCAGCGGGGCTGGCGCGCCATTGATATGACAATTATTAGCCATGAAGACGGCGATCACAGTGGCGGCTTTGCTGGGCTGCAGCAGGTGTTGCCCAGTCGCCAGATTATGACCGGGCCGGGAGTGGACTATCCGCCAGGGATTATCGCTGGGCAGGCTGTGGATATTTGTAGCGCAGGGGCTCAGTGGCGCTGGGATAATGTGCTGTTCGAGGTCTTGGCTCCGGCCGAAGCGCTTGAGCAAGGCGCTAGGATAAGTGGCAATAACAGCTCCTGTGTTTTACATATTCGCTGGCAGGATATCAGCGTGCTGCTGCCTGGTGATATCGAAAGCACTGCGGAATATCAGTTGCTAGACTCCGGCAGTTTGGTGGATAGGTCGTTACAAGAGAGTCCGTCATTGGATTTATTAGTCGCACCTCATCACGGCAGCAAAACCTCCTCGACCCCTAGATTTGTCCGGCAGCTGCGGCCCAAACAGGTGGTATTTTCCGCCGGTTATCAACATCAGTTTGGCCATCCCCATCCATCCGTATCAAAGCGCTATGTCGATGCTGGCAGTGGAATTTGGAATACTGCGGAGCAGGGCGCTATAACCTTTGAATGGCTGCTGTCTGGAGAATTAAAAATTACCGCCGCTCGTCGCGAAACTCAGCGCTGGTGGCGCTAATCTGGGATTGTAGATTTTGCCTGAAGCCCTTTTATGGTAAGGTCACCAACAACTTTAATCGACTCAACGGAAGACCCTGTGTATCAAATTTTTCTTACCGGCGGCTGGCTTATGTGGCCACTACTTATCTGTTCGATTATCGTTGTGGCAATTTCAATCGAACGCTTGATTACACTGCAAGCGGATCGCATTGTTCCCAGCGGCCTGTTAACCCGAGTATGGCAACAGCTGCGGGATCGCGAATTGGTCGGTGAGAGGCTAAAAGACCTGCGGGATGCATCACCCCTGGGCTATATTCTCGCCGCTGGTATCAGCAACTCTGGCCATGGTCGGGAAATCATGAAAGACAGTATCGAAGAGGCTGCTGCTCAGGTGGTTCACGAGCTTGAGCGCTTTCTGACGCTATTGAGTACGATTGCCAATATGGCACCGCTGATCGGACTGCTGGGCACGGTATTGGGAATGATTCAGGTATTTGCCGATATTATGCTGTTCGGCACCGGCAATGCCGCGGATCTGGCCGGGGGTATCTCTCAGGCGCTGATCACTACCGCCGCAGGGCTGACTATCGCCATTCCGGCAATGATGTCACACCGCTATTTTGAACGTCATGTGGAATCTCTGGTTGTGCAGTTAGAGGGCCAGGCCACCAAGCTGGTGGATGCCATGCACAGCGACCTGTTTCGGCAGTCCTAGGTAGGTCACCGTGAAATTCCGCCGCCGCGCTCAGCGCGATAACAGTATCAATCTGACACCACTGATCGATGTGGTGTTTTTGCTGCTGATTTTCTTTATGGTGACCACCACCTTTACCCGCGAGACGCGCATGTTGATCAGCTTGCCGGAAGCCGAGGCCGATGCCATGGCCAGTGAGCAGACAACTGTGGAATTGATGATCTCCAAAGACGGCAGTTATGCAGTCAACGGCAAAAGTTTGATAAATCGCGATATCAAGACCATTATGGCTGCCTTAAAGGATGCTTCGGCGGGTGATAGCGCGATGCCATTGGTGATTACAGCCGATGCTGAGTCGACACACCAGGCGGTGATTACCGCCATGGACGCTGCCGGCAGGTTAGGATTTGAAACATTAAATATTGCAACGCAACAGCCACAAGAGCCATAACAATATGAGCGACACGATTGTCCCGACCGGTGCCTCCACTTATCTGCGCCTGTTAAAATATGTTCGCCGTTACTGGCTGGCCTTTATGGTCAGTATATTTGGCTTGGTGCTGCACTCTTTTGCCGAGGTGGCCTTTGTCGACCTGCTCGGCTTTATCACTGATACCGTCGGTACACTTACCAATGCTGGGGCGACCAATGCTGAGGCTCAGGCAGTCAAAATGCCACAGACCGGCATGACCGCCATGTTTGCCGAGGCGCTGCTGGGTGATCTGATGCAGGAAAAGCCCTGGTTGGTGATACCCATTTTTCTGGTCATTATTAGTGTGCTCCGCGGCATCGGTTACCTGATTGGCAGTTATGGCTTAGCCTATGTGTCCAACTATCTGGTTCATGCACTGCGCATCGACATCTTTGAAAAGTACCTGCTTTTACCCTTCGAGTTTTTCGACCGCTCTATGTCTGGCCATCTGGTTTCAGTGGTCACATTCAATGTCCAGCAAGTCACTCAAGCCAGCACCAAGGCGCTTAAAACACTGCTCCAGCAGGGTAGTTTGGTCTTGGGTCTGATGAGCTATCTGTTCTATGTGAACTGGAAGCTAACATTGTTCTTTCTCGCGGTAATGCCCTTTGTGGCCCTGGTGGTCACACTGGTGAGCAAACGTTTTAGAATGATCAGCACAAGAATTCAGGGGGCCATGGGAGATGTTACCCATGTCACCCAAGAGGTGGTCAATGGCTACCAAGAGGTGCGCATGTTTGGCGGCATGGAGAATGAGCGCCAGCGCATTTTCTCCGCCAGCCAGAGCAACCGCCGACAAAATATGAAGATGGCCTTGACCGAGGGCATCAGTAATCCTTTGGTGATGTTGTTGGTGTCTCTGGCCTTTGCTGGGATCACTAGCTTTATGCTCAGCCCGGCGATTTTGGAGACTATGAGCACCGGCAGTTTTATTACCTTCCTGGTGGCCTCAGGTATGTTGATCAAGCCCATTCGCCAAATCACTGAAGTGAACAGCGATATCCAGAAAGGTATTGCCGCCGCTGAATCCATTTTTGAGATTCTCGACGCCACCCCAGAGCGGGATGACGGCACCGTTGAGCTGGAGTCGGTCACTGGCGGGGTTGAGTTTAAGGATATTAATTTCCGCTACAACGAGAGTGGCCCGCTGATTCTTGAGGATATTAACTTTACCGTTAAACCCGGGGAGACCGTTGCCCTGGTGGGTTCCTCCGGAAGTGGCAAGACCACATTGGCGAGCTTGATTACCCGTTTTTATAACCACGGCGAGGGCCATATTCTTCTCGATGGCGTAGATGTTAATGACTTTAAGCTGCCTAATTTACGCCAGCATATTGCCCAAGTAAGCCAGAACGTCACTCTTTTTAATGACAGAGTGCGCAACAATATTGCCTATGGTGAGCTGTCGGATCGCTCTCTCGAACAGGTGAAGGCGGCGGCTGAGATAGCTTACGCGGATAAGTTTATTGAGAAAATGTCAGATGGCTACGACACCATGATCGGCGATGACGGCGTGATGCTGTCTGGGGGCCAACGGCAACGTCTGGCGATTGCCCGAGCACTGCTCAAAGATGCGCCGGTATTGATTCTCGACGAGGCCACCTCGGCCTTGGATACAGATTCAGAGCGCTATATTCAGGCAGCATTGGAAGAGTTGATGAAGTCGCGCACCACCTTTGTTATCGCCCACCGTCTCAGCACTATTGAAAAAGCCGACCGTATTTTGGTGATGGAGAGCGGTCGTATTATTGAGCAGGGTAGTCACACTGAGCTGTTGGCCCTAGAGGGCCGCTATTCCCAGCTCTACCGTCAACAGTTTAATGAGCCAGAGGTCACCTAGGCTTGTCTCTCGAGCAGCGCATAACCCATGCCTGGCAGCGGGATAGTCTGTGGTTGAAACTGCTGCTGCCCCTGTCTTGGTTATTCCGCGTCGTTTCAGGCTTGCGCCGTGGTTATTTACAGTCCCGTTATCAGGGTCAGAGTTTTACTGCCCCGGTGGTTATTGTGGGTAATATTTCTGTGGGTGGCAGTGGCAAGACGCCATTAATTGTTGCTCTAGTAAAGGCGCTCAAGCAGCGCGGTTTTAAGCCAGGGGTAGTCAGCCGCGGTTATGGCGGCAAGGCTGTTAGCTACCCGCTAATGGTTACTGCTCAGACTGCCGTAGCTGAAAGCGGCGATGAACCCCTTTTGATCGCTCAGCTGGCTCAATGCCCGATGGTGGTCGGCGCTGATCGCCGCGCTGCAGTCTCTTACCTGCTGAGTCACCATGACTGTGATGTGGTGTTGAGCGACGATGGATTACAGCATTATCGGTTACATCGAGATATAGAAATAGTGGTTATTGATGGCCAGCGCGGTTTCGGCAATGGCCGCTGTCTGCCTGCTGGACCTCTTCGTGAAGGGCCAGAGCGATTAGCTCAGGCGGATTTTGTGGTGATGAATGGCAGCCCAAGCATGGCTCCTGATCTCGGGGATATCTCAAGTCAACAGATGCATATAGCGCCGCGCAGAATGACCCATCTCGGTTCTGGTGAGAGCCAGCCGATTGAGCAGTGGGTGCAAGAGCACTTTTTGACAGAGCTGTTGTTAAAAGAGCATTTGTTAACAGATCAGTCAGTCAAGCGCGTGCATGCAGTAGCCGCCATTGGCAACCCGCAACGCTTTGCCAATACCCTTGAACAGCTGGGCTTAGACGTAGAGCTTCACGGCCATGATGACCATCAGGCTTTGACCACAGCTGACCTGGCTTTCGAGGATAATTTGCCAGTGATTATTACCGCTAAAGATGGGGTTAAATTGGTCGCCGATGACAACAGCGCCATTGCCGATAATATCTGGGTACTTGAGATTGAAGCGGAAATTGATAACCACTTTATAGATCGGCTGGCAGCTCAGTTACAGAGCGTAAAGACAGCCGATTAATAAGAAGAATAAGGGTAGCAAGCCAATTAGAATAGAGGTTCTATGCAATTTACAGTGATTATTCCGGCGCGATTTGGCTCCACGCGCCTGCCAGGCAAGCCGCTGCGTGATATTGTCGGCAAGCCAATGATTCAGCGAGTCTGGGAACAGGCGGGCAAAAGTGCCGCTGAGCGGGTAGTGATTGCCACTGACGACCCGCGCATTGAAGCAGCAGCTCTAGAGTTTGGTGCAGAAGTCTGTATGACCCGAGCCGACCATCCCTCGGGCACCGATCGATTGCAAGAGGTTGCAGCGCTATTGGGTCTGGCCGACGATGCCATCGTGGTCAATGTACAGGGGGATGAACCCCTGATACCTCCAGCCGTGATCAATCAGGTGGCGAGCAATCTCGCCGCCAATCCCGAGGCTGGCGTGGCGACACTGGCAGAGCCAATCGAAACCTATGCCGACTTGCGCAACCCCAATGTGGTTAAGCTAGTGACCAACCAGCAATCCATGGCCCTGTATTTTAGTCGTGCCCCGATTCCCTGGCCACGGGATTTGATCGACGGGGCTAACGCCGAAGCGTTATTGCCCAAAGACTATGCATTTATTCGTCATATTGGTATCTATGCTTACAGGGTTAAGGAACTAAATGACTTTGTTACCTGGCCTGTGGCGCCGATTGAGGCCACCGAGAAGCTCGAACAGTTACGTTTTATGTGGCAGGGTGTCGCCATTCACGCGGCTCCCGCACTACAGCCAGTGCCGGGTGGAATTGATACGGAAGTGGATTTACAGGCTGTAATTAGGTCGCTTGAAACCATATGAAAAACGAATATTAACAGTTAGTTACGGAAGATACTTAAATAATAAATTAGCTTTATATTAGAGCACTAGTTTAAAGCGGCATCATAAAAATACAGAGATTTTCATGACTATTGCAGAAGCTAAACTATCGGTGTTATTTGTCTGCCTCGGCAATATCTGTCGCTCGCCCACAGCCCATGGCGTATTTGCCAAATTGCTGGAAGAGAGCGGTTACGGCCGATTAATCGCTGTTGATTCAGCCGGTACCGGAGATTGGCATCTCGACCATGCCCCGGATAAGCGTACCACTTATGTAGCCGCCTCCAAAGGCTACGATCTAAGTCAACTGCGGGCGCGACTAGTTACCCCTGCCGACTTCGAGCAATTTGACTATATTATTGCGATGGACAGGGCCAACCTCAGGGAGCTACAGGAGATGCAGCCCCAGGGCTACAGCGGTCATCTGGGTTTGTTTTTGGATTTTTCTGAGAATTCACTGCACGAAGTGCCAGATCCTTACTATGGTGGTGAAGGTGGCTTCGAGCTGGTCTTCGGCCTGGTTGAAGAGGCCTCTATAGGTTTGCTCCAGCATATTGAACTCAGTCACTCCGAGGCACTGTCTTCTTGACCCTGAGTATTCTCGAAAAAATTTCACTGCAACCCTATAACAGTCTGGCACTGCCAGCTGAGGCGGAGTATTTCTGCGCTGTCAATAATGGTGCAGATTTATTGACCACACTGGAGTTTGCTAGCGCCCGAAATATAGCCGTAACGCCCCTGGGCGGCGGCAGCAATATAGTCCTGGCAGGGAATATAGCGGGCCTGGTGCTGCTTGTGGATCTCAAGGGAGTAAGTCATCGCCTGGTAAAAGATACTGTCGAGGTCACCTTTGCCGCCGGTGAAAACTGGCATAAACAGGTACAGCATTGTCTGCAACAGGGCTGGTATGGTCTGGAGAATCTCTCATTGATTCCCGGCAATATGGGTGCCGCAGCGATTCAAAATATCGGTGCCTACGGTGTTGAGTTAGCGGATCTATTTGTCTCCCTGACCGCCATCGACAAGCTCTCGGGAGAGCAGGTAGTGTTCGATAAAGCCGCCTGTGAGTTTGGCTACCGTGACAGTCTGTTTAAAAATGCTGGTCGCGACCGCTATATTATTACTGACATCTGCCTGAGTCTCAGTCTCGAGCCGCAGCTCAATATCCAGTACCCAGCACTGCAAGTGGCCTTCGATCATCATCTCGCCAGCGGCGGGTCGATCACTCCAGAGCTGGTGAGTGCTATGGTCTGTCAGATTCGATCAGAGAAACTTCCCGATCCCAGCGTTATTCCCAATGCTGGCAGTTTTTTTAAGAACCCGATTATTGCCCAGACTCAAGCCGCCGAACTGTCCCTACAGCATCCCCAGATGCCCTGTTATCAGCAGGCCAATGGCGAGTGCAAAGTGCCAGCTGGCTGGCTTATCGAGCAGTGCGGCTTTAAGGGTGCTGTGCGGGGTCCCGTTGGCGTGCATAAACGGCAGGCATTGGTACTGGTTAATTTTGGCGCTGGCAGTGGCGCCCAGTTACTGGCGTTAGCGGAAGAGGTACGCGCTGCAGTACTAGAGCGCTTTAGCATTGAGTTAGAGATTGAACCAAGGGTCTATGGCTAGATATGGATCTATTTGATCAGCAATTGATACCGGTCCGCTTGACTGAAGAGCGCCACAGCCAGATCGCCTTCTGGCCTAATTGGTTCAATGGAGAGAGTGCAGATAGCCTACTCCGTCAGTCTATAAATCATATCGACTGGCGCAGTGATCGCATCAGGATAGCGGGTAAGACAATTCCCATTCCACGGTTACAACAATGGTTTGGCGATCCTGATACCAGTTACACCTATTCCAATATTCGACTTCAGGCAGTGGCCTTTCCCGGCTGGATCGACGAGCTGCGCAAACAGGTTGAAGATCAATCCGGTGAGCGCTTTAATCGGGCCCTGGTGAACTATTATCGCGATGGCTCGGATAGCGTCGACTGGCATGCGGATGACGAAGCCGAATTAGGCTTTGAGCCCCTGGTCGCATCTCTGAGTCTGGGTGCTGAACGGGTGTTTCAGTTGCGCCACAACATCACTCAAGAACGCCTGGATATTTCACTGCCCCATGGCTCGCTATTGGTTATGGGCCCTGGCATCCAGACACACTGGCAGCATCGAATAGCGAAAAGCAAGAAAATTGACCAGCCGCGGGTGAACTTCACCTTTCGCTATATGGCCAAGTAGTCCATACCTAAGGGCTATATTGTATGGAGCATTCGCCAAGCGCAGATGCAGGTAATCGTCATTAATCTGTAACCCCACAAGGAGAAACACTCGGTGAAATTATCAAAATTTGGTGAAAAGTTTTCAGGTCAGTCCGGCATAGTCGAGCTTATGGATGACCTGGGTACGGCGCTAAATGAAAACCCCGAGATGATCTTTATGGGGGGCGGCAATCCCGGTCGCATCCCAGAAGTCGAGCAAATCTTTAAGGCGCGCCTGGAAACTGTGCTGGCGGATCCTGCCCAGTTGCATACTTTGCTGGGTGTCTATCAGTCACCTCAGGGAGACAAAGACTTTCGCGAGCAGATCGCCGGTCTGCTCAAACAGCAGTTTGGCTGGGATCTGTCGGAACGCAATATTGCCGTCTCCAATGGCAGCCAGTCGGCGTTTTTTGTGCTCTACAACATGTTTGCCGGAGAGATGGCCGATGGTAGCCAGCGCTCGATTCACCTGCCGCTAGCGCCGGAATATATTGGCTACCGGGATATAGGACTGACCGATAATCTATTTACCGCCACCCGACCAGAGATCGAGCTGCTGGACGACAATCTGTTTAAATACCATGTGGATTTCTCGCGATTGAATATCGACCAACAGAGCGCTGCGCTCTGTGTCTCGCGGCCGACTAATCCTACCGGGAATGTACTTACCGACGGTGAAGTTGAGCAGTTGGATGCCATTGCTGCCGAGCAAGATATTCCCTTTATTCTTGACGGTGCCTATGGCTTGCCATTCCCGGGAATTATCTTTAATGACGCCAAAGCGCACTGGAATAGTAATACCATTTTAGTGTTGAGCCTCTCCAAGTTGGGCCTGCCCGGCGTGCGCACCGGCATCATTGTCGCCAGTGAAGAGATCATTCAAGCCTATACTCGAGCCAACACTATTGTCAGTCTGGCCTGCGGTAATCTCGGCCCCGCAGTGGCTCGAGAGCTGGTCAGCAGCGGTGAGATAATGGCCCTTAGTCAGCAGCGTATAGCGCCGTTTTATCGCCAGCGCGCCCATCAGACAGTAAAGTGGTTTAGAGAGTCTCTGGGGGATCTGCCTTATCGTATTCACCGGCCAGAGGGAGCAATCTTCCTGTGGCTATGGTTTAAGAACCTGCCGATCACCAGCAAGGAACTCTACCAGCGGCTTAAAACCCGCGGTGTACTCGTGGTGCCTGGACATGATTTTTTCCCTGGAATTACCGACGACTGGCGTCATCAACAGGAGTGTATTCGCGTGTCTTATGCTCAGGATGATGCAGTGGTGAAAGCGGGTGTGGAGATTATTGCCGAAGAGGTTGCGCGGGCTTATTCGAACAGTTAAGCCAGAACAGCTAGATAAAGCGCTCCAGCGCGTCCAATAGGGCTTTGATCTTATCAATAGACTCTTGGTATTCCTGATTTTCCTCCGAGTCGGCAACTATGCCGCCGCCGCCCCAGCAGTGCAGAGTATCGCCATCGGCGATCAGCGTGCGAATAGCGATATTACTGTCCATATTTTGATTGGCGCTGATATAGCCGATGCTACCGCAGTAGACAGAGCGTCGCACCGGCTCTAATTCGTCAATAATTTCCATAGCGCGCTTTTTTGGCGCGCCGGTAATAGAACCACCGGGAAAGCTATCTCGAAGCATATCCAGGGGCGTTGAACCTTCAGCCAGAATGCCGGTAACAGTGCTCACCAGATGGTGTACATTGGCAAAGCTTTCCAATTCAAAAAGCTTGGGTACCCGAATACTGCCGGGCTCAGCGTTGCGGCTTAAATCATTGCGCAACAGATCCACAATCATCAAGTTTTCCGCACGGTCTTTGCTACTGGCAATAAGCTGCTCGGCGCGCTGCTGATCCTGCTCCTGATTGCTGCCACGTTTAATCGTGCCTTTGATCGGCTTGGTCTCAGCCTGCTTGTCCTTAAGTTTAATAAAGCGCTCTGGTGAGACACAGAGCAGCGCCTGATCACGCCACTGCCAAAAGGCCGAGTAGGGTGATCCCACCGCCCGACGCAGTGCCAGATAGGCGGGCCAGAGATCGCCGGAAAAGGTTGCCGAGAAGTGCTGGGTAAAATTGGTTTGGTAACAGTCTCCAGACTCTATATAGCGCTTAATTGCGCGAATCGACTGTTTATATTCGGCCTCGGAAAGGGTGGCGGCGAATATTTCATTGAGCTTAAAATTGTCTGGGTTATTGACGGTTTTTGCATCGCTCAGCCTTGAGCCAATCAATGCCCTTAACTCATCAGGGCAGTGGACGTGAAATACCAGTTCGCTGCGCTGTTCTTGGTGATCAACGATTAAGGCCCATAGAAAACGGCCTATCCGCATATCCGGCAGCTGAGTGATTTGCTCTGCGGTATCGGCAATATCGATTAAGCGGCGGCCGAGATCGTAAGCAAAGTAACCAATTAACCCCCCAACAAAGGGATAGTCACTGCTAAGAGTCTTATCCTCAAGGGGCTCAAGAAGCTGCTGGGCTAGACTAAATGGGTCTTCTTCACTGCTGCGACTGCCATCAGTATCGACAATGGTGGAAACGGCGCCATGGGTCTCGATAGTCGCGTCAGGGCAGGCGGAGATAATATCAAAGCGCCCTTGAATTGAGTGGGCTGTGCCACTGTCCAGCCAAACCGCATCCGGCAGATCGCGAATAGCAGCGAAGAGAGTTTCGCTGCTAGCCTGATAGGGTATTTCTTGAATACTTAGGTTTGCCATTATGGGCGACACTTTAGGCGCTTTAGTTAACCCTGTCGAGAGAACTCAACAGAGTTAACCGGCGATACTCTGAACGATGATGAAGGTGAGCCAGGCCGCGGCGTAGGCAAAAATACTGTAGCTGATAAAGAGTTGCGCTGGCAGTCTCCAGGAGCCGGTCTCTCGGCGCAATACCGCCAGTGTTGAGACACATTGCAGGGCAATGGAAAAGAACACCAGCAAGGCGAAGCCAGCACCGATTGGCAGGCCGCTATTTTGGATATGGGTGACCAGTGAGATCACATTTTCCTCACCGCCTTCAATGCCAAACAATGTTCCTAGAGTACCGACAAAGACTTCACGGGCAAGAAAGGACGTCAGTATGGCGACACCGTATTTCCAGTCGAGACCAAAGGGGGCAAAGGCAGGTTCGATTAACTTGCCCATATAGCCGAGCCAGGACTCGCCTAAATCCGCGCCCTGATTGGGGAAGTAACCGAGCACCCAGATCACCACAGTGACCATAAAGATAACTTTACCGGCCTTGGTGACAAAGTGTTTGCTGCGATCCCAGGCATTGCGCAACAACGGCTTCCATGAGGGCAGACGGTAGGGGGGCATTTCTAACACAAAGGGCAGATCAGTTTGCAGTGCTGCACTGGATCGGGATACCAGAGCGGTGACTAAGAGACCGCAGAGAATACCAAATAGATAGATGCTGACCATGGCCAAACCCTGCCAGCCCACCACACCGCCAAAGACGCCAGTGGCGGGAATAAACGCCGCAATCAGCAAGCTGTAAACCGGCAGTCGAGCGGAGCAGGGCATTAAAGGAATTGCCAGATAGGTGAGCCAGCGCTTGCGTGGAGAGTCTACGGTGCGGGCAGCGTAAATGCCGGGAATAGCACAGGCGACACTCGAGAGCATGGGGATAAAGCTCTTGCCGGTAAGGCCAAATATGCGCAGGGGCTTGTGACAGATAACCGCGGCGCGAGCCAAATAGCCACTGTCTTCGAGCATGCCGACAACCAGTGTGAGAATAAATATCTGCGGTACAAACACCAGAAAGGCACCTATGCCACCAAACAGAGCGTCGGAGACAAAGTCACTGATAGCACCGGCAGGCAGCAGTGGAATAACCACGCCGGCAGCGAATTGCAAAATGGCTTCGACGCCATCCATAATCGGTGCGGCCCAGGTAAAAATACTTTGAAACAGCAGAAACATGATCAGGACAAAGCTGATGCCACCAAACCAGGAGTGGAGGAAAAATTGGTCGAGACGGGTTTGGGAGTTAATTAATAGATCGCCCTTGGGGCCAAAACTGGCGGCCAGCTGTTGCGCCTGACGATGAACCACTGAATCGTCAGTTGCAATCATGTCGCGGGGCAGCACATTGCTAGAAAAGGGTTCAGGGCTTTGCCGATGATTGGCGATCAGCTCTTGAAGCTGGTCCAGCCCGAGGCCGGATTTAGCCGAGATGGCCACTACCGGCACCTTGAGTGCTGTGGCAAGGCCGTCGATATCCATGGTCATGCCGTGACTATTGAGCACATCAATCATATTGGCGGCAATCACCACCGGTTTGTTGTGTTCAGCACAGGCATTGATGACCTGAAGGGCAAAAATCAGTCCCTTCTCAAGTCGGGTAGTATCCACGACGCAGACCACCGAGCTTATCTCTGGGTCTTTAATACCGGCATAAAAGGCATCCACAGAAACTGTTTCTTCGGCAGAAATCGCACGGAGGGAATAGACCCCGGGAAAATCCATCACCAACTGATCTGGATCGGCAATGCTTTTGCCGGAACTGATATTCACGGTGATGCCGGGGAAGTTGGCGACTTTTTGATTGAGACCGGTGAGCCGATTAAACAGTAAGCTCTTGCCTGAATTGGGGCTGCCGATAAGGATTGTTTTAGAGGTCAAAGGGAGAGGGCTCTTTTAGGCAACGGTAATCAGCGAGGCGACGCTGTCATCCAGGGAATAAACCGTATTGTTAACTCGGTAGAGCTTAGGGGCACCAAGACTGGGAGAGAGCACACAGGCAATTTGCTCACCAGGGTGAAAGCCCAGTTCGCTGAGGCGGGTGCGATAGTCACCTTGCAGTGCTGCGCAAAAGCTTTCAACGGTGGCCGAGGTGCCTTGTTTTAGATCCCATAATGTCATGCTGTTAGATCCCTTAATGTCATGTTGTTAGATATGAGAGTCTCATTGCTTCTCTTCTTTCCCATAGCTGGTCAGGGGTTAAGTGTACGCCGATATCGGCTAAATGTTAATAAGAATCGTTATCATTTACAAAAATATTAGGTCTGTCTAGACCTGGTTGAAACAGAACCATAGAGTCGACGTAGCCTGACTTTTACTCAGTTTCAAATCAGTAGTTCTTGATAGCCTAAATTCCGGTACAATGCCGCCATTAAAACCCTCATATAGAAGACTATATACGCCATGGCAGCAGCTCCCAGACCACCGACAGCACTTTATGACTACCCTAAATACTGGGCGGAATGTCTGCTGCCAACGCCTTTCCTGCCGATGTCTCGCCAAGAGATGGATCAGCTCGGCTGGGACAGCTGCGATGTGATCCTGGTAACAGGGGATGCATACGTCGACCACCCTAGCTTTGGTATGGCGGTAATCGGCCGGGTGCTTGAGGCTCAGGGCTACCGAGTGGGAATTATCTCGCAGCCGGACTGGCGCGATGCCGAGAGCTTTAGAGCACTGGGCAAGCCTAACCTCTACTTTGGTGTCACCGCCGGCAATATGGACTCGATGATCAATCGCTACACCGCTGATCGCCGTCTGCGTCACGATGATGCCTACACCGCTGGCGACCTGGGTGGCAAGCGTCCGGACCGTGCGGTGACGGTCTACGCGCAAAAATGTCGCGAAGCCTACAATGATGTGCCAGTGGTTGCCGGTGGTATCGAAGCCAGTCTGCGACGCTTGGCCCACTATGATTATTGGTCTGAGTCGGTAAAGCGTTCAGTATTGATTGATTCCACCGCCGATATCCTGCTCTACGGTAACGCCGAGCGAGCCATGATTGATCTGACCCACAGATTGGCCAAGGGCGAGAATATTCGAGATATTACCGATCTCCGCGGCACCGCCTTTATGTGCCGAACGATTCCCGAAGGCTGGAAAGAGATCGATTCCACCAAAGTGGATCAGCCTGGTCGGCTTAAGAAACAAAAAAATCCTTATGAGATGTCTAAGGCCTCGGACAATGCCGATGCCAAAGAGATTCGTATGCAGTCGATGAAAGCTGAGGCCTGTGCCAGTGCAGAAACGGCTGCTGTAGGTTCTAGCAGCGAAGAGCAGGTGCTGTCGATTATTCCCGACACTCAGGCGATCAAGACTGATCCCAGCTCTACCTATATTCGCATGCCGTCCTTCGATGAAGTGACGGCAGACCCAGTGCTCTACGCCCACGCTGACCGTATTTTTCACCGTGAAACCAATCCCGGCAATGCTCGACCATTGGTGCAGAGGCAGGGGCGCAACGACATTTGGGTCAATCCGCCGCCGATTCCATTGGAAACTGAAGAGCTGGATTGGGTCTTTGACCAACCCTACAAGCGTGTTCCGCATCCGACTTACGGCGATGCCAAGATTCCCGCCTACGATATGATCCGCTTCTCGGTGAATATTATGCGCGGTTGTTTTGGCGGCTGTACCTTCTGTTCGATCACCGAGCACGAAGGCCGTGTGATCCAGAGTCGTTCGGAAGAGTCGATTTTGAATGAAGTTGAAAAAATCCGTGATTTGACCCCAGGCTTTACCGGCGTGATCTCGGATCTTGGCGGTCCCACTGCCAATATGTATCGTCTCAACTGTAAAGATAAAAAGATTGAGGCGACCTGTAGACGTCCATCCTGCGTCTATCCGTCGATCTGTGTCAATTTGGAAACCGACCATAAGCACACCACCCAGCTGTATCGCAAAACCCGTGCCTTGCCTGGGGTGAAGAAAGTGGTTGTGGCTTCCGGTCTGCGTTATGACCTGGCTGTGCTGGATCCAGAATATGTTAAAGAGCTGGTAACCCATCATGTGGGAGGCTACCTAAAGATTGCCCCAGAACACTCGGAAGATGGCCCGCTATCGAAGATGATGAAGCCGGGCATGGGCAGCTACTACGAATTTAAAGAAATGTTTGAGCGCTTCTCCAAAGAAGCGGGCAAAAAGCAGTATTTGATTCCCTACTTTATATCCGCTCATCCGGGATCAACCAATGAAGATATGATGGCTCTGGGTCTGTGGTTGAAGGCTAATGGCTTCCGTGTCGATCAGGTGCAGAGTTTTTATCCCTCGCCCATGGCCTCGGCTACAACCATGTATTACACCGAGAAAAACCCGCTCAAGCCCCTGGGCAAGAACAATACTGAGCAGATTTTCACCGCCAAAACCCAAGAGCAGCGAACCCTGCACAAAGCCTTCTTGCGTTATCACGACGCGGAAAACTGGCCCATGTTGCGCAAAGCGTTGCGCCGTATGGGCCGTTCGGATTTGATTGGTAGTGGAGATGGCTTCTTAGTGCCGGGTGAGTCTCGTCGCGAGAAAGAAGTGATTCGCCGCGAGAGTACTAAGGCGCGTCCTAAAGTGAAAGCGCAGCCGCGCTCATCACGTACCAAGCCCCGTCGTCGCTAGGCGGGGAACAATCTCGATATCAGTGCTGGCACCGCGACCTCAACCCTGAGGATTCGCGGGCCGATATGCACTGCTTTAAAGCCTACAGAGCTCAATAGCTCAACCTCGTAGGGAATGAATCCGCCTTCAGGGCCAATCGCCAAGGTCACTGCTGACTCGCAATGGATAGGGCAGGGTGCATCAGTTACTGGATGGGCTAGCAAAGCCTGACTGCCTTTAATAATCTCCCCCAGTTCGTCTTCAACAAAGGGTTTAAAGCGTTTGCGCATATGCAGTGTGGGCATCAGCGTATCTCGCGCCTGTTCCAGTCCCAGCATAAGCTGCTCTTCAATGGCCTGAGGCTGCAAAAAAGGTGACTGCCAAAAGCTCTTCTCCACACGGCGTGAATTCACCAGATAGATTTCTTTAACTCCCATAGCAGCAACGCTCTGTAAGGTTCTGCGCAACATCTTCGGTCGCGGCAGTGCCAGTATTAGGCAGAGTGGCGTCACCGGCGGTGGCGGGGTATCAAGGTTGATCTCAAGGGTTGCCTGCTCGGCGCTCAGGCTTTTGATAATCGCTTGGCCCATCAGGCCGTTAATTAAGCCAATGCGCACTGAATCACCCACCTGGGCTCGTTGAACGGCGAGTAAATTCTCAAGCTGGCGGCCGCTAACGATAGCGACCTGCTGAGAGACTTGTTCGGGTTTTAGGAGGAGTAGGTTCATGGCGGGGATTGTAATGGTCTCCCCTTCAGGAGTCGAACCTGAAATTCAAGCTTAGGAGGCTAGCGTGATATCCAATTTCACCAAGGGGAGGCGCGGGCATTATAGCGAAAAGCCAGTAGATTTAAATACTGGCAAAATGTTTAAAGCGCGGATTACGGTTACTAATAATAGGATCTAATTTTGATTAATGCATTTTAAGGCTGTATAACAGATCCAATCTAGTCGAATTTGAATAGAGGGTGGACTAATAACCTGCGGTTTTCTGCTGCTACCTGATTGAATCAAGCGTAAATATAACAATAAATTTAACGATCATTATCTAGGGGTATTAAATATGAAATTAATCACAGGACTAGCCTTATCAGCAGTTTTATTAACAGGCTGTGGGGAACAAAATGTCGAGAGTAACCCAGTGGCTGAAAAGGATATGGCACCAGCCGCCGAGCCAACATCAATGTTTGTCGAATATATGTATTGCGATGCCGGGGCTGACTTTAGCCCAGAGAACTATGCCAAGCTGACAGCGGCATGGAACGAGCTCGATAGGCAAAGTGCTGCGCCTTTGGCAGGGGCATTTGCCATTGTGCCGAAGATCAAAAATGATCGCTATGACGGTATGTGGGCGAATGTCTGGTCTTCTGTTGAAGCCCGCGATGCTGGCTGGAAAGATTGGGCAGAAAATCAAGCTGAAGCCTTTGGTGCAGAGTTTAATAGCACTATGGTTTGTAATCCTGAGAAGCGATTCCTTTTTGAATCAATGGCAGTAACAGCGCCAGTGCAGGAATGGGATGCAGAAGAACCGTTCCAAGCTACCTATAACTTTTGTTCCTTTAAAGAGGGTAAGACTCAGGCGGATGGTGCTGCAGCTGCAGCCGCGTTTACTGGCTGGATTGCCGATCAGCGAACGGTTGGCCGTGGCATGAACTATATGTCCTATTTACATATCCCTCAGTTTGATCCGGCGACTGCCGGAGGGTCTATACAGGGGTTTCAGTTTGTTCGGGCCAACTTCTGGAGTAGTGCTACAGAGCAAACGGCTGATATGGCTGCTTGGATGGTGGAGGGCAATACTGCTCGTGAGATATCTGATGCGGTCTATGACTGTCAGGATTTTGGCTTTGATCTCTACTC
>CAJQKW010000029.1 GCA_905478975.1 uncultured Pseudomonadales bacterium | reverse complement strand
GTTGCGTATGTATTTGCGCTGGGCGGACGATAAGGGTTTTAAGGCGGAGCTGGTGGAGTGCTCTGCTGGTGATGTAGCTGGTATTAAGAGTGCGACGGTGCAGATAAGTGGCGAATATGCCTTTGGTTGGTTGCGCACCGAGATTGGTGTGCACCGCTTGGTGCGCAAGTCGCCGTTTGATTCGGGCAATCGTCGCCATACGTCGTTTTCGGCGGTCTATGTGTCGCCGGAGATCGATGACAATATTGAGATTGAGATTGGTTCGTCGGATGTGCGTACTGATACTTACCGGGCGTCTGGCGCTGGTGGTCAGCATATTAATAAGACCGATTCTGCGGTGCGCCTGACCCATGAGCCCAGTGGTATTGTGGTGCAGTGTCAGAGTCAGAGGTCGCAGCACCAAAACCGCGATAAGTGTTGGCAGATGCTGCGCGCTAAGTTGTACGAGGCGGAGATGCTGAAGCGCGCTGAGGCGGCGCAGGCGACTGAGGATACTAAGTCGGATATTGGCTGGGGTAGTCAAATTCGCTCTTATGTGTTGGATGATGCGCGAATTAAGGATTTGCGTACTAGTGTGGAGACGCGTAATACTCAGGCGGTGTTGGATGGCAAGTTGGATCAGTTTATTGTGGCTTCGCTAAAAGCTGGTCTTTAAAACTGAGCGCTCTACCCGAGTCATCCGGAGCGCTCTACCCGAGTCATCAGGAGCGCTCCACCCGAGTCATCCTGAGCGCAGCGAAGGATCTCAGTAAAGTGGCACGGAGTATTAAACACGGATGCAACACAGGGCAAGCATCTGAGACACGCTGTAAATACTTCCCTGTACGCTCTTGAGCAACATCCCTGTTGCTCGAGGTCTCAGATGCTTGCCCTGCATTGCATCCTTGATCGAGCGTAATTTGGGTGGTGGTTACATAAATTATTTTGATAAAGACTGAGATATGACTGATCAACAAGACGAGAATAAGCTAATCGCCGAGCGCCGGGCCAAACTCACTGCATTGCGTGAAGAGGGTGGTACTGCATTTCCTAATGACTTTCGGCCAGAGCACAGTGCCGCTGAGCTGCAGTCTGGTTTTGGCCATGAGACCAAGGAAGACCTAGAAAAGCTGGGCAAAATTGTCTCGGTGGCGGGTCGGGTAATTCGCAATCGCGGTGCTTTTATGGTGGTGCAAGACAGCTCGGGCACTATTCAGCTGTATGTCACCAAAGAGGCGCGGCCCTTTGCTAAGTCGCTGGACCTGGGTGATATTGTTGGTATTAAAGGTGCGCTGCATCTGTCGGGTAAGGGTGACCTTTACGTGCAGATGGACGAGTACCAGTTGCTGACCAAAGCGTTGCGTCCGCTGCCGGATAAGTTTCATGGCCTGGCAGATCAAGAGATGCGTTACCGTCAGCGCTATGTGGATTTAATTGTTAACCCTGAGGTGCGCAATACCTTTCGCGTGCGCTCTAAGGTGGTGGACTTTATTCGCCGCTATTTAAATGGTGCCGACTATCTGGAAGTTGAGACACCTATGTTGCAGGTGATTCCTGGGGGTGCGGTGGCGCGTCCTTTTGTGACTCATCACAATGCGCTGGATATCGATATGTATATGCGTATTGCGCCGGAGCTTTATCTCAAGCGGCTGGTGGTAGGTGGTTTTGAGCGGGTTTATGAGATCAATCGCAATTTCCGCAATGAGGGTTTGTCGACTCGCCATAATCCTGAGTTCACTATGTTGGAGTTCTACCAGGCCTACGCAGATTTTAATGATCTGATGGATCTAACTGAAGATATGCTGCGCAAAATGACCACTGAGGTGCTGGGTTCGACTAAGGTGGTGAATACGGTTAAGGATGCTGAGGGCGAGGTGGTCAGCGAGACTCATTATGACTTTGCTGAGCCATTTACCCGTCTGTCGGTGTTTGATTCTATTTTGCAGTACAACCCAGATATCAGTGCTGAGCAGTTGGCCGATGAAGCCGGTGCCCGTGCGATTGCCGAGGGGCTGCATATTCCACTGAAGGATATCTGGGGCCTGGGCAAGGTGCAGATTGAGATTTTTGAGAAGACGGTTGAGCATCTTTTAGAGCAGCCTACTTTTATTACTATGTACCCGGCAGAGGTGTCGCCGCTGGCGCGCCGCAATGATCAAGACCCTCATGTCACCGATCGCTTTGAGTTCTTTGTGGGTGGCCGCGAGATTGCTAATGGCTTCTCAGAGCTCAACGATGCGGAAGATCAGGAGTCGCGCTTTAAGCAGCAGGTTGCCGAAAAAGAGGCGGGTGATGACGAGGCTATGCACTTTGATGCTGACTATATTCGCGCGCTGGAGTATGGCATGCCGCCTACGGCGGGTGAGGGTATTGGCATTGACCGGCTGGTGATGTTGCTGACGGATTCGCCGTCTATTCGCGATGTGTTGTTATTTCCCCATATGCGCCCTGAATAAAGGTGCCTTATAAAAAAGCCCGGCTAGTGCCGGGCTTTTTTATGTCTTAAATAAACAAACGTTTAACGCCAAATAAAAGTTATGCTAGTTTGTTTTTTTTACAGATGCTAATATCTGAACAGAAAATTTCACGGGGAGTTTGGCCGTTAAAGCCGTTATATAGGTCGGCGAGGCGCTGCTATCTCTCTTTGATTGTTGGCATTACAAGGGCTGATTATGGAATACAACACAATTAAATATATGGTTGAGGATGGCATTTTAACTCTGCTGCTCAATCGACCAGATAGCATGAATGCTTTTACGCTGGAAATGAGCGATGAGTTGGCTGCGGCGTTTTATCGGGCCAGTGAAGACGATGCTGTGCGGGTGATTGTTGTGACCGGTGCCGGCAAGGCGTTTTGTGCTGGTATGGATCTGACATCAACGGGCAATGTGTTTGGCCTTGATGAGGGGCGTCAGCCTACCCTTGCCGAGATGGAAGATCCGGACAGTATGCCTGGTGTTCGCGACAGTGGTGGCAAGGTAACTTTGGCCATTTATGACTGTAAAAAGCCGGTAATCGCTGCGATCAACGGCGCTGCTGTGGGTATTGGCGCCACTATGATCTGCGCTATGGATATTCGTCTGGCTTCACAGAAGGCGCGGATTGGTTTTGTGTTTGGCAAGATCGGCATTGCCCCTGAGGGTTGTTCTACCTGGTTTCTGCCTCGTATTGTGGGCATGCAGCAGTCATTAAAGTGGATGCTGTTCGGCGAAATATTTGACGCCACCGATGCTCACAGTGGCGGGTTGGTTTATGAGGTCTGCGAGCCAGATAATTTACTGGCCAGGGCCTACGAGATGGCAGAGCAGATTGCCAGCAATACTGCGCCTGTGTCGTCTGCGTTAATCCGACAGATGATGTATCGCAACTCTGCAGCTGCTCACCCGGTGGAGGCCCACAAGGTTGAATCTCTGGCGGTGTATTACACCAGCTCGGCAGACGGCAAGGAGGGAGTGTCGGCCTTTTTGGAAAAACGGCGGGCTGATTTTCAGGCCAGTGCCACGGCGGATATGCCTCCTTTTTACCCCTGGTGGTAAAGCGCGGGTTTCCTCAGTGCGGTGTTTGCATCTGTGCCAATAATTAATCTGGCCTTTTAAATAGGGCCTGTAGCGGAGTTCCACTATGTACCAAAACAGCGAAAAGTCTCAGCAATTACTCGAGCGGCTGAGTGATTTTTTCGATCAGCATATCTACCCCAATGAGGAAAACTACGCCCGTCAGTTAGATGCCGCGGAAAACCGTTTTGCGCCTCTGCCACTGATGGATGAGCTCAAGCTAAAGGCTAAGGCTGCAGGTCTGTGGAATCTCTTTGTGCCTCCATCCCATGCTGAATACTGTGACCATGGGGGCTTAAGCTTTGCTGAATATGCGCCTTTATGTGAGTTGATGGGGCGGGTCATCTGGTCGCCAGAGGTGTTTAACTGCAATGCACCGGACACCGGCAATATGGAAGTGTTTATGAATTACGCCACCAAGGCACAGCAGCAGCAGTGGCTGACGCCGTTGCTGGCTGGCGATATTCGCTCGTCGTACGCGATGACAGAGCCTCAGGTTGCATCCAGTGATGCCACCAACGTCGAGATGAGCATTGTTAAAGATGGCGATGAATGGGTGCTCAATGGCCGCAAGTGGTTTATCACCGGCGCAATGAATGAGCGCACCAAGATATTGATTGTGATGGGTAAGTCAGACCCACATAACAGCAACCGTCATTTGCAGCAGACCCAGGTGCTGGTGCCCAAAGATACGCCGGGGCTTACTTTGGTCAGGCCGCTGTCGACCTTTGGCTATGACGATGCGCCTATTGGTCATGCCGAGCTGGTTTTTGAAAACTGCCGTGTGCCCCTTGAAAATGTGCTGCTCGGCGAGGGCCGGGGTTTTGAAATTGCCCAGGGCCGTCTGGGCCCCGGGCGCATGCACCATTGTATGCGCTTAATAGGTACTGCACAGCGGTCGCTGGAGCTGGCTTGTCAGCGCGCCACCTCTAGGGTGACTTTTGGTCGCGCCCTAAGCAAGCACCAATCGGTGCGCGAAGATATTTCACGGATGTTCTCTGAGATCGAAATGGCCCGACTGCTGGTGCTAAAAACCTGCCACCAAATTGATCAGCAGGGGGTGCCTGCCTCCATTGATATGATTGCCGCAACCAAGACCACCATACCGCTGCTGGTACAAAATGTGATTGACCGCGCTATGCAGATGCATGGGGCTGGTGGGCTAACCGAAGACTATTGCATGGCCGAGGGCTATAACTATGCGCGCTGGTGTCGCCAGGCAGATGGCCCAGATCAGGTGCATCAGATGGCATTGGGCAAGCAAATTATCGAGCGCTACTCGGGGGCCAAGGCCTGATGCTTAATTTGCCCGTGGTTCTGAGTTACTACAGGGTAAAACAGGCAAGTTGGTTTTAAACTAGTTATAATACCGCTTGGCCGATGGTAAAAATTACCATCCAATGTTGGTTTTTTGAAAAGCTGGAATATATTACACCGCAAATAGGAAACGAATGGGTATGGAGAAATCGATTAGCAACCAGGACGCACCGCACTCAACTGCAGCCACCACTGCAGAAAAGAAGCGACCTCAGCGCAACGAAAAAGGCTGGCAGGCTGAAAAAAGCGCAATGACGCGCTGGTCGATACTAGAGGCTACTATTCAATGTCTACTTGAGCTGGGTTATGCCAATACTACCACTGCCTTGATTGCAAATTACGCCGGTGTCTCGCGGGGCGCCATGATGCATCATTTTCCGTCGCGCATGACAGTTATGCGCGCTGTTGTCGATTATCTGCATATGTTGCGCCTGCAGGAGTATCGCGAGTTGATGTCCGATATTGATGACCCTCAGCGTACCCTGACCCACCAGGTGATTCGCGAGTCGGTTGAGGCGGCCTGGCAGTATGTCAATCTGCCCTCGTTTCTGGCCTATCAGGAGTTGCTGGCGGCGTCGCGCACTGATGCAGAGCTGCGCCAGGTTATTGAGCCGGTGGAAAAAGATTTTGAGAAACAGTTTCTGGATACCGCTAAGGCGGTGTTCCCCCACTGGCAAAACCTGTCGCGACTTGAAGGCGCCCATGACATGGTGCAGTTCCTGATGAAAGGCATGGCTCTAAGCCATATGTCAGTGCGCAAAAAGGCCCGTGCCAAGCGTGTTATGACCTACCTGACGGCTATCCTCTACGATATTTACCAAGAAGCCAATCTTATCGACTAAGCGGGCTAATCCGTCAGCAGGGCAGCGCCAGGTCTCAAGCTGGGGCTGCCTGTGTTTTGTAACCCAGGCCAGTGCAGTAACCGAGCCGACCTCAGCCCGTTATTTCCAGCAATAATTTTCTCCTCTACAACGCTAGGCGTTGCGACCCTGTGCGCGGCTAATTCTCGAAGACAAAGGTGTTGCAGCAGATTCCGATTGATAATATGATCTCAAGAAAAGAAACATGCATGTCTGTTTTCTAGCAAAATAATAAAAAAAGGGTAATTCGATGAAGCTGGAACAAAAGGTTGTACTTATTACGGGTGCTGGCGGTGGTATAGGCGTGGCGGCGGTACGACGGTTTGTTGCCGAGGGCGCTAAGGTTATGCTGGCCGATATGGACACTGAGGTGACTCAGGCACTGGCCGATGAGCTGGGCGCTGATCGCTGTGCCGCCATGGCGGTTGATGTCACTCAAGAACAGCAGGTCAAGGCTATGGTCGATGCCTGTGTGGCCACTTTTGGGCGCATTGATGTGTTTGTGGCCAATGCTGGTGTTGAGGGTGATATTGGCGATATTGCCAGCACTGATGTCAGCAATCTGGACAGGGTGTTTGCTGTTAATGTGCGCGGGGTGTGGCTGGGCCTGCACTATGTGATTCCGCTAATGCGCGACCAGGGCGGTGGCAGCATTATTATCACTTCTTCTGGTGCCGGTGTTAAGGGTTCACCCAATACTGCCTGCTACAACGCCAGCAAACATGCGGCCATTGGCCTTATGCGCTGCGCGGCTCTGGAGTGCGGCGCCCATAATATCCGGGTCAATACTGTCAATCCCGGTGCCGTGGAAACACGCATGATTACCTCTATTGAGGAGGGTTTTGCCGAGGCCGGCGCACCAGATTTTCGTGCTATGGTTGAGGCTGTTACTCCGCTGGGCCGCTATGGGCAGCCAGATGAAATTGCCAAGATGATGGTATTTCTAGGCAGCGATGACAGCAGCTACTGCACCGGCAGTGTGTATATGGTCGACGGCGGCAACGCCGCCTGATTAACCACCAATAATTAGAATAAGAACACAGGTTATGACCTTTAATTTTAACCATAAAGTTGTACTGATTACCGGCGCTGGTGCAGGCCTGGGCTATGCCTGTGCCATGGCATTTGCCGAGGCTGGCGCTAAGCTGGCAATTACAGATATTTCCCAGCAAGCGCTGGACAAGGCGGTGGCCGACCTGCAAGAGGCAGGTGCCGATGTGCTGGGGCTGATTAACGATGCCAGTAACTCAGCAGATGTCAACGCCATGCTGGAGGCGGTAGTGGCGCGTTTTGGCCGGCTGGATATTGCTGTCAACAATGCAGGCACCGCCACCCCATTGCAGGAATTTCACGAGGTTGGTGAAGCAGAATTTGACCGTGTAATGGGGGTTAATCTTAAGGGGGTGTGGCTGTGCATGCAGGCTGAGATTCGCCAGATGCTCAAACAGGGGGGCGGGCGCATTGTTAATATGGCCTCTGCCACTAGCCGCAATACCTACCCCAATGCCTCGCCCTATGTCACCAGCAAATTTGCCGTTGCTGGGCTTACCCGCACCGTGGCAGTGGAATATGCCAATCGGGATATTCGCATTAACGCTATCTGTCCGGGCAATGTGGCTACACCATTGGTTGTTAGCCTGGTTGAAGACCTGTCGGTGCTGGCCACCAAACATGCCATTAATCGTCTTGGCACACCGCAGGAAGTGGCCAATGGTGTGATGTATTTGGCCTCGGACCTATCGTCTTTTAGCACTGGAAGCCTGCTAGAGGTCGATGGCGGCTGGAATGCAATTTAAACTAAAATTTTAAAAAAATAATAAGGAATACTGCTATGTCTAGATTGTTAAATAAAGTCGCTATTATCACTGGTGCAGCGTCAAATCCAGGGCTGGGTTATGCCAGTGCCGTTCGCTTTGCCGAAGAGGGCGCCAAGCTGGTGATTACAGATATTGATATGCAAGGTTTGGCGGTAGCTGAGAAAAACCTAACGGCGCTTGGCGCCGAGGTGTTGGCCATGGAGCAGAATGTGGTCGACGAAGACCGCTGGCAGCAAGTGATAGATGCTACGGTTGAGCGTTTTGGCAGCCTGGATATTCTGGTCAACAATGCAGGTATTGCCCTGTTGCGGCCTATCAGCGAATACACCACCGCAGACTATGACCTGCAGATGGATGTCAATATTCGCAGTGTCTTCTATGGCTGTCGCAAGGCGCTGCCGGCGATGATTGCCAGCGGTGGCGGCTCTATTGTCAATATGTCATCGGTTGCTGGTCTGCGCGGCCTTCCCGGTGTATCTGTGTATGGTATTGCTAAAGCTGGCGTGCAAAACCTGGCCAAGACCATTGCCATGGAACATGCCGCCGATGGTATTCGCTGCAACTCGGTTCATCCCGGTTTGATTGATACCAATATTCAAAACGATGCCCGTCGCGATAACTATGATGAGTTTGTAAAGATAGGCGAGAGTGTTCCCTGGGGTCGCATGGGCTTTCCAGAGGAGGTGGCCAACTGCGTGTTGTTCCTCGCCTCAGATGAAGCGAACTATGTGACAGGTACAGAACTGGTGGTAGATGGCGGCCTGATGGCCAAGTAAGGCTGTGCCAGGCCGATAACCCTGTTACTGACCCTGGTTTTGCTAAATATAATAATAGAGGTGCGCTATGAGCTCTCAAGCTGAAACGTCTCGCTATGCCAAAGGTTTTGATCTGCCGGTAAGGGGAGACAACATTACTGCAGACCGGTACATTTCTGCAGAGTTTATGGAGCGCGAAAATCAGAAACTGTGGCCTAAGGTTTGGCACCTGGGCGGTATGGTCGCAGAACTGGAGCAGGAGGGCGACTATGTTCGCCACAACCTGGGCGCCGAGTCAGTGATTATGGTGCGCCAGGCAGATGGCTCCATTAAAGCGTTCTACAATGCATGCCCTCATCGCGGCAACCGCCTGGTGCTGGGGGATATAGGTGGCAGCGACAGAATCACCTGTGGCTACCATGGCTGGCAGTTTGCTCCAGATGGCGTGCTAGTGAATGTGCAGGATCCCGATGATTTCCCCGACGGTAATCCCTGCGGCAAGGTAACACTTACCCAAGTGCGTTGCGAAATCTGGGGCCCCTTTATCTTTTACTGCATGGACGAAGACGCCAAACCCCTGCTGGAATGGCTAGAGCCATTACCTGAGCGGCTTAAAGATTATGGCTTGGATAACTGGATCAGGGTCATGTACCTGACTGCTGATGCAGATTTTAACTGGAAGATTATCCGCGATAACTTTAACGAGAGTTATCATTTGCCCACCATCCATCCAGAGCTCTCCACCTTTATTAACGATGGCCTGTCAGACACCTTGTTTGAGATGTACGAGAGCGGTCACAACTCTATGTGGATGAAGGGCCATCAGGCCAGTACCAGAAACCCGCAGCATGAAACCGGTGAGGTGCCTGCGCCTCTCGACGATGTGGCCCGTGCCTGGGGCCTGGACCCGGCCGACTTCAATGGCCACACCGGCGATATTCGCGAGGCCATAGTGGCTGCCAAGCGTCAAATGGGCCCAGAAATTGGTTACACCAATTATCAGAATATGAGCGACCAGCAGCTAGTGGACTATTTTCACTGCACTCTGTTCCCCAACCTAACTATCACCATGTCGCCGGAACAGTGCCAGATTCTGCGCACCGAGCCGCACCCTACAGACCCACAAAAATGTGTCTTTCACCACTGGGTGCTGGCGCCGCCGGTTGAGGGTATGAAAGAGGTGATTACGCCCATAGGCCCCATGCCTCTGGAATGGGCGGAGAATCGCCACTCGGTGTATGGCGATGGCCAGTCGGTGGGCTTTGTTGCCGACCAGGATCTGAGTATTGGTACCAGCCAGCAGCAGGGCCTCAATTCCCGCGGCTTTAAGGGCTGTATTTTGACGCATCAGGAGAAGCGGGTGCAGCGCTTCCATGAGCTGCTCAATGATTATGTTGCCACAGATATTGTAAATTCAGACCAGCTGAGGTGATGCGGATGCTTAAAACCCCTGTTGCGGGATATGTTATTGGTTGCCTTGTCTCTTTTGCTGGCCTAGCTGTCGCCGAAGATAGCGCACCTAAAGTCAACCCGTTGGCCCAGATGCGCGCCGACCATATTATGATCTCCACTGACGACTACAGAGCCACTCTAGACTGGTATAACAGAGTACTTGGCTTTGAGGTAGTGCGGGAATGGGATATAGAAGGTTACCCAGATGTAGATGTGGGCTATATCGCCGCCAATGGTTTTATGATTGAGGTGGTGGGTACCAAACAGGCTTTTCAGAAAGAGTCGGTTGCTCCTGATATATTTACCGCTATGTCTGATCGCGGCTATGTGCATATGGCCTTTAACAGCGCCGATGTGGATGCGGTGGCGGCCGAACTGGTCAGTCGCGGTGTAGAGCTTGAGCTGCCGCCTACCAACTTTGATGCAGCCGGTGTGCGGCTGCTGTTTATTCGGGATAACAACGGCAATCTGATTGAGATTGTTACCCCCCTCTCTGCCTATAAATAATAACGATTAAAACAGGGGCACAATGATGTACAAGCTTATCAGTAGCGCCACAACCGTGGTGATGGTGCTGGCAATGAGTGATTTACTACATGCCAATGACCAAGAAGCAACGCTGGCAGAGCAAAAGTTGGATTATTCAGCACCGGTCAGAGAGGGTCTAACCAATCTCTACTGGGGTGATTTGCATCTGCATTCACAGCTATCTGCAGATGCCTATATTCTGCAGACCCGCCTGACTAAAGATCAGGCTTTTATGTTTGCCCGCGGACAGACTGTGGAAGCAGATAATGGTATGCCGGCGCGACTGCGCCGTCCCCTGGACTTTTTGGCAGTGACCGACCATGCGGAGTACCTAGGTATCTATGCTCAGTTGGAGGCCAATGACCCCCGTCTAAAGGAGTGGAAGATGGGCATGGAATGGCAGCAGATGATGAAGCAGGGCGATATGATGGGCTTGGCACTGGCTTTCTCTGATGCTATTCAAACCAGCGAACCTGAGTATTTGACGCCTGAAAGTTTGCGCAGATCAATCTGGTCAGAGGCTGCGGCAGTGGCGGACAAATACAACGAGCCGGGGCTGTTTACCGCCTTTGTGGGTTATGAATGGACCTCTATGATCACTGGCGACAACTTGCACCGGGTGGTGATTTACAAAGATGGTGCAGATATAGCCTCGCAGCATACGCCGTTCTCAGCACAGCACAGCAATGACCCAGAAGATCTCTGGGATGCCCTTGCTCGCTATGAAAAGGAAACCGGAGGCGAGGTGATTGCCATTGCCCACAATGGCAATGTCAGCAATGGACGCATGTTTTCGCCTAATCGGGAAAATGGGCTGCCACTTGACGAGGCCTATGCACGTAAACGTGCCCGCTGGGAGCCGGTGTATGAAACCACCCAGATCAAAGGCGATGGCGAGGCCCATCCGTTTCTTTCACCCAGTGATGAGTTTGCGAACTTTGAGACATGGGATGAGGGCAATATTACTCTGGATACGCCCAAACAGCCGCAGATGCTGCAGTACGAATACAGCCGCTCGGCACTGAAAGAGGGCCTGCGCCATGAGGCCAATCTGGGTGCTAACCCGTTTAAGTTTGGCCTAATTGGCAGCACCGACTCCCACACTGGTATGGCTACCACCTATGAGGATAACTTTTTTGGTAAGTTTGCCCATGATGAGCCTTCTGTAGACCGCACCGAAAAGCGAATGGCCGATCAACTGCAAAAGATTTGGCAGCTGGTGTCTTCGGGGCTGGCGGCGGTGTGGGCACCGGAAAATACTCGCGAGTCGCTGTTTCAGGCGATTAAGCGCCGTGAGGTCTATGCCACCTCGGGCACCCGTATCCAGCTGCGCTTTTTTGGTGGCTGGGAGTTTACCCACAGCGACCTGTTGCAGGCTAACTTTGCCAGCATTGGCTACCAGAAGGGCGTGCCTATGGGCGGCGACCTAACGCGCAGCAAAGCCGGCAGTGCACCTAGCTTTATGGTGGCTGCGGCCAGAGACCCGGACGGCGCCAACCTGGACCGCGTGCAAATCATCAAAGGCTGGTTGGATGCTAATGGCCAAACCCATGAAGACATCTTTGATGTAGCCCTGTCAGATAACCGCAGTGCTAATTGGTTAGGCAAGATTCCGCCGGTGGGCAACAGCGTAGACCTGGCAAATACCACCTATAGCAATAGCATAGGCGACCCTGAGTTAACTGCCGTTTGGACTGACCCAGACTTCGACCCTGAACAGCGTGCATTCTATTATGCAAGGGTTATTCAGATTCCTACGCCGCGCTGGACCGCCTATGACCGAGCCTATTTCGGTGCGGTAATTGACCCCCGTGCGCCAGATATTATTCAGGACCGCGCCTACTCCTCGCCTATCTGGTACACCCCATGACAGCAGCATTGACCAACCGCAAATGGACATTAAAGTCACGGCCGCAAACCACCGTAGCTGAGCAGCACTTTAATTTTGAAACCGAAACTGTCGGCGAGCTTGCCGATGGTGAGTTTTTGGTCAAAACCCAGTATCTATCCTTTGAGCCAGCTCAGCGTGGCTGGCTCAACGATGTGCGCAGCTATGTACCGCCAGTGGCCATTGGTGAGGTGATGCGCTCAGTTGCCGCCGGTGAAGTGATTGCCAGCAAGCATGCAGATTACCAGATCGGCGACCGGGTTCAGGGTGGTTTTGGCTGGCAGGAATACGCTATTAGTGATGGCTCTGGGCTGTTTCCAGTAGAAAAAATTATTGAGTCCGTACCTATTTCTTACCCGCTGCATATCTATGGCTTAACAGGGCTTACTGCCTATTTTGGCCTGCTGGATATAGGCAAACCAAAGGCCGGCGATACCATTGTCATTTCTGGCGCAGCTGGTGCCACAGGCTCTACCGTGGGTCAAATTGCCAAGCTAATGGGTTGCCGGGTTATAGGTATTGCCGGCGGGCAGGCCAAGTGTCAGTGGCTGCTGGACGAGCTGGGTTATGACGCGGTAATTGATTATAAGTCTGAGTCGGTGGAGTTGCGCCTTCAAGAGCTCTGCAAAAACTCGATCGATATTTTCTTTGATAATGTTGGTGGCGAGATTCTCGACCAGGTGCTGGTCAATATGGCGAACTACGGGCGCATTGTGCTCTGTGGCGGTATCTCCAGTGGCTATCAGGTGGCAGAGTTGCCGCCGGGCCCAAAAAATTATATGCAGCTGGTGATTCGCCGCTGCCATATGGAGGGCTTTATTGTGCTCGACCATGTGGATCGTTACCCAGAGGCCACCGAGCAGTTAATGCAATGGGTTGATGAGGGCAAGATTTTGGTTAAAGAATATATCCTTGAGGGTATAGAGCAGTGCCCGCAAGCACTGGCTGGCCTTTTCTCGGGGCAAAATTTTGGTAAGCAGCTGGTTAAGATCTGACCGCTGCCGCTGAATAATAACAATATAACAGCAGGGGTAAATAGACATGGCAGGTAGATTAGAAGGCAAAGTTATTGTAATTCTTGGTGCGTCTGATGAGCGCAGCATGGGTGCGGCAACCGCACGACGCTGCCAGGCTGAGGGCGCCAAGCTGGTATTGGCGGCACGCAGGCTGGACCGGGTGCAGGCTATCGCGGACAGCTTGGGAGCATTGGCGATTGGCTGCGATATTACTGATGAGCAGCAACTTGCTGCGCTTGCTGATGCAGCAGTGACCCACTATGGCAAACTGGATGGCGCAATTAACTTTGCGGGTATTGAAACCTCTTCAGCGATCGCCGATATCAGCCGCGAGGTGTTGCAGCAAAACTGCGAGGTGCACCTGATTGGAACCACCTTATTTATTAAGCATATGGCAGCCCGCATGAGCGATGGTGGCTCTGTGGTGACAACCTCGTCTCAGACCGCTCTACTGGCTCCTCCGGGGCTTGCGGCTTATGCAGGGACCAAAGCTGGAGCCGACCATATAGTGCGTATAGCGGCAGTTGAGTACGGCGGGCAGAATATCCGCGTTAACTCTCTGTCTCCAGGGTTTACCCCCAGTGCGATGACTGAGGGATTTCTGGCTATGCCCAACATTCGGCAGGCATTTCTCAATGAGATACCTATGGGCAAACTGCCCTCTACTGAGGATATGGCCAATGCTGCACTGTGGCTGCTGTCGGATGAGTCATTTATGACGGGTAGAATGTTGGATATCTCTGGTGGCCAAACCCTACGCCGGGTACCCACTGCCACTGAGATGGGGTTCTGATTGAGGTTGGGTATAGGGGGAAATTTAAAAGCCGCTTTAGTTAGCGGCTTTTTTTTTGCGTCCATAAAAAAGGGCGATTGAACTGGGTTCAATCGCCCTTGGGTGTTGCTTGTGTTGCAGTGTTTAGAACTCGTATCCTACCGCTATACCCATCTGGCGGCGGGGAGCCAACTCAGCCCAGGCAAATGCGCCTGCGTCATATCTGCGGCTAACTCTATTTCCGCTTTCTAGCAAATCAGTTCCGTAGGCGCGAACCTTCAGAGTACCGTTGCCTAGATCCTTGATATAGGTTGCAGAGATATCCATTGACTCGTAGCTATCAATAGTCACCTCTGGACCTGTTGCTGGGTCGTAGGTGGACCAGTCAGCCTGAGTCTCGACTTCATCTTTGTAGCTTAATCCGGCGTTGACGGTGATTAAACCACCAGCCATCTCAGAGGTATATTCTGCACCAAAATATGCAGTTAGCTCAGGCGCATATAGCAGTCTAGCTTTGTCTGAGATGTCTACACCATTGTAGTCATACTTGTCATAGTCACCACTGAAGGTACCAATCGATGTGCGCAGGGTTAACTGCTCTGAGGCCATTAATACCCCTTCAAACTCGATACCATCCATGCTCACTTCACCGGCATTACGCACAAAGGAGCAGGTTACACCGTTCGCATCTTCGGCAGCACCACCTTTACCACACACCGGGTCGCTGGCGGCAGTAATAACAGTTACCTGCTTATCTGTGTACTCGGCGTTGTAGTAGGTGATATTGATCTGCGAGTTATCAGTTGGGTTGCTTCGCAGACCGATTTCGAAGCTAGCAACTTCCTCAGATTCAAAAGGCGCTACTTCTGAGTCAGTGGTGCCGCGGTTAAAGAAGCCGCCACTGCGGAAGCCGGTTGAATAAGAGGCATACATCATGCCCATATCCAATTCTCGCTGCAAAACAATACGGTAAGACACGTTATCGTCTTCGAAGGTTGGGCTTGACGCATTGAGCAGATCGGCTGGATCACTGCTGTCGGCAAGTCTTGCAGCGTTCCCAACTACCAGAGGATAAGAGCGAGTATCTAGTTCTTTGTCTTCCTCAGTGTATCGAGCGCCCAGGGTCAGCGACCAGAGATCATCTATTTCATAGCTCATCTCTCCAAACAAGGCGAGAGTCTCTAATGAATGTTCAGATGTGAAGTTCTGAATCGGACCAGATGAAATATAAGAATCGGCCTTCATGCTGTACAAGCCGGCAACAAAGTTCATAGGGCCATCATAATCGGAGATGAATTGAACCTCATGAGATGTCTGCTTGAAATCTTGATCTCGATCTACAGGGAAGAAAACTCCAGGCGTTCCCCAAGAGGCCTCATCTGCCGCTTCTTTATAATCCATGATGCCCATGATGTACTTCACTTCATAGTCATCGGTGGTATGAGTAATCTTCAAGGTGGTGTTCTCACCTTCTAGCGAAGCAGTTAAAGGAATACCCTGTGGAGATGTATTCCAGTCATCAGCCTCTGAAGCACGGGCGCCGTCGCCTAATGCACTCGCACTCACAAAGATGTTGTCTGGTGCGGTTGTGTCATGCTCGTAGTCATCGTAAGTTACTACTGCTGAGGTGCTGTCGGTAAAGTTATACTTAACAGAAACACTCATTGATGTAGAGTCCTTGAACGGACGGCGATCATTTAGCGTTGTGTTGTAGACGTGCGAGTCTGATTCAGTGTTTTTAAAGGATAGTTTAATGCCGCCTTTATCTGTAAGGGGCATGTTTATAACACCTTTAAGGTCGGTTAGGCTCTCGTCACCAGCAACAGCTTCGAGTTTTACACCGAATTCACCTGTTGGCTCGGTGCGCTGCACATTAATGACACCACCGATTGTATTGCGACCAAACAGAGTCCCCTGAGGGCCACGCAGCACCTCCACTGATTCAACATCAAAAAAGTCAAATACAGCACCAGAATTACTGGCTAGGAAAACACCATCAATAGCCACACCTACTGTGGGTTCAATTGATTTTTCGATATCGTCGTAACTTAGCCCACGAATCGATGCACTCAATGACTCAGAGCCAATGTTTGTCTCATGGAGTTCCACATTGGGAACCAATTTACCCAAATCAAGAGAGCTGGTGATAGACCCGCGCTCTAGTTGACCTGGACTGATAGCAGACACTGCCACAGGTACATCTTGGATTGATTCTTGACGCTTTCGAGCAGTAACCACAATCTCTTCAAGACCCGCTGACTCTTCCTGGGCAATAGCGCCGGTCGAAGCAAGTGGAATGGTACAGATTGAGATTAGAGCAGGAAGCAATTGTTTTTTATAGCTTTTTTTATAAATCATTGTCTAAGACCCTCAGGACATTTTTGTAGTTCTATAGCATCAGAAGGCAGTTAAAACGTACCGTCGTTAATGCTCACCCCTTTGTAAAACAAAAAACAAGCGAGTTGGCTTTTTATTTGCTTTGCACCAATATAGCGCTAGTTTTTGAAAAGTTCAACCCATTTTAGGGACAAACATTTGACCCTAGTACCAGTTCATATGACCCTGTTCGACTCAGGGATAGAGCTGTATTTACAGCGCTTATGTCAGCTGGCGTATAGCTTGGGTGTTAGGGCATCAGAAAATAAAGACCGTCGTTTTATTAAAAAACAGCATTGTATGTTTTTTAAGATTGGGTTACCTTAAACCTCAATATGTCCTGGTTTCAGGCCCATCTATTGGCTCTGGCTGGACTCTATGTCCAGGCGCAGGCGCTAGGACGGTATTTGCCACATAGGTCTAACATGCAACTACGAGAAAAAAATCTAGCGGACTACAGCTGGCAAAAAGCCCTTAGCTCTCCAGATGAGACTGTTATCTATCTTGAAAATGGCCAACATATTCAGTACGGCAGTATTTTCAATGAAGCCATGGCTCTGGCGGCCTCGTTGTCGGCGCTGGGATTAAAAGCCGGCGATGTAATTAGTTTTCAGTTGCCCAATTGGCGCGAGGCAGTGGCCATAGATATTGCTGCAGTTTGGCTAGGGCTGATAGTTAACCCGGTGATACCGATTTATCGAGATCGCGAGTTGGCCTTTATTCTGGCTGACAGCCGCAGCCGCTGTTTATTTATTCCTGGGCTCTATCGGGATTATGACTTTCCGGCCATGGTGGCAAGACTGTTACCGCAACTGCCCGATCTTGAGATGGTGGTTTCTGTACGCCAGGCTGAAGGGTCGGCAGATATGCTGCAATACGAGGATTTAATTAGTTCACCCAGAGGGCCGCTACCAGATAAGCAACCAACCGATATGAATGCGGTTAAGGTAATAATGTACACCTCTGGCACTACGGGCAGAGCCAAGGCAGTGCGGCACAGCCATCAATCCCTGGCGCGGGCTATAGATAATGGCGTAGATGCCTGGCAGCTGGGTTCAGCTGATGTCATGTTGATGCCCTCACCGGTTACACATATTACCGGGTTTGCCAATGGTATTGAGCAGGCCTTTATCAGTGACTGCAAAACCGCCTTTATGGAGCGCTGGGATGTAGATAAGGCGGTTAGCTATATTGAGCAGATCGGCGCCACTGCGTGTATCAGCGCAACGCCGTTTTTACAGGAGTTGGTAGACAAGGCCAAACGGGATTCTCTGGGTCTGCCATCCATGCGCCTTTTTGCCTGTGGTGGTGCTTCGGTGCCGCCCAATTTGATTGTAGATACCCATAGCACACTGACTCATTGCAGAGCCTTTAGAGTTTACGGCTGTACCGAAGCGCCGCTGATCACAGTTGGCTTCACTGCACCAGAAGACGAGAGCCTAGCGGCAACCACCGATGGCCGAATCAATAACTGGGATGTGTTGATTGTCGATGATCAAGGCAATCCATTGCCCCAGGGTGCAGATGGTGAAATTCTGGCCAAGGGCCCGGCAATGATGCTTGGCTATGGCGAGGAATATCAAACCCGTGATGCCATTGATGCCCAAGGTTACTTTCACACTGGTGATATAGGCCATATTACCCCCGAGGGAGCCATTGTTATCACCGATCGCAAGAAGGACATTATTATCCGCGGCGGTGAAAATATTTCCGCTAGGGAAATCGAAGATGTACTGCATCAGCACCAGTTGATCTCTGAGGCAGCCGTGGTGTCCATGCCGCACCAGAGGCTGGGCGAGGGAGTCTGTGCTTTTCTGGTCACCCGAGATTCAGCACAGTTTACCCTATCGGAGCTCAAGCCATTTCTAGAGCGCAGCGGGCTGGCCAAACAAAAGTGGCCTCAGCGGCTGGAGTTTTGCAGTGAATTGGGAAAAACCGCATCGGGCAAGGTGCGCAAAGATGTACTGCGGCAACAAATTAAACAGACTGTGCAGGCAGAGGGATAATATTTTTGCTGAACCAGAACAACTCATGGCTAGCCGGGATTTCGTTGCAATAGTTTGCTATTGACCATAAAATAAAAACAAGGCTGTTTGTTTATGTTGCAGTCGTTAAATTTTCAACCGAGATAATCTATGACCGATAACCTGTTCCGCGAAGAAGTCCGAGCCTTTCTTGAGCGCGCGCTGACGCCAGATATTGTGCGTGCCGGTGAGCTGATGACCAGTGTATTTGCGGATTACGATGCCACTATGAAATGGCACCGGGCGCTGCATAGTCAGGGTTGGATTGCGCCAGACTGGCCCGCGGAATACGGCGGAACAGGCTGGACGCTCAATCAGCGTTATATCTTTCAGGAGGAGTGCAAGCTGGCCAATGCACCCTCGTTACCCGCAATGGGTTTGCAGATGCTGGGGCCTATGCTGATGCTCCACGGTACTGAGCAGCAAAAAGACTATTACTTGCCGAGAATACTCTCCGGCGAAGACATGTGGTGCCAGGGCTACTCCGAGCCCGGTGCCGGCTCTGACCTGGCATCGTTGATTACTTCTGCGGTGCGGGATGGAGACGACTACTTAATCAATGGTTCAAAAATCTGGACTAGCTATGCTCAGCACAGCAATAAAATTTTCTGTCTGGTGAGAACCTCAAAAGAGGGACGCCCCCAGGCTGGCATCAGTTTTATATTGGTGGATATGGATTCTCAGGGCCTTCAGGTCGAACCTATTGTTGGCCTGGATGGCACCGTTGAGCAGTGCCAAGTGTTTTTTGACAATGTGCGGGTTCCCGCGAGCAATCTTCTAGGGCAAGAAAACCAGGGTTGGGATGTAGCCAAGTCGCTGCTGGAATTTGAGCGCGGAGGCCACAATTTTACCATCGACCATAAAAAACAAATGGCCAAAATCAACAAGCAGGCAAACTCTCAGCGCGATGCTGATAACCAGCTGTGGAGCCAGAACCCTGTATTTACCGCCAAGCTGGCCGATATTGCGGTGGACGCACTGGCCCTTGAATATACTGAGCTGCGGGTTAAGGGCGCCTTTGAGGCAGGTGGTAATGCCGGAGCACTGTCGTCCCTGACCAAGGTGGTGGGCACAGAGATTGGTCAGCGCTTTAATGAATTAAGTCTGGAAGTAATGGGTGAACATGCGCTGGTTAAGCAGTTGGATGCTCTGCAGCCAAGCTATCAGGGCGACACCATAGGCCCCGACTGTGGCCTGACCACCATGGCCGAATATATTAATAATCGCGCCTCAACTATTTATGGAGGCTCGGCAGAAATTCAGCGAGATATTATCGCTAAACGAGTTCTGCGGCTGTAGTGGGGTTATTGCATGTTTATTGAATACAGCGAAGAACAGACCATGTTGCACGACAGTGCAGACAAGTACCTGCGCGAAAACTACAGCTTCGAAAACCGTCAGGCTGCGCTTGCTCGGGATGCTGGCTTTAATGCCGAGCAGTGGCAGATGTTTGCAGACCTGGGCTGGCTGGCCATGACCTTTGAGGAAGAGGCCGGTGGCTTTGGTGGTGGCGCCCTGGAGACCATGATTCTGTGCGAGCAGTTTGGCAAGTATCTGGTGCTGGAGCCCTATCTGGAATCTGTGGTGCTGGTGGGCGGCTTGCTTGAGGCCGGTGGGCAGACTGCGATAAAACAACAGTATCTCGCCGGGCTAATGGCCGGAGAGTTGCAGGGGGCGCTGGCCTACCTGGAGGAAGGCCATATGGCCAACCCTCAGTATGTAGCAGCCAAGGCTGAAGTGGCTGCCAATGGCTACCTGCTCAATGGCCACAAGGCGGTTGTGCTCAATGGCCCCGAGGCCGATCTATTTCTAGTGACGGCTCGCACTGGCAACGATGTATTGGATTCCGCTGCGGGCATCAGCCTATTTGCGGTGCCTAAAAATGCTCCAGGACTGAGCTGCAAAAACTATAAAACCTATGATGGACGCTCGGCCTGTGAATTGCAGTTGGACAATGTTGCATTGGATGCTCAGGCTCTGGTGGGCGTTGCCGGTGAGTTTTCTGAGCTGGCGGAACCAATTTTCTCAAGAGCCATAGTGGCCGTCTGTGCTGAAGCTGTGGGCGCAATGGATGCATTGCTCAATGCCACAGTAGATTACACCAAACAGCGCAAACAATTTGGCCAGTCAATTTCCAGCTTTCAAGTGTTGCGTCACCGCATGGCAGATATGTATATGGACATTGAATTAACCAGATCACTGCTAATGGCCACGGCCTGGAAATTAGATAACGGCTCTGAGGATGCACAGCAATGTGTTGCCGCTCTCAAAGCAAAGGTGGGCAAGGCAGGGCGGTATGTGTCGCACAATGCGATACAGCTGCACGGAGGAATAGGCACGACCGACGAGTTTAGTGTCGGTCATTATTTTAAACGCTTGGCGGCTATTGGTGTGATGTTTGGATCGCGAGATTCTCACCTGTCACGCTATATGCAATTTGAAATTTGACGCCATATAAAACCAATAATAAGGAGCGATCATTATGGATCTGCAATTAAAGAATAAATCAGTTTTGATTACCGGTTCATCTAAGGGCATTGGTTTTGCCCTGGCAAAAACACTGGCCGCCGAGGGCTGTAATGTAGGTATCTGTGCGCGCAATGCCGATGAGGTAAACGCTGCGGTAGATACTATTAAAGCCATGGGCGTAAAAGCCCATGGTGAAGTGGTTGATGTCACTGACTCTGCTTCACTGGAAGCCTGGGTGGGCAACTGTGCCGATGCCCTAGGTGGCGTCGATGGCTTTGTCGCCAATGTCAGTGCCGGTGGCGCTGATGCAGAGGAATCCGGATGGCGCAGCAATTTTGAAGCCGATGTTCTGGCCAGTTGGAAAGCGGTTAATGCAGCTAAGCCCCATCTGGAAAAATCTGACTGTGGCTCTATTGTCAGCATTGGTTCTACCGCTTCTCTGGAAGCCTTCGCCGGTGCTGTGCCCTATGGCGCGATGAAAGCCGCACTGCTCAACTACTTCGGCAATCTGGCTCAGGATCTGGCGCCTATGGGTATTCGGGTTAATACCGTAAGCCCGGGCCCGATCTTTATTGATGGTGGTGCCTGGGATCAGATTAAAGCCGCAATGCCAGAAATCTATGAGTCTACTGTGGCCATGATTCCTGCAGGTCGCATGGGCACCGCTGAAGAAGTCTGTGTGCAGGTGGCTCTGCTGCTGAGCCCATTGTCAGCCTACACCTCTGGCACCAATGTGGTGATTGATGGTGGCTTTACCAAGCGAGTGCAATTCTAATCTCTGCAGTTTTAATTTAAAAATAATAAAAAGGTGAATTCCGTGATAGATAAACTATTTTCCGTGAAGGGCAGAGTGGCAATGGTCAGCGGTGCATCCAGTGGTTTGGGAGAGCATATCGCTAAATTGCTGGCAGATAATGGTGTTGCAGTAGTCTGTGCTGCACGGAGAGTAGATCTGTTGGAGAACCTTGCTGAGAGTATTAGGGCCAAGGGCGGCAAAGCTCTGGCAGTGGCCATGGATGTGACCGATCGCGCTTCGGTCAAAGCAGGCTTTGATCTTGCCGAGAAGGAATTTGGTACGCCGGATATTATCTTTAGCAATGCCGGTGCCACAGGTCGTCAACCCTTTGTCGAGATGGAGGAGGGCAACTGGGACCATGTGCTGAATGTGAATGTTAAAGGGGTGTTTAATCTGGGCCAGGAAGGGGCGCAGCGCATGTTAGCCGCGGGCATTGGTGGCAATATTATTAATATTTCCTCGATCTGTGCGGTGTCTTCATTTAAGGGTCTGACCCATTACAGTGCCTCTAAAGGTGCGGTCAATCAGCTGACTGCTGTCATGGGGCACGAGCTGGTGGAGCATGGCATCCGGGTTAATGCATTGGCGCCGGGCTTTTTGCATACGGATCTGGTGGCTGACTATTATGAGACAGAGCAAGGCAAAGCTGATCTGGCTAATCTACCACTGGGGCGAGCAGGGCAGTTATCTGAACTGGATGGTACGATTTTGCTGTTAGCCAGTAATGCTGCAAGTTATATGGCGGGCACTGTGGTCACCGCAGATGCGGCCCATTCTGTGAGGCTAGGGTAGAACTTGTTGGAGGCTGGAATGAGCACTGAAAGATTACCTGAGCATGTTCCAGAGCACCTGGTTCGAGACTTTAATATGTACGCCCCACCGGGCATTGAGAAAGACTTCCACGAAGCCTGGGTCAGATTATTGCAAGAGGACGATTCCTGCCCTCTGGTGTGGACCCAGCAAAATGAAGGCCATTGGCTGCCTACAAGATCATCTATTATTGAAGAGATACTGACCGACTACAGCAGATTTTCCAGCCGCAGTATAATTCTTCCCAAGAGCCATAGTGCAGACCATGGTTTGCTGCCAACCACCATAGATCCCCCAGAGCACCATTTTTATCGCAAAACCCTAAACCACAGCATGGCACCGGCGGCGATTAATGCTATGGGTGAGGATATCCGCGCAATTGTCACTAGCCTGATCGATGGTTTTGCCGACAGAGGTGAGTGTAATTTCACCCAGGATTTTGCCGATATTCTGCCGATCCGTGTATTTCTGTCGATGATGGATCTGCCAGAAAAGGATATACCCCAGACCAAGTACTGGACTGACCAGCTGATTAGACCAGACGGCACCATTACCTTTGCCGAGGCACTGCAAAACCTCAAGGATTATATTGCTCCCTACGTGGACCAGCGGATGGGTGCAGATGGCACAGATATGCTGAGTCGTATGATTAATACGGAAACCAACGGCCGCCGTTTGACCAGAGAAGAGGCCATTAAATTGTCTATTCAGGTGTTTATTGCCGGTGTCGACACTGTGGTCAATCTACTCGGTTTTGTGTTTCTGTTTTTGGCCCGCAATAAGCCGCACCGCCAGCAAATTATTACCGGGCAAATCAGTGTCAGCGATGCGGTTGAGGAGATCTTGCGACGCTTCCCGCTGGTCACTGTGGCCAGAGAAGTTACCGAAGATATGGAGTTTCATGGCGTACAGTTAAAGGCGGGGGATATGGTTGCCGCACCAACCCCATTAGCTGGTATGGATAATACTTTTACTCCCAATGCCGTGGCTGTGGAGTTTGGTCGCAAGCAGGGTAATAGTCTCACCTTTGGCCGCGGTGCCCATACCTGTCCCGGCAAAAATCTGGCCCGGGTTGAGCTGCGCATCGCCATTGAAGAATGGTTGCGGCGCATACCGGATTTTGATGTAAATGAGGATGCAGAGGTTAGCTTCAGCAGCGGTATTGTCGGTGTAGTAAATCAATTAAACCTGCGCTGGTAACTTTGCGCTAGCAATCACCACGCCGTACCAGCCCCTATAACAATCAGCGCGTCTATAACAATCAACACGTCATACCAGCCCCTATAACAATCAACACGTCATACCAGCGCAGGCTGGTATCTCTCTGCACCCCAGCCCCCACCAGCCAGCCCTCTGTTCTAGAAAGTTACTCTGCAGCAGCCCGAGCCTTGGCCATGGCATCAGCGGTGGCTTTATCCATAGGCTCAATCGCCCATTGAATACCTCGTCGCAACAGCTCATAAAACACGGGTAGTTCCCAGGAGCCGCGATCTATAGTTGGCCAGTAGTGGAGCAATGGCTGCATATCATGATGATGACGACAGTGGCCCAGCGTCAGATACAGCACCTCACCTTCACCCACTTTATGGGTATAAAACACTGGATGACGGGCATGTTCCCATTCATCTTCTTCAAAGCCCTCTGCTTTGCCGCCGTACTCTGTATCTAGAATCACATGCAGGTCGCCATAGGTTTTCATCAGATACAGCTCGTCATCAGATTCAAAGGGTTCTATACCCTTGGCCAGGGGGTGGTCTGGGTCGGCGACAGAGACGGTATAGGGAGCAATGGGCGGGTGCGAGCGAAACATGGAGCCCAGGGTTTCGACAAATAATGGCGCCCAGTCGGGGGTGCCATAGAGCCCGCTGGACATCAGCCGGATAATCGAATTAGTGCCATGCAATGCATACCAGCGGCCACCTGTCTCAACCCAGGCTTTAAGCGCCTCTTGAGCCTTTAATGAAGGCACCACATTACAGGTGTAGCTAACAATAAAATCGGCTTCCTTGAGGGCCTCGAGGTTTTCGTAGTCCTCAAATACTCGCACCCGGAAGCGCTCGTCTTCTGCCAGTAGCTTAAGCAGCTCCAGCCGGGCATGGTCAATATCGTGCCACACGCCTCCGGCAATCAGTAGGCAGTTGATGCGACCTGCACGGTTGTCATGAATACTCATTGGGCACCTTTGTGGTTATTATTTTTAATCAATTAAAGGGTTGGCTTGGGCGCTGTGGGGTCATTGGCCAGATACCATTCCACCCATTTATGGAACAGCTGGTTGCCGGCTTCGTTGCGGCCAAAGGTCACATTGGCGTGGGCGTTGGCTTCCAGGCCTTTCTGAATCGACAAGCCTACCTGGTAGTCTTCGACATCCACCACCTCCTGGAAGAAGTCCATCATGCCCTGCAGTTCGGTATCTTCTGTATCCGGTTTGGTGGGGTGAATAAAGTTGATATAGGTGGTGTTCTGGTTGGGCAGTGGGCCGGGAATAATCTGGCTGACTAGAGTAATCTCCGGTGCCACAAACAATGAGATATTAGGAAACAGCGTGCGAATCCAGTCGTAGCCATTGTTTTCGTGCCTGTGATAATCCTCTGGAGCTACATCGGCAAGGTTTTCTTTAATCGCCAGATGAGGGAAGCAGATCAATGTATGGGGCCCGTAGGCATCAAACTGCATGATATTGGAATAGGTGCGCTGGGCAATGGTTTCTGGGTGGGCAGCGGCAAAATGGTAGCCTTCCAGATAGCCGTCATAGGCGACTTTCCAGTTGGCGCCATCGATCTTGCGCTGGCCACAGAAATGCCAGTTCTCTAGGCCTAGACGGCCGATATCCTCCATCACGCCCCCCAGGAAGTCATCGAAATCAACCTCGTTTTCACCGGGCTCGAGTACGGTAAAGATCATGCCGCCTCGCTCGTAGACGGGAAGCTGGGTAAGGCCGTTGGTCTGTTTGTCGAAATCACCAAACTTTTCATGGTCTGCAACACCGCGCAGTACACCGTCATTGCTATACATCCAGCCATGGTAGGGGCAGGTAAAGCGCGACCTGTTACCGCAGGGCTCGGTGGCAACCGTCATGGCTCGATGAGAGCAGACATTGAGCATAACCCGGGCGGTACCGTCTTTGAGGCGGGTGATCAGCAGAGGTTTGTCCAGAAATTGAAAGGTTTTGTAGTCGCCCGGGTTAGGCAGTTCCTGAGTCAGGGCTACAAATACAGGCACCTTTTTAAAGATCAGATCCATTTCCTGCTGCCAGATATCGGCATCGGTATAGTTTTTTGATGGAACAGATAAGGTGCTTTCGGCTTGGTCTGTGGTGCCGTTGTCTACATCATCAATAATGCGGGCAATAATGCGGTTGTAGTTCTCTGCAATAGTCATGCTGTGTATTCCTCGACTGTTTCAGGTTTTAGCTTTCGGGCAGTACCAGCGGGCCAGCGGCTGATACATCATATTTAACAACATCCATGCCGGTTATCTCGACGGTGCCGCAGAAGGTCATAAATTCAACAATATGGGGCATGGCCAGGTGGGCCATCAGTGCCGCTTCACTCTCCCACTGTTCAGAGATCCAGATTACATTGGCGTCGTTGACGTCTACTGCAATGGCATAGCGCTGACAGCCAGGCTCTTGATGAGTGGGGGCGATAATCTTTTGTGCGGCTGCTATATAGGCAGCGACATCTTTGGCGGCCAGTTCAATTTTTGCGGAGATAGCTAACATAATTTAATCCCTGATGTTTTTATTAATAGGTTTTGTTAAATGGGGTTTATTGCTGTTGCGCTGAAATTTGGTCGAAGCCCTGATACATCAATTCGTAGGCGCCAAGTAAAAACCCGCGGGCCTCGTCTTCGCGGCCTTGCTCGGCGATAAATTCTGAGTCATAGGTCAACCGGCAGCCACCACCTTCGAGTTCGGTAAGCTGTCCCCTTGCTTGATAGTGCAGCAGTCCAGCTGGGCGATCGCCGATAATGGACAGAGTAATAATGTAGTTTTCAAGATCCAGGTCGTCGAGGCGCTCGGCGACAGGGTTGTCAAAGCCTGCGTTGTGCATATAGCGGACCATGCCTGGGCCGCTACCCTCTATCTCCACTCGTTCAATGTGCACTGGGCCATTTTCAGGCCACCAGGCTTCGATATTGCCAAAGTCCATCAACAGCCCCCAGATAATATCTCTGGATGCGCCTATATCATGGTGGGAGTGCAGTTTTATCATATTGCCGTGCTCGCTATTTATTATTGTTATTTGCGGCTACTTATTAGCTGTTGATCAGCTAGCCATTTAAACCAATATCACCTGATGCATGCATAGTTGTCAACGAGCGGTGGGCGATGCGCCAGCCGTCGGCGGTGCGCACCAGCTGGTCATTGTATTCACCCCAGACAGTAAAAATTTCTGCGGCGTAGTCACCCAGGCCTGCGTGCATAGCCGACAGATAACAGCTGGCGGTAGCCTTGTCGCCATCGACATCAATCATATAGTTGCCAAGTAGGTGCTGAGTTACCGCGCATTGGGTCAGCACGCCGGTAACCAGTTCGGTAATAGCCTGGCGGCCCTCGCAGACACCTATGCCAATAAAGTCGGCTACTGCATCTTCAGTAAAGACCTGCTCCAGGTCAGACCATTGATGCTTGTCCAGCGCTGAGGCATAGAGGTTGAGCACCTGCTGGATTTCCAGGTGGTCGGCGAAATTCTGTGCTGTGGTAGTTGCCATGGGAGGCCTCCATTTGTGCTAGGTTGGTGGTGCCAACCTGAGCAAAATCAGGCTGCGCAACAGTTGACCAGAGGTCGATTTTTTATTGTTCTACCAGGCCTTTTAAAGACCCTTTGATGCCTATCATAGTACTTTGGCACCTGCAGCCCGTCAATAAAAACCATCACACATGTTTGTTATTTACCTATTGTGTTTGCTGAGGTACCATAAGTTTAAAAGGCAGCTCCAAACTGCTTCGCATACTAATAAAAAATATGGATACAAGTATATGACCCAGATGAATACACGTGTATTGCTCGCGCGCAGGCCAGCAGAGCACCTGGTAGCGGCAGACTTTGCCGTTGACACCCAACCGCTTAGAAGTTTGCAGGGCAGTGAGTTCCTGATCAAAAACCTGTATCTGTCTCTGGATGCAGGTTTTCGTCAGTGGATGAATGAGGGCTCTGGTGATAACTATCTGGAGTCTATGCCCCTGGGTGAGCCAGTGCAGAGTATTGTTATGGGTACCGTGGTGGAGTCACTCAATGACCAGTACCCGGTCGGCAGCATTGTAATGGGCAGAACCTCTTGGGAGCAGTACAGCATTGCCGATGGCTCTGACCTGATGAGTATTCTCGAACCGGATCCCGGTGTTGAGCTGCATGAGTATCTGTGCAGTCTGGGCCCCTCTGGTATGACTGCCTATTTTGGCATTATGGATATAGGGCAGCCTAAGCAGGGTGATCTCTTTGTTATCAATGCCGCAGCTGGCGGTATTGGCTGTATTGCCGGGCAGATTGCCAAGGCAGAAGGCTGCACCACTGTAGGTATTGCCGGTGGGCAGGCCAAGTGTCAATGGCTGCAGAATACTCTGGGCTACGACCAGGTTATTGACTATAAATCGGCCGAGCCCTTTGAGCAGCAGCTGCAAAAAGTGGCGCCCGAGGGTATGGATATTGTCTACGACAATGTGGGTGGGCCCATGCTCACTACCATGCTCGGCCAGCTGGCAGAAAACTCGCGTATTATTCTCTGTGGTGCTGTGTCCCAATATGAGCGAGATGGCGGCCATGAGGCGGTGGGCAATATGTGGGAGCTGATTACCAAGCGCGCCAGAGCTGAGGGCTTTATGTTTTCAGACCATGTGGATCGCTACCCCGAGGCTATTGACTATATTACCGGGATGCTGAAATCCGGCTCATTGGTCAGCCCGGTTAACTGGTCTGAGGGTATTGAGTCTACCGGCCAGGCTTTTGTCGATATGCTGGCTGGTAACAATCTGGGCAAGTGCCTGATTCAGCTGTAATCCCATGCCATTAGAACCTGTTACTGCGGCGATTCTCGCCGAGATGGCGGCATCGGATGCACCGCAATTTCATGAGTTGCCCGCCGCTGAGAGCCGCGCTATTTATACAGCGGCCCAGACCATACCGCCCACCATTGAGCTGCATGCTGTGCACGACAGTACTGTACCTGGACCCGCTGGTGATATTGCCATTCGAATTTACCGGCCCCACAGCGGGCCAGCGCCAGTACATGTGCATTTTCACGGCGGTGGCTGGGTGCTGGGTAATCTGGTTACCCATGATGCCGACTGTCGAGAAATCTGCGCGGCCTCTGGCTGTATTGTGGTGGCTGTGGACTATCGCTTGGCCCCTGAGGATCCATTTCCTGCAGGCGCGGAAGATTGCTATGCAGTAGCCTGTTGGGCCGCGGCCAATGGGTCTGAACTGGGCGCCCAGCAGGGGCCTATTAGTATTGGTGGTGATTCTGCCGGTGGCAATCTGGCCGCTGTGGTGGCGCTGATGGCGCGGGAGCGCAATGGCCCTGAATTTGCGCTGCAACTGCTTATCTACCCGATTACTGAACCCAGTATGAGCACCGAGTCCTTCCAGCAAAATGCCGAGGGTTATCTGCTGACCAAAACCATGATGAGCTGGTTCTGGGATCATTATTGCCCGGATATTGAGCAGCGCCAGAATCCTTTAATCAGTCCATTGCTGGCCGAAGATCTATCGGGTCTGCCGCCAGCCGTGGTGATTACAGCGGAATTTGACCCCTTGCGGGATGAGGGTGAGGCCTATGCCAGACGCCTTGCCGAGTCAGGGGTGGAGGTTGAAATGCGCCGCTATGATGGCCTGATTCATGCCTTTTTCTCTCTGGCCGGCATTATTGAGGCTGCCCGAGAGGCGGTGGATCAGGTGGGCAGCGCACTGCGCCGGGCCCACAATATGCCTGACTCGCGCACAGGCTCTAAATAGCCAACTATTTCATAAAAAAGTCTGCCCGCGGCGTGCCAGTTTCATCGTAGACTGGCTCGCAGTGGTCAATACTGTATTTGAGAATATCCGTGTCCAGTATCTCGTAGTTGTAAAGTATGGCCAGCATATCTGTATAAAAGTGGCTCGCCAGATGGGCGCGCAGATGCTCAACGGACTCCCAGTTTTCGTGCACATAGATTCTGCCGGGCACTGCTGGGTCGAGGCTCCAGACATAATGGCGGCAGCCGTTTTGCAGACGGGTCTCGGCCATTAGCTGGGCGGTTTCGGGCAATACTTTTATCGCATCTTCAGGCTTGAAATTAACAGTGCCATTAATTAGTACGGTCATTAGGGTTACTCGCCGTACATAGAGTGGAAAATACGCTCTTTAAACAGCCACTGGCCATCGACTTTGATCAACTGATCATCGTATTGGCCTCTGGGGCGAATCTCTACCCCCTCTAATGTGGTGCCCACTTCAGAGGCATAGGACCTGACCTTGGCGGTATCGCCAGTAACTTCAATACCACCTACATTAAAGGCCATAAAAATAAAGGGAAACATCGACATGCCGGTTTGCCAGGCATTGACTATATTGTCTTTGCCGCTGACATTTTCCATGCCTGGTATCACTGGTAGTTTCCAGCTGGAATCCTCTGCCCAGGTTGAGGCCCAGAGTTCGGTGTCGCGCTGGTTAACTGCGTCAGCATAGACATCTAGCAGTTCACGAATGGCGAGGCGGTCTTCTAATGGTCCGGAAAAAGGCATAGGGTGCTCCTTGGTATTATTTTTATATGCACCTGATCACTATACCTTACAGGGCTTTAAAAAAACAATCTCAGTTGATTTTTTATTATTAAACAGGTACCTTGAAACCTAACTATGAGTCTGGGGTTAAAGCATTTACAGGCCTTCAACTAATTAAAATAAAAATGGGAAAAACCATGTCAATCCACTACCAGCAGTACTATCTTCATCAGCGCCCAAACGGAGCTACCACCGACAATGACGTTAAGGTTCGCAGCGTCGAGGTGGACGGCCTAGCCGATGGCCAGATACTGATCAAAAATGAGTATTTCTCACTGGACCCGGCGATTCGCGGCTGGATGAGCGATGAGCCCAGCTATATGCCACCTATAGAGATTGGCGATGTAATTCGCAGCTCCACTGTGGGTACTGTGGTTGAAAGCACCCACCCTGATTTTGCTGTGGGAGATGAGGTCTACGGCCTTAATGGCTGGGAACAATACAGTCTGTCTGATGGCTATTTTATTACCAAGGTGCCCAAAGATAACCAGTTTCCGCTGCACTATTATTTAAGTGCCTTCGGTGCTGTGGGCCTTACTGCTTACTTTGGTATCAAGGACGCGGCACAGCTAAAGCCAGGCGATACATTACTGATGAGTGCTGCTGCCGGTGCTGTGGGTTCGCTGGGTGGCCAGTTGGCAAAAAACATGGGTTGCCGTGTAGTGGGTCTGGCCGGTAGCGATGATAAATGTCAGTGGCTGACCCAAGACCTGGGTTTTGACGCGGCAATCAATTACAAAACCGCATCAGGTAATCTCAATGGGGCTATTGCTGCGGCATGCCCAGAGGGCATAGATGTTTACTTTGATAATGTGGGCGGGGAAATTCTCGACGCGGCACTGCTCAATATTAATAGCAATGCGCGTATCGTGTTCTGTGGTTCTATCTCTACCTACAACGCCTCAGAGCCGGTTCCCGGCCCCTATAACTGGTGGCAGGTGTTGGCTAAGAGCGCCACAGTTCAAGGTTTTTTGATTAGCAATTACCTCGATCAGTTTGAGGCCGGTGCAGCCGCCATTGCCGAGTTACTCCGCGAGGATAAAATCCAGTTTAAGTACGATATTGTCGATGGTTTTGATAATACATTGACGGCATTTCACAAGCTCTTTGATGGCAGTAATACGGGCAAATTAATGCTCAAGGTGTAAGTCTATGGCTGTGCAAAAACTGCAGGGCAAGCGCGCCATAGTCACAGGTGGTGCCACTGGTATTGGCTATGGTATTGCTCAGCGATTTATTGCCGAGGGCGCGGTGGTCATTATTAGCGATATAGATCAGCCCGGGGGCATAGCCGCAGCGCAGAAACTGGGGCCAAACTGCGAGTTTGTGCAGCAGGATGTTTCGCTGCCCGCCGATTGGCAGCATCTGTTTGCTGTTGCAGGCGAAAGGTTTTCAGGGCTGGATATTATGGTCAATGTGGCCGGTGTCACATTGATGGGCACGATTGAAGATATGGATGTCGAGACCTGGGATAAAACCATGGGTATCAATCTGCGCAGCTGTTTTCTTGGCTGCCAGGGGGCCATCAAGCTGATGAAAGCCGATGGCGGTGGTGCCATTATCAATATGGCCTCGGTGTCTTCGTTTAAGGCCCAACCCGAGTTGGTGGCCTACAATGCCTCCAAAGCCGGAGTCGATATGATGACCAAATCTGTGGCTCTGCACTGCGCGCGCAGTGGCTATGGCATCAATGTCAATTCAATTAATCCCGGGGTTATTCAGACCGATATGCTGAAAAAGGTGATTAGCCAGGTAGAGGATGGTGAGGCGCTAATGGACAGCTATAAAGCCATGCATCCCATTGGCCGTATTGGCGAGCCTGAAGATGTGGCCGCTATGGCGGTGTATCTGGCCAGCGAAGAGGCCTCATTTATTACTGGCTCTGCATTTACTGTGGATGGTGCTCTGGGTCTTAACTAACTATTGATAGGGGTAGGACAATGACAGAAGCATTGAGAGAGGGCGGTTGTCTCTGTGGTCAGGTGCGCTATAAGGTGCCGCACACTCCGGTGGAAACCGTGGTCTGTCACTGCAAAAACTGCCAGAAGCAGGCGGGTTCTGCCTTTTCGGTAGTGGCCTTTTACCCTCGTGATAGCCTGCAATTAACCGGTGAGTTAAAGACCTTTGAGGATCTGGGCACCAGCGGTCAAACAGTATTTCGCCGCTTCTGTGGCAACTGTGGTTCGCCGGTGATTACCGATACTGAAAATGCGCCGGCTATGGGTTTAATCTTTATTAAGGCCGGTACGCTGGACCAGGTGGATGATTTAAAACCTTCAGTGCATGTGTGGACTGAGAGAAAGCATTGTTGGTTGACCCTGGCTGAAGATCAGGTGCAGTTGGAGAGAGAGGGGTAGGCGCTACCCTACAGGTCGATCTTAACCAGCGCCTTACCCACAGTTTTGCCAGACATCAGGTCACAAAATGCCTTCGGTGTATTGGCAAACCCTTGGGTGATATTTTCTATCACATTGATCTTACCGGCCCGAATCCACTCCTCAAGCTGGGCCATGGCTGCTGGCACCTTAGCCTGATAAGTGGGCAGCAAAAAACCCTGCATGGTCAACTGCCGTGACACCATTTCCCAGAGATTGGTAATCGGGTTGGGGTTGTCGGTGCGGTTGTAGTCAGAGATCATGCCGCAGCTGACAATACGTCCATAGACTTTCATGGCGGGCAGCATGGCATTGAGTACCGGGCCGCCGACATTATCAAAATAGATATCTGCACCCTCAGGTGCCAGTGCTGTTACTGCCGCGGTAATATCGTCTGTTTTATAGTTAATGGCAGCATCAAAACCAAACTCGTTGACAATCAACTGCGCCTTATCATCACTGCCGACAATACCTATCACGGTGCAGCCACAGAGCTTGGCAATCTGCCCGGCCATGCTACCGGTGGCACCAGCTGCGGCACTGACCACCACAGTTTGCCCGGCCTGAATCTGGCCCACTTCATGAAGGCCAATATAGGCGGTGGCACCTGCTCCCCCCAGTGAACCCACGTAGTAGGACAGGGGAATACCCTCTTCTGGCGACAGTTTTTCTAGCAAAATAGCGTCGCTGTGGCAGATCGAATAGTCTTCCCATTGGTTGAGGGCAAATACATAGTCGCCTTCGACAAAATCTTTGTTGCAGGACTTAATTACCTGCCCGACAGAGGGCCCTCTAATAACGCCACCAATGGCAATGGGCTCAAAGTAGTTGGCTTTGCCATCTACCCAGCCGCGAATGGCGGGCTCCATAGAGAAGTACATATTGCGCAGCAAAAACTGGCCATCGCCGACCTCGGCAACTGGTCCTTCCGACAACGCAAAATTTTCTGGTTGGGCGGCATCACTGACGTAGGAGGCGAGAACAATTTGCCGGTTAATCATGGTTAGTCTAGCTCCAGTTGCAGATTGCCATTGTCAGCCAGACTGACATCATAGGTTTTTAGCGGCACTCTAGTCAGTTCGCCCAGGGGCTGGCCGGTGCGTAGATCAAAGCGTACGCCGTGCAATGGGCAGGCCAGATAGCAGTTTCGTATCCGGCCCCCGGTCAGCTCTGCACGCTGATGAGTACATTGGTTGTCCACAGCATAAAATTCTCCGTTGGCCTTACAGATCAGAATATTTTTACCATTGAGGGTAACAGGCACAGTCTGCTTGTCGCTGATATCGACGGCGGGTATTAAGGTATCTGTAATGGCCATAGAGCTCTCGTTAGTTACAGTGCAGACGCAAATGCATCAGGCATTAAGGTATTTATCAATGGTTTGATGTAGGTGACGAATACGGCTCTCCTGATAGCTGGCCAGACTGACGGCGCCTTTTCTGGAGGCAATCATGCCTTTCTGTACCGCGGCCATATTGCTGTCGTCCTGATCAAATACCGGCCCCAGACCACCAATTTCTGGCGCTTCACTAAAGGCCTGATCCGGACGCAGGATATTCTTCTCAGCGGGCTCTGGCTTTTGGGTACCCTTGGGGTAGCGCATCAAAATCATGGTTTCAAAAATACAGCTATTGTGATCATCGCCATTGGGTAGGAAGCGGTAGACAATATTGCCGTTGTAGCCGATCCATACCTGAGTATTGGGAAACAGCATATACAGAATGGCATCTTCCAGCTCTGACTGAGTAGCCTGATCCAGAGGCTCACCGATCAGTTCGCTAAACATCTCGCGGTTAGTCTCGGCAATATAGGAGCGGGCAGTCAGGCCCTCGGGCATGGCATGGCCTTCGGCATTATCTGTTGCCATGCGTCCCGAGAGTTCCAAAATATCGCGCATGGTCTCTTCTTCGGTGACCTCGGGCATATGGGGGCTGGCTACACCCATGGGAGTCACAGAGCGGCTTACATGGTCGCCAAAAGTGTCGTACTGGGAGTTGGCATCGCCGGTAAAGGTGAGGATTTCGCTGTGAGTCTCAAGAGTGTGGAAAGACTCCATAAAGGCCTCGGCACCGACTTTCCAGTTGCACTGCACTACGCGCTGAACATGGGCGCCTTTGTAGTAGTCGTGCAGAGGGAAGCGAGAAAAATGCTCGGGCAACGGATTGAGATAGTCTTCCAGAGACTGGCAGTTTTCATCAAAATTAATAAACACAAAGCCGCCCCAGGTATCGACTTTCACCTGTGGCAGGCTCATATCTTTCTGGTCCAGATGGCTAAAGTCCCACTTGCAGGGAATGCCTTTAAAGTTGCCATTAATATCCCAGGTGGCGCCGTGGAACGGGCAGACAAATTCCTCCGCATGGCCATCGCAGTCGCGCAGAATGCGACCCCGGTGCAGGCAGGAGTTAATAAAGGCTTTAATTTCATTTTCGCCGGTGCGGGTAACAATAATTGACTGATCGACAATCTCATACACATGGTGGTCGCCCACCTCAGGAATGTCTTCTTCGCGACAGGTCATCTGCCAGACCTTGGGCCAAAGCTTTTGTTTTTCCAGCTCGTGAAAGTCTCGTGAAATCCAGCGGTCTACAGACAGATCTTCATCGCCCATATAGGGGTTGGTGTCTTCCCGCAAGTAGGCTGGTACTTCGATGGTTTCATTATCTAATAGATCCTGATAGCTCAGGCCCTCGCAGCGGGCTTCACCCTGCTGCTTTACTTTAATTAGTTCAGACATCGCATTTACTCCTGCTTATTATTTTAATTATCTGGTAATAATATTTACGCCGCTGATGCCCGGGGCACCATAGACATGGGTGTAACCGACCCTGGGGTTGTTGGGCACCTGCCGTGCACCGCCTTCGCCGCGCAGCTGCACACAGACTTCATAGACCTGGCGCAGACCCGAAGCGCCCACCGGCTCGCCATTGGCCAGGCAGCCGCCATCTGTGTTGATGGGCATGGAGCCGTTGATACCTGTGGCACCTTCGCGCAGCAGTTTTTCCTGCTCGCCATGTTTGCAGAAGCCATTTTCCGCCATATGCATAATCTCTGTGCCGCTGTCGGTATCTTGCAGCTGCATCACATCGACATCTTCCGGGCCTATGCCGGCCAGCTCAAAGGCTGCCTTGGATGCGGTCACCGTGGGTGCATCTGCTACTTTCATGGCCTGGGACGGGGCAAATACTTCAAAGCTGCCATAGTGGCGGGTGCGCACGGCGGCAGCTTTTAAAAATAGTGGGTTGCTGCAGTACTGATGTGCCTTGTCGGCATTGCAAATAATCAGTGCCGCGCCGCCCTCGGCGGGGCTGCAGAACATGTATTTGCGCAGCGGGTCGCTGATCATTGCTGAGTTGGCAATCTCGTCGTAACTCAGAGCCTGCTGGCGCCAGGCTGTGGGCGTTAGCGAGCCATTGGCAAAGGCTTTTTCTGATACCCGAATCAGGGCATCTTCGGTAATGCCATGGTCATGCATATAGCGCTGAGTTTTAAGCGCAAAAAACTGCGTGGTTAGCATTAGCCCGGTTTCGCCATACCAGTCATCCAAACCCCATTCTTTGGGCTGGGGGTTAAAGGCACCTCGGGGGTGTTTGTCGAAACCTACCACTACGCCCAGATCATACTCACCAGATTTAATGGCGCTGTAGGCGGCATGCAATGAACTGCCGCCGGTGGCGCAGCCATTCCAGATATTGGTAAATTGCAGGCCGGTCAGCCCCAGTTCATTGACTAGCGCATCGGCATTGCCGGCGTCCTGGCTGCCACCATAGGCAAATTGCATATCTGCCCATGAGAGGCCTGCATCAGCTAATGCTGCGCGCACCGCCGAGGCGCCCTGTTGCATGCCGGACATATCCGGGGAGCGGCCAAATCTGTGCAGGCCTATGCCTATAATTGCTACGTCCATAACTATGCTTTCTCCGCTGCACTAAAACTAAAGGTCATTTTTTGCTCGCCGTTTTCATCTGTGCGAAAGGGCACAATATCCAGTTGCATGGGCATACCAATCTTAAGCTGTTCCGGGCTGTTGGCCTGGAGGCGGGCTTCAACCCGCACGCCGCCGGGCATTTCCACATAGGCTACGCCGTAGGGGCGAAATGTCTCTGGGGTTTCATCGCTAAGATAGGGCTCTTTGGGCATAAAGGTCTGAATGGTCCAGGTCCATAATATGCCGCGGTCTCCCAGTTCAATAATCTGGGTGTCCCGCGAGCCACAGCTGCGACAGTCGGGCTGCGCGGGAAAGGCGGCCTCTGCGCATTGGCTGCATCTGCTACCCAGTAGCTGGGGTTGGCTTGAGGGCCAGGTAAATAGGCCTTCTTGGAGTGGAACTTGGTTGCTCATGGCTTATCTCTAAACTCTATTGATGAAGCGAAAGACCAATGCTGTCGAGAACAGACTCGTGCATGCTTTCAGATACTGTTGGATGGGCAAAAATGGTATGGGACAGCTCCTGTTCTGTGGCCTCAAGCTGCTGGGCAATACCAAAGCCCTGAATCTGCTCTGTGACTTCCGGGCCTATCATATGGGCACCCAGTAACTCACCTGTATTGCTATCAAAGACGGTTTTAACCAGCCCCTCGGCTTCATTAATTGCCAGGGCTTTGCCATTGGCGCCGATATTAAAGCGGCCTGTATTGGTGCTGTGCCCCGCGGCTTTAGCCTGGGCTTCTGTGAGGCCAATACTGGCAATTTGCGGGCGGCAGTAGGTGCAGCCGGGGACGCGGCGTTTATCCAGTGGTTTGACCCCCTGGACGCCGGCAATATTCTCTACACAGATAACCGCTTCGTGGCTGGCTTTATGGGCAAGCCACGGAGCGCCGGCCACATCGCCAATGGCGTAGAGGCCAGCCAGATTGGTTTTGCCAAATGGATCGGCAACTATAAAACTGTTTTCAGTGGTCACGCCCAGGTTCTCAAGACCCAGGCCCTCAATATTGCCTCTAATACCCACGGCCAGAATAACCTGGTCAAATTTCTGCTGTTGCTTGCCATCTGGTCCTGCAATCGATGCCAGTGACTGTTCGCCTGCACCCTCAACCTCATCGACCAATGTATTGGTTAAGACGTTGATGCCACGCTGTTTAAAGGATTTTTCTGCCAGCTGGGAAATCTCGGCATCTTCTGCCGGTACTATGCGCTCTGCTGCTTCCACCAGGGTGACATCGCAGCCCAGATCATTGTAGAGGCTGGCAAATTCCACCCCTATGGCTCCGCCGCCAATGACCAGCAGGCTGCCGGGCAGGCGGCTGGGGGTCATGGCTTCTCGGGCGCCCCAGACTAGATCGCCGTCAATTTTGATATTGGGTAGATTGCGGGCCCGGCCACCGGTGGCAAGAATAATATGGTCGGCTCTGTATTGGGTGACTGAGCCGTCATAACTGACATCGAGCCGGCATTTGTCGGCTACGGTGGCAGTGCCGTCTATTACCTTAATATTATTTTTCTTCATTAGATAGGCAACGCCACCGCTAAGTTTGCTGGCTACGGAGCGGCTGTGCTGCACTAGCTTGTTGATATCAAAGCTCAGGTTGTCGATAGCAAAACCAAAATGTTCTGCCTCTTTAATAGTCTGTGCAATATCTGCACCGCGCAGCAGTGCCTTGGTGGGTATGCAGCCCCAGTTTAAGCAGACACCGCCCAGGTGCTGCTTTTCAACCAGTGCGGTTTTAAAGCCTAACTGGGCGGCGCGAATAGCCGCCACATAGCCGCCAGGGCCGCCGCCCACTACCATTAGGTCATAATGCTGCATACTCAATTAAACTCCTAGACCAGCATGGTTGCCGGTTGCTCGAGGAAGCCTTTGAGCACAGCCATAAACTCAGCGGCCACAGCACCATCAATAATGCGATGGTCGCTGGAGAGAGTCAGGCTGACCACTGTGGCAACAGCCAGCTGGCCATTTTTAACTACCGCGCGCTGCTCCCCGGCACCTACGGCCAGAATAGCGCCCTGTGGCGGGTTGATAATGGCATCGAACTGCTTAATGCCATACATGCCCAGATTAGAGATGCAGAAGCTGCCGCCCTGAAATTCTTCAGGTTTTAGGCGATTGAGTTTTGCCCTGGTGGACAGATCGCGCATTTCATGAGAAATGCTCTCAAGTCCTTTGTTATTGGCACCTGAAATAATAGGTGTGATCAGGCCGTCTTTGATGGCCACAGCCACACTGATATCTGCATTATTAAAGTAGCTTACCTGCTCACCATCAAACTGCACATTAACCGCCGGCACTCTGATCAGCGCGCTGGCACAGGCTTTAATAATAAAGTCATTGACCGAAATTTTGGTCTCGCTATTGGCATCGTTAATCTGCTTGCGGGTGGCGAGTAGATGATCTAGCTCGGCATCAATCTGTACCCGATAATGGGGGGCTGTCTGCTTGGATGACTGCAGGCGACCGGCAATAGTCTTGCGCATACCACTGATTACCTGTGCCTCTGAGCTGCTTGGCGCCGCGCTTACGGCTACTGATTGAGCGGGCAGTTTATTTTTTAGCGCTGCAGCGGCTTCAACATCGGCCTTGCAAACACGGCCTCGCTCGCCACTGACACGGCACTCATGGAGGTTAATGCCCAGCTCTTGAGCCATGCGCCGGGCTACTGGTGTGGCCTTGACCTGGCTATCATCAGCATGCTGAGTTGGGCCTGCTGGAGTTGCGGAGTTGGTGCCTATTAGCTGACCACCGGCGGCAGTCACCGCTGTCTCTAGGTCTGCCTTGGATATACGCCCATGGCGGCCTGTGCCGGTAATATTGTTGAGGTTAACACCATAGTCTGCGGCCAGTCTGCGAGCCACAGGGGAAGCGGCAATATGACTATCATCGCCACCCTCAGCCAGGGCTGCATTATTACTGGCCTGGGGTGCAGGTGCTGCCACTGGGGCTGCTACAGGTTCTGCTGCCACAGGCTCCGGAGCCACTGCATCTGCGCTGGCAGTTTTATGGCTATCAATAAATGCCTGAATCTCTGCTTCGCTGGTCTCGGCCGAGGCTAGGACCCCAAGAAGGGCACCCACATCGTGGGTTTCGCCGGGCTGGGCAACTATGGCTCGCAGCACGCCGCTGTGAGCCGCAGTGACTGTATTGATGATTTTGCTGGTTTCGACATCCACCAGATCATCTTCAGCATTGATTTGAGCACCTATTTCAACATGCCAGGCGTTAATTTCGCCCTCGGACATTTCCATGCCCCACTTGGGCATCTGGATCGACTTAATTTCATTACTCATAATTAGGCTCCCAACACTTCCCGAACAGCGGCAAGCACTTTGTCTACATTCGGCAGATAGGCGTCTTCTAATTCAGGCGCAAAAGGCACCGGCGTATGAGGTGCGGTGACAGTGCGAATAGGTGCTCTGAGGCTGTGAAAACCTTTTTCGGCAACAATACCGGCGATATCTGAGGCCAGACCACAGCGTGGGTTACCCTCATCAACTACCACCAGTCGGCCTGTGACCTCGACACTTTCAAGAATGGCTTCATCGTCCATTGGCGACACAGTGCGTGGGTCAATCACATCGCAGCTGATACCCTCTTGGGCCAATAGGTCAGCAGCGGCAATCGCATGGGTGACCATATTGGAGATAGCCACTATGGTGACGTCTTTGCCCTGGCGGGGGAATGCCGCTTCACCAAAGGGAATGGCATATTGCTCGTCTGGCACTTCGCACTCGTTGTCGTACATGACTTTATGCTCGAGGAAGATTACCGGGTCGTCATCGCGGATCGCCTGCACCATAAGCCCCTTAGCATCATAGGCATTACTGGGCATAACCACTTTAAGGCCGGCAATATGGGTAACAATAGAGTGCAGCATGCTGGAGTGCTGTGCGCCGGCGCGCCAACCGCCGCCCACTGTGCCACGAATAACCATGGGGGTTTTTGACTTGCCGCCAAACATATAGCGGAACTTGGCGGCCTGATTAAATATCTGGTCAAAGGACACGCCGATAAAGTCGAAGAACATCAGCTCGGCAATAGGTCGCAAACCATTGTTGGCAGCACCTGCGGCAGCACCAATAATGGCCGCTTCTGAGATGGGGGTGTCAATTACCCGCTCGCGACCAAACTCGGGCATTAGCCCTTTGGTCACACCAAAAACACCGCCGTAGGCATCATCTTCGCCGTCACAACCGGCGCCGCCGGAGACTTCTTCACCCAAAACTATCACTGTGGGGTCGCGGCGCATCTCTTCACGAATGGCATCATTGATGGCGTCGCGGTAAGTCTTGATTGAAGTCTTACCTGTGACCTGTGCGTTATTAGAATTATTAGTCATTTGGGTCACCTTAGTATGAGCAGTAGACGTCGGACATTAGGTCCGTGGCGGGATCTGGGTGCGGAGCCGCAAGGCCATCTGCAACCGCCTGTTCTATTTCGGCTTTGATTTCTTTATCGATCGCGTTCATGGCGGCGGCTTTTAGCCAGCCTTCTTTGATTACCCGATCACGGAAGATTTTCAGGCAATCCTGATTCTTGCGGGCATTTTTGACCTCATCTTTGCCGCGGTACAGCTGCGGGTCGCCAATAAAGTGGCCGTCAAAGCGCACGCATTTGGCCTCAATAGAGGTGGGGCCACCACCATCCCGTGCTCGCTGAGTGGCCACCTTGATAGCCTCGTAGGTGGCAAAGAAGTCGTTGCCATCGACACATTCTGCTGGCATGCCAAAGCCGGCATTGCGATCGGTCAAACTGTCGCAGCCCAGCCCATAGTTGGCGGCTGTGCCCTCTGCGTAGCCGTTGTTTTCGTAAATAAACACATGGGGTAACTGCAGCACAACCGCCATATTCATAGCTTCCATGGCCGTGCCCTGGTTGGCACTGCCATCGCCGTTAAATGATATGGCGACATTTTTAGTACCCAGGGTTTTCGAGGCCAGTGCTGCGCCATTGACCAGCGGCGGTCCGCCACCAACAATGGCGTTGGCACCGAGCATGCCTTTATCAATATCGGCAATATGCATGGAGCCGCCTTTGCCCTTGCAGAGGCCGGTGGAGCGACCCATAATTTCTTTCATCATGCCGCCAATATCACAGCCTTTGGCAATACAGTGGCCGTGGCCACGGTGGGTACTACCAATAATATCGCTGTCGCTAAGATCTATGCAGGCAGCGACCGCAATGGCTTCCTGACCGTTTGAGGCGTGCACAAAACCGGGCACATTGCCGCCCATAAACTCGGCAATACAGCGCTCTTCGAATTCGCGAATGGTTCTCATCGAGCGGTAGGCTCTGAGTAGAAATTCCTCTTGATATGGCATGGAGATAAACCTTTTGTTTGTTTAGTTATCGGCTGAGTAAACTATACATCTTTTCGATAAAAAAACAAACGTGATGGTTTTCAAGGTGAATCGTTGATTTCTTGGCTGTGTGGCGGTTCAGCTCTGAGCAGAATATTGGAGCAACCGTGACAAATGCTGCCAAAAAGCATGGTTAGATAGTAACCATGCCAGAGCGAAAACTAGGGTAAAAAAAGCGCAGAGGGCTTTAGAATTGTGACTCGGGCAGATGCACTACCAGACCGTTGAGGTCATCGCTGATCACTATCTGGCAGGATAGTCGGCTGTTGTCTTTGGGCTCGGTAACACATTCCAACAGGTCATTTTCCATCTCAGTGGCTGGCTCAAGCTTGTCTAGCCATTGCTGGTCTATATAACAGTGGCATGTGGCGCAGCTGCAGGAACCGCCGCACTCGGCAACAATACCCTCAATCATATTATCTACAGCTCCCTGCATTAGACTAACACCGGCGTCTAGATCAACTTCGTGGCTTTGGCCATTGGCCTCAATATAAGTAACTTTTGGCATAGGTGAACTCCAGTGACAGGTCGGTTAATCAGCGCGCAGCTGAACGGATTGGCGAGCAATATACAACCTTTAAAGCAAAAAACAAACAGCTTGGATTGTAATTGTGCAAACAATAAAAAAACCCTAGATCCAAAAACGCCCGGTTCTGCGTCAGATCCGGGCGCTGTATTGAGCTGCTAGCCTTTAATGTCAGACTGGCATTTACTTCAGGCTGGCATAGTAGGCTGCCAGGTTGGCGATATCTGCATCGCTAAGGCCTTTGGCCATGGCTGTCATCATGGCATTGTCGCGCTTGCCATCTCTAAACTGCTTAAGCTGGCTTGCCAGGTAGGGTTCTTTCTGCCCGGCGAGGTTTGGCCACATGCCGTTGTTGCTGATG
>CAJQKW010000028.1 GCA_905478975.1 uncultured Pseudomonadales bacterium | reverse complement strand
ATTTTCCAAGCTAATTTCCCAAACTATAAAAGTACTGAGTCAATATGAGTAAGCAGCGCGTTTTAACCGGCATCACTACCTCCGGAACTCCCCATTTGGGCAACTATGTGGGGGCTATTCGGCCGGCCATCGAAGCCAGCCGCAGCGGTGATTTTGAATCATTTTTCTTTTTGGCTGATTATCATTCGTTGATCAAATCCCAAGACCCGGAAATGGTCCACCGCTCGACTATGGAAATCGCCGCTACTTGGTTGGCTCTGGGATTGGACCCGGACAAAGTCACCTTTTATCGTCAATCGGATATCCCAGAGATTTCTGAGTTGACCTGGTTTCTCACCTGTATGACCGCCAAAGGCTTGATGAACCGCGCGCACGCCTATAAAGGTGCAGTGCAAGCCAATGAAGAGCTTGGCGAAGATGCCGACCACGGCATCAATATGGGGCTGTTTAGCTATCCGATCCTGATGGCTGCGGATATCCTGATGTTTAATGCCCACAAAATCCCCGTTGGCCGCGATCAAATTCAGCATGTGGAAATGGCCCGTGATGTGGCTCAGCGTTTCAATCACCATTATGGTGAGCACTTTGTGCTGCCTGCGGCCGTGGTGGATGACAATGTGGCGGTGTTGCAGGGGTTGGATGGTCGCAAGATGAGCAAGAGCTACGGCAATACTATTCCGCTGTTTTTAACTGAAAAGCAGCTAAAGAAACATATTAATAAAATCAAAACCAATCTGCTTGAGCCGGGTGAAGCAAAAGATCCGGACTCATCGGCGGTGTTCCAGATATGGAAAGCCTTTGCCACAGAGGCGCAGACGGCTGAAATGCGTGAGCAGTTTGCCAATGGTATTGCCTGGGGCGAGGCCAAGAAGCAGCTGTTTGAACTGGTCAATACACAGCTGGCGGATGCGCGCGACCGTTACGAAATATTGATGCAGGACCCGGCTAAAATAGAAAAGATCTTGCAGCAGGGCGCTGAAAAGGCCCGAACTGAAAGCCAAGTGCTGATTGCCAAGGTGCGTCATGCCGTTGGAATTAGGCCGTTAGTTTAATGCTAGCCTAGTGCTTGGCTATTAATAGGCGAGTGAGTTTATAAGAATAAACGCAGTGCAGGGATACGAAGAGAAATATTCAACGTATTGCTAATGAGAAGTTATGGATTGCGCGCTATAATGCGGCCAAAATTTGCCAATACTTTTTTTGCCAATACTTTTTTTGCCAACAATCTTTTTACATAAGACTTTACTGGAGATGACCTTTGATAAATACAATCATGAGCAGTCGACTGAAGAACCTCGTTTTGATCACTATTGCCAGTGCCGTTTTGTGGGGCTGTGGATCAAGTGATAAAACGGTTAATTTGACCGCTAACCAAGAACAGCAGGTTGCTGCGAGAATAGCTCCGGCTGGTCATGTCTCTATGGCTGGACAGGTTGCTGCTGTCACCTCTGGCGGCGCAGAATCAGCCCGTGCCGGTGGTGATATCTATGCCACTAACTGTATCGCTTGTCACAGTTCAGGCATTGCTGGCGCACCTATTATGGGTGATGTGGCGGCTTGGTCTGCTCGTCTTGAGCAGGGTTTGGAAACTGTCTATACCAATGCCATCAACGGTATTCGCGGCATGCCAATGCGCGGTACTTGCATGGATTGCAGTGATGACGAAGTTAAAGCGGCAGTGGATCATATTCTCGATGGCAGCAAGTAGCGCCTTCAGTTAGATCTATCGCAGTTTAAAGAACCCGCTTAGTTCATAGGCGGGTTTTTTTGTGCCTGCAATTTGTTGATTAACATCGATGATAAAAAGCCGAGACAAAAAATACCCGCTTCTTTCAAAGCGGGTATTTCGTTTTTAGCTGTCTTAGCTACAGCTCTTTAGTCTAGAGCCCTTTAATTAAGAGCCCTTTAATTTAGAGTCCTTTAATTTAGAGTCCTTTAAACTACAGCTGCGGTCCTGCATCAATAATATCTTGAGAGGGTGCAAAGCTTACGATGTTCTCTACGAACAGCTTAGCCAAGATCCCAGCCTGCTTGTCATAGGCAGCCTTGTCATCCCAGGCATTGCGCGGATTGAGATACTTGCTATCAACGCCGTCAATTTCCACCGGAATATTGAGATTTAGTAGACCCAAGTGCTCTGACTCACAGTTCTCAAGAGAACCATTGGTAATCGCAGTGACTACCGCGCGGGTTACCGGGATAGGGAATCGACTACCGACACCGCCAGCACCACCAGATCCACCGGTCCAACCGGTGTTGACCAGATACACTTTAGAACCGAAGTCTTCGATACGCTTCATCAACAGTTCAGCATAGACACTGGCTGGACGCGGCATAAACGGCGAGCCAAAGCAGGTTGAGAAAGTCGGGTGAATACCCGCTTCTGCGCCCAGTTCGGTGGAGCCTACTCGAGCGGTATAGCCACTTAAAAAGTGGTATGCAGCAGCTTCTTTAGTGAGCATTGAAACCGGTGGCAATACGCCAGTAACGTCACAGGTAAGAAAGATAATATTCTTCGGCTCACCGGATTGGTTCTCGATACAGCGCTTTTCCACGTGTTCCAGAGGATAGCTGCAACGGCCATTTTCAGTGAGGCTGGTATCCGAATAGTCGGCGGTTCGCAGGCCCTCTGAAATCGCTACATTTTCGACAATTGAACCAAAGCGAATCGCATCCCAGATTACTGGTTCGTTTTTCTGACTCAGATCAATGGTCTTGGCGTAACAACCGCCTTCGATATTAAATACTGTGCCCTTGCCCCAGCCGTGTTCGTCGTCACCGATCAGATAGCGATCGGGGTCAGCGGAGAGGGTGGTTTTACCTGTGCCTGAGAGACCAAAAAACAGCGCAGTGTCGCCATCTTCACCGACATTGGCAGCACAGTGCATAGACATGACGTCTTTTTCTGGCAGTAGAAAGTTCTGTACCGAGAACATGGCTTTCTTCATCTCACCGGCATAGCGCATGCCCGCTAGCAGCACTTTGCGCTGGGCGAAGTTGATTAGCACTACGCCATCGCTGTTGGTGCCATCGCGTTCCGGATCACAGACAAAATTGGCGGCATGGAGAATCTTCCACGGCGCTTTGTTTGAGGGATTATAGTTGTCGGTGCGAATAAACATATTCCGCGCAAACAGGCTGTGCCAAGCGGTTTCGGTGGTGACCTTTACCGGAATATAGTGATCAGAGTTTTGACCCACATGCAGTTCGGAAACAAAACGCTCCCGGTCGGCGATGTATTCTGAAACTCGCTCCCAGAGCGCGTCAAAGTGGCCAGCATCAAAGGGACGGTTAACCGAACCCCAGTCTATAGCGTCTGATGAACTGGGTTCGTCGACGATAAATCTATCGGCGGGTGATCTTCCACTGCGGTGGCCAGTGGTGGCGACAAATGCACCAGTATCAGCGAGATGTCCCTCCCCGCGTTTAATGGCCATTTCAATAAGCTCGGGGGAGCCGGGGTCTCTGTGTACAGCAGCGTCGGTCATTCTCTTCCTCTCTTCCAAAGGGGTGAACGATTTGAAGGTATGTCTTGCGATCTAAAAAAATGGTCGCCAATTATGCCAGAAAAGCCCAGCGAATCTAAGGGCGATTAATGAATACTATAGGCTGATAAAAATTAGTGTAGCAGAGGTTGTGGAGGGTCAAATAAGAGATCGACATCGGCTGCAGTAAAGCGGTATTCCTGGGAGCAAAACTGACAGTTAATCATAATCAGGCCCTGCTCTGCAGACAGTTCTAGAACATCTTTTCGGCCCAGAGAAAGTAGGGCATTTTCGGTGCGCTGACGGGAGCAGCTACAGGAAAATTGCATCGTGGTGGGATCAAATAAGAGCAGATCCTGCTCATGGAATAACCGGTATAGCTGGTCATTATGGGAGAGTTGCAACTGCTCGTCGCTAGATAGGGTTTCAAGCAGGTTGGAAACCCGCTGCCAGTCTTCTTGGCTTTTATCATGATCGCCTGAGGAGGGCAGCTGTTGGATCAGCAATCCTGTGGCTGTATCAGCATCCGAGGTCAGCTTGATTTTGGTTGGCAGCTGTTCAGATTGGTAAAAGTAGAATTCCAGACAGCTACTGAGATGTTCTTCATCGAGGGGTACTACGCCCTGATAGCGCTCTTTACCCTCAGGCTCAAGGGTAATCGCCAAGGTGGCTTTGCCGAGCAACTCTTGCAATGTGCTCTGGCCTTCGAGGCCGTTTAGGGTGTCAAAGTCGCCGCGCACTATGCCGCGCAGTTTATTGTCCTGAGTGCATTCGGCCATGATGGTTGTGATGGGGCCAGTGCCTCGGGCCTGTATGGTGATCATGCCACTGTGTTTTAGTCTTGAGCTGAGCAGCGTTACGGCGGCGAGAAATTCGCCAAACAGCAATTCAACCTGAGGCGGGTATTTTTGCAGCGCCAAAAGATCCTGATAGCTAGAGGACAGAGTGGTGATTTCACCACGGATATCGGTGCTCTCGAAGATAAAGCGCTGAAGTGTGTCGTTGTTATTTTTCATGGGCGCATTGTACTGATATTTTTCTGCGGGCCTATCTTATTTAACGAAAAGTTATTTACCGAAAACGCTGGACTTAATTAAGCAATGCTAATTGCTGAGAAACCGGTGAATTTGACGGCGCTGCTTTTTATTCGGTTTGCCGTCGCTGACGGATGAACCATTGGCGGCTTTGCGCAGGGCACTGTCTTTCTCTCTCAGGGCGATACTCTCTGCTGTCTCGGCATAGAGTAATAGTGCCTCTGGCGCGCCACGGCGCGTTTCAGAGAGGCCAATAACCTCCACGGTCTTGCTGTCAAAGCCCTGTTTGATGGTCATGATCGTACCCAGCTCTAACTGCCGGCTGGCCTTTGATTTGTTGCCATCTATGTGGACTTTGCCACTTTCGATGGCAGTCTTCGCCAGAGAGCGTGTCTTAAAGAAACGCGCAGCCCAGAGCCATTTGTCGATACGCACCTTATCCATACGCACTTTATCCATACGCACTTTATCCATAGGCACCTTATTCATAGGCTAAGCCAACCCGTCGCTGGTCATAAGATGAGCAAAGGAATCGAGCATTGGGAAGTTTGATGGCTGACGTCTAGGGGTCTGACTGTCGGGCTGTTCTATGGACAGCAGATGGCCAATACCAAACTTTTCCGCAGAGTGCAGAACCGCTTCCGAGTCGTCGATAAACAGGGTGCGCTGAGGGTCGAAGTGGATATTCTCCTGGAGTTGCTGCCAGAATCGCTGATCTTCTTTTGGCTGACCATAGTCGTGAGAGGAGATCACCGAGTCCAGGTGAGCGTCTATACCGGTTATGGAAAACTTCAGATCGACACTGTCGCGATGGGCATTGGTCACCAGTACGCGCTGCTTGTTGTGGTTGCCAAGAGCTTCGAGAAATAAACGGGCGTGGGGGCGATAGCCGATAAGATGTTCAATTTCCTGTTTCAGGGCGAGAATGTCGAGGTCAAATTCCTCAGACCAGAAATCAGTGCAATACCAATTGAGGGTTCCCTGAAAGTCGGTCATGCGCCGGGCCAGTTGCTCGGAGACCTTTTCCACCGACAGATTGTGCTGCTCGGCATAGCGCTTGGGCAGATGCTGGAGCCAGAAAAATGTATCGAAGTGCAGGTCGAGCAAGGTGCCGTCCATATCCAGGAGTACAGTGTCTATATTGCGCCAATCTAGCGTCATTATTATTTATCCAGCGTTGGAATAGGGTTGTGGGGACTAAAACCGATCGTCGGGGCTAAAACAGATCGTCGGGCAATGCGTTTTCAGCCTCGCCGGGCAGAGTGTTAGTATCACTTAAGTCGGGCACATTTTCGCTTCTAAAAAACTCGAAAATACCCTGCTGGTTGGGCGCTACGCGCTTGCCCGTTTTGGCATCTATTTTGACCATAACAATACCATCTGGCTGCGGCCGTTCTATATTAGGCTTGCCTTCCAGTGCCGGACGGGCAAAGTCGATCCAGATGGGCAGCGCCGCGGAGCCACCGTATTCATTGCGCCCGATCTTGGCATTGTTGTCAAAGCCTACCCAGGTGGTCACTGTCAGATGCGGTGAGTAACCGGAGAACCAAGCATCCCGAGGTCCGTTGGTGGTGCCAGTCTTACCCGCCAAGTCGGTACGCTTAAGTACCTTCGCCTTGACACCAGTGCCACGTAAAATAACATCTTTTAACATTGAGTCGATCAAAAATGCGGTCTGTTTGTTGATCACTCTATCGGCGCTGGGCTTAACAATGTCGGTGGGTCGCTGTTGCAGCGCCCGCTTAATTACCTCTAAACTCTGGCGCTCTTCTTCGGCGATTGATTCATTGGCCAGGCTATTGAGCAGCTCTTCGAGTTGCAGGTCCACCGCGTTAACATTGGCGGAGTAGGCTGTTATATCAGTTGCGGATAGATTTTCGCGGCGCTCATCGCTCTCAACGTCACAGCTATTGCACACCGTCTTGGGTGTCGCTTCATAGATGATATTACCGTCCCGGTCGATGACGGTGTCCAACAGATAGGGTGAGACGCTGTAGCCCCCGTTGGCAAGAATATTGTAGGCGCTGGCTACCTTTAAGGGTGTCAGTGCATGACTGCCCAGTGCCAGAGACAGATCCAGAGGCATGTCGCCGGTATCAAAGCCAAAAGCCTGTAGTCCCTCTAAAGTGCGGTCAATACCCATGCGTCGCAGCAGTCTGATCGAGACCATATTACGTGAGCGATAGAGCGCCTCTCGGAGCCTTGTCGGACCGTAGAATTTGCCGCCGTCATTCTCTGGGCGCCACATATCCTCTAGGTTCTTATCGTTAAACACCACTGGCGCATCATTGATAATCGAGGCCGGTGTAAAGCCGCTATTGAGCGCCGTGGCATAGATAAAGGGTTTGAAGTTAGAGCCGGGCTGACGCAGCGCCTGGGTCACTCGGTTAAAGCGGCTGCTGCGGAAATCGAAGCCGCCCACTAGGGTGCGGATCGCGCCATCTTCTGGGTTCAGCGCCACCAGTGCAGCCTGCACCTCAGGCATCTGCGCCAGGGTTGGAGAGTTGTCGACTCGGCGGACTATACGAATCAGATCCCCAGGGCTGAACAGTTCAGTGGCGCTGGAAATCGGTGCGCTGCGGGCATTGACTGTTTTATACAGGCGTAGATCCTTGAGACCATCGAGCCAATTGAGCGCTTCAAATTCGCCGTCGCGGTTGAGCAGGGTGAGATGGTCGTCAGCCACAGCGCTGACAATCACCGGCTCCAGTATGCCGAAGGTGGTGGTCTTACTGAGCAGTTCAGCCCACTCTTCCTGCGCAACGGCGCTCTTTTCTGGGCCGCGATAGCCGTGTCGTTGGTCATAGGCGAGGATGCCGCTTTGCAGCGCCTCTACACCCTGTTTTTGCATTATCGAATCTACAGTGGTGATGGCGGAATAGCCTTCGGTATAGGCTTTTAGGCCAAACTTGTCCACCACTTGCTGGCGCACCATCTCGGCAACATAGGCGGCGCTGAGTTCTGATATAGAGCCGTGGTAAGAGGCTTGATCCGGCTCCTGTAACGCGGCTTGGTACTGCTCCTCAGTGATATTGTCCAGTGACAGCATGCGCCTGAGGATCCAGTTGCGGCGCACCAATGCGCGCTCGGGATTGGCAATTGGGTTGTAGGCCGAGGGGGCTTTTGGCAGGCCTGCAATCATTGCACTCTGGGCCAAGGTCAGCTGGTTAAGTTTTTTACCGTAATAGACATTGGCCGCAGCGCCGATACCGTAGGCTCGGTTACCAAAGTAAATCTTGTTGGTATAAAGAGAGAGGATCTCCTGCTTGGTCAGACCCTCTTCAATTTTAAAGGCCAGTAGAATCTCATTAAATTTGCGCGTGAATTCCTGACGATTGCTGAGAAAGAAGTTACGCGCCACCTGCATGGTGATGGTGCTGCCGCCACTGCGTATTCGGCCTGTGGTAATCAGCTCACTTGCAGCGCGAAGCAGGCCTGTTACCGCGATTCCGCTGTGCTCAAAGAAACCGTCGTCCTCGGCAGCGAGAAAGGCATCGATCATGGGTTGGGGTATTTCGTCGAATGATACCGGCGAACGCTTTTTTTCGCCGAACTCCGCAATAACTTTCAAATCTTGTGAATAGATTCGCAGTGGAATTTGTAACTCGATCTCCTTTAGTTCCTCGACTGATGGGAGTTTTGGGCTAAGGTAGAGATATAAACAGGAGGCGACAACAAGGAAGCCGCCTGTTCCAAGGAGGGCTAGCAGGGCTAGGGGCTTAATGAATCTTCGCATAACTATCACTTAACGTTGGCTTAATTTTTACTTAACTATCGTTTAACTATCGTTTAACTATCGTTTAACTATCGTTTAACTATCGTTTAACTGCGATTAACAATTATATGCACCAATACACTAACGCATAAACGTTGTCTAAAGGCCGCCTGATTTCAGGCACCGGGAAAATTCAGCGTCTATTATAGAGTGTAGAGAATGTGAAGTGCATCATTTGCAAGGTTACCATCGGTTGTTACCGTGAGCTGCTATCGGAATTTGTGGACAATTTGTGGACATAGAGTAGCCTAAATAAAGGACAAATATAAGAAAATGGACTTTTTCGATTTTTTCGCCAAACCCTCTAAGCCTATGCTCGGAGTGGATATCTCCTCATCTGCCGTCAAGCTTATCGAATTGAGCAAGACCGGCAGCGAATTTAAAGTCGAGGCCTATCGCGTTCTACCTCTTCCTGCCAATACCATTGTCGACAAAAATATCGCTGATCTCGATGCATTGTCCGAGACCATCGCCGCTGTGGTTAAGCGCTCCGGGAGCAAACTCACCGATATAGTGGCGGCGGTATCCTCCTCCTCGGTGATCACTAAAGAGATTGAATTGCCCGCTGGTCTCACCGAATTACAGATGGAAATGCAAATCGAAGTGGAGGCGGATCAATATATCCCCTACCCCATGGAAGAAGTGGCTTTCGATTTCGATGTCTTGGGTGAGGTGGAAGACAATCCCGATCTGGTTCGCGTTCTGCTCGCCGCCTGCCGCCAAGAAAACGTTGAACACCGCCGTCAGGCTCTGGAGATGGCCGGTTTTAATCCCAAGGTTATTGATGTGGAGAGCTTCGCCGTAGAGCGCGCCTATAAATTAATTGAGAGTCAGCTCGACGAGGTCAGCGATCAAGTTGTTGCCATCGCCGATGTTGGGGCAACCGTATTCAGCTTTACTGTGCTGGTCGATGGAAAAATTATCTATAACCGCGAACAGCTATTTGGCGGTAAGCAGCTCACCGAAGAAATTCAGCGCCGCTATGGGCTCTCCTGGGAAGAAGCGGGAGAGGCAAAGCGCAAAGGGGGACTGCCGGAAGACTACGCCACGGAAGTCTTGGCGCCTTTTAAGGAATCCCTAGTGCAACATATCACCCGTTCACTGCAATTCTTTTACAGCTCTAGCCATTTTAATTATGTGGATCAGCTATTTCTGGCTGGGGGTGTTTCGGCACTGGAAGGACTGGTGGATGAAGTCGAACAGGTTATTGGCCTGCCGACAGCAGTAGCCAACCCCTTTGCCAATATGCAAATGCATAAATCGATCAATCCGACTGCGTTGGCCAATGATGCCCCTGCCATGCTGCTCGCCGTGGGCCTGGCGATGAGGAGTTTTGAATAAATGACCAAGATTAATCTACTTCCCTGGCGGGAAGAAGCCCGCGAACTTCAGCGAAAAGCCTTTCTCAGTAAATTGGTAGCCTCTGCTGTGGGCGGTTTTGCGCTGGTGGTTATCTGGGTTTTATTGGCTCAGAACCAGCTCGATAATCAGAACTCACGGAACAGCTATCTGCAATCCAACATTGCCGATATGGATAAAAAAGTGGCTGAGATCAGTCAGCTAAAAAGCAAAAAGCAGGAAATGCTTTCGCGCATGAAAGTTATTCAGGACTTGCAGGGCAATCGCTCTGAGATTGTAAAAATATTTGATGAGCTGGTTCGAGCCGTGCCCGACGGCACCTATTTGGATTCTCTGGAATTCAATAGCAAAACTATTAAAGTCTCTGGTTATTCCGAGTCAAATAATCTTATTTCGAGCCTGATGAGAAACTTGGATAGCTCCCATAAATATGTCAATTCAAATTTGACCAAGGTGCAACATGATTCGCGATTAGGCGAGCAGGGCAGTGTTTTTGACTTGCAGGTGGAGATAGAGAGCCCTGCGGTGGTGGTTGAAGGAAATACTGTTCAATAGAATTACAGCACTTTATTGCGACACATAATAAAATTAATAGCAGGGATGTTATGTCATTTAAAGAGAGTCTAAGTGAGCTTAAGGATGTCGACTTTGCCGATCTGGATATTCAGCAGATTGGGGTTTGGCCTGCGGCATTAAAAACCATACTCGTGGTCACCATCGTGGTGGTGATTATTGGCTTGGGTTATTTTTTAAAGGTCAAAGATATCAGCCTTTTAACTGAGCGAGCTACGGTAAAAGAGCGCGAGCTGTTGCAGGAGTATCAGAGCAAAGCTTTTTTGGCCGCCAATCTCGAAGCCTACCGCCAGCAGATGATAGAGCTGGATGAAACATTTGGCGCACTGCTCAAGCAGCTGCCAAAAGATACCGAAGTGCCCGGATTATTAGAGGATATTACCGAGGTTGCCTATGGCAGTGGCCTGGTGATGAAGTCGATTCGTCTACAGCCAGAAAAGGTCTCTGAGTTTTATGTAGAGCTGCCGATCAAAATCGATGTCACCGGTGACTACCATGATTTCGGCTCCTTTGTCAGCGGTGTTGCTTCATTGCCGCGAATCGTCACCCTCCATGATTACCTGATCAAACAGTCAGATGGCTCGCGCCTGAGTATGCAGATCGATGCCAAAACCTATAGATATAAAGCGGAGGTCGCGCAATGAACAGCCGTTTTTTAGGAGTCGCGCTAGTCACTTTAGCCTCTCTGGCAGGTCTCGCAGGCTGTGCCAGTGATCGCCAGCACAGTGATTTGGACAACAAGATGAGTGACGCCCGCACCCGACCTCAGGGTGTTATCGAACCGCTTCCAGTGTATCCCGAGGCAGAGCGTTTTAACTATTCTGCACTGGCATTGCGCAGTCCTTTTGAACCACCAGCAATTATTACTGGTGACGAAAAGGTCTCTGGCAATGCGGTATCGGCACCAGACCAATCTAGATCTAAAGAACCTCTCGAACTCATTAGTTACGCAGAATTATCCATGGTTGGAATTTTGGCCCGGGGCGACAAAATGTGGGCGCTTTTGGATGATGGTAGCGGCAAGGTTCATCGGGTTAATCGAGGCAATTATATCGGCAGAAATTTTGGCTTAATCACCGAAGTGAATCGCCGCGAGCTTGAGATTATGGAAACCGTTCCAGATGGTAAAGGCGGATGGATTAACCGGCCGCGCACTATGGCTATAGAAGAGTGAGCAACTCGCTAGGGAATCGAAAAATGATCAGTCGAATCAAACGCAACATCTATTTTTTATTGGTGCTATTGCCGGGACTTGCTGGTGCAGCAACTCAGGTAACAGATATCGAATTTGCCTCTCTTCAAGGGGATCAATTTGAGATCAAGCTGCAGTTTTCCGAGCAACCGCCTCAGGCCAATGCCTATGAGATTGGCAACCCGGCACGCTTGGTGGTTGATTTTCCCGGAGTGGAAAGTGGCTTGCCGCAGAAAAAATATGCTCTGGGTTTTGAAAATGCCAGCGCTGCAGTGATTGTTTCCGACGGCAAGCGAACTCGACTTATCGTCAATCTAAATGAATCTATTCCCTTCGAAATAGACAGTGACAATAACAGCGTCACTGTTCGGGCAGGTGCTGGCGCCGGTGTTGGTGGGGGCTTAGATCAGTCGGATTCGACGGTGACGAAGGCAGCTGTCTCTCGGGGATCAAGTGCTACTGATGGCTCTTTAGCAAGTTCAACAGCGAACCAATTTAAGCGCAACAATTTAGCCGTAACCGATGTCGATTTCCGGCGCAGTGAAGATGGCTCCGGCAGCATTATTATTGGCCTTAGCCAGCCTTCAGTAAATGTCGATGTGGATCGCAGTAACAGCCAAATTCAACTGTCTTTTTATCAGACTGACCTGCCGGATCAATTCGATAGACGTCTAGATGTTGTGGATTTCGCCACCCCAGTTAAGACCATTGACAGCAAGCAGGAAGGCACCACTACAACCGTGACTATCGACGCCTCGGGCCAATACGATTATCTCGCCTACCAGGCCGATGGTGAGTATGTGGTCAATATCAAGCCACTCAGTGATGCCGAAGTGGAAGCGCAGTCGAAAAAGTTTGCCTTCAGTGGTGAGCGCCTGACATTAGATTTTCAAGATATTGAAGTGCGTTCTGTACTGCAAATAATCGCCGAATTCACCTCGCTCAATCTAGTGGCCAGTGACACAGTTACCGGCAATATTACCCTCTGGTTGGATGATGTGCCCTGGGACCAAGCGCTGGAGATTATTCTTAAAGCCAAGGGTCTAGATAAGCGCCGTGAAGGCAATGTGTTGATGGTTGCACCGGCAGCTGAAATTGCCGAGCAGGAGCGTCTACAGGTAGAGGCCAACAAGCAGCTTCAGGAGCTGGCTCCCCTGGAGACCGCCTTCGTTAGAATTAAGTATGCTGATGCCGCTGAAATCTTTGAGTTATTTACCGCCAGCCGCACCGATGAAGGCCAGTCCAGCGGTGGTGGCCGCGAAGGCAATGCCACTACTACCATATTGTCGGAGCGCGGTAGTGCCATAGTCGATGAGCGCACCAACACCATTATTCTCACTGACACCGAAGATAAAATTAATGCCTTTAAACGCCTGATCGATGAAATTGATGTGCCGATTAAGCAGGTGTTAATTGAAGCGCGGATTGTTATTGCCAATACCGACTTTAAAAAGGAGCTCGGCGTAACCTGGGGCTTGGCAGGCATAGATAAGCTGTCTGGCGGCACAGTTGGCAGTGCCTTTGGCGATCGAACTCTGGGCTTTTCCGGACGCAGATCTGGTTTGGCGCCGGGAGCAGGGGTAGTGGAGACCTTTAAGTATTCTGCTGATGAAATCGAGGCAGACGATGGCGCTGATGGATTGCCGGGTACGGCTGATGACGGCCCTACCACTTACACTCGAAATTATGACATTGGCTTGGGCGACAGTCTGGCGGTGGATTTGGGTGTTGCCAACCCCACCGGGTCTTTTAGCCTCGGTTATCTCACCGATAACTTCCTCATTGATCTCGAGTTGAGCGCCCTAGAGTCCGATGGATTTGGTGAGATTGTCTCTCAGCCAAAAGTCCTCACCGGCGATAAGCAGCAAGCGGTAATTAAATCGGGAACTGAAATAGCCTACCAAAAGGCTACCTCGAGCGGCGCAACTAGCATAGAATTCAAGGAAGCGGTGTTGCAGCTAGAGGTTACCCCTCAAATCACACCGGATAATAGAATAATTATGGATTTGCTGGTTTCGCAAGATTCGGTAGGTGCATTCACTCCCACAGGTGAGCCGTCTATCGATATCACTCAGATAGAGACCCAGGCATTGGTCGGCAACGGGCAAACACTGGTATTAGGGGGTATTTTCCAAACAGAAGAAGTTAATGGCACAGATAAAGTGCCGCTCCTGGGTGATTTACCCTTTGTCGGTAAGCTGTTTCGAAATGAACTGCGCAATATTGAAAAACGTGAAATACTGATTTTTATAACCCCTAAAATAATTGACGATAATTTGCTGGATCGATGAAACCTCAACATATCTTTCTCGTCGGCCCCATGGGTGCCGGCAAAACGACTATTGGTAAGCACCTGGCAATTTTGCTGGGTCTGTCCTTTATCGACGTCGATTCTGAAATTGAAGCCCGTGCTGGCGCCGATATTCAGTGGATATTTGATATGGAGGGGGAGGCTGGTTTCCGCGAGCGCGAGAGCAAGATACTGATTGATCTTGTGGCCGATAAGGAGCCTAAGGTGATTGCCACCGGTGGCGGAATTGTCCTCAGCGGTGATAATCGAGCAATTCTTCAGACTAGCGGTCTGGTGGTCTATCTGTCGGCTACCTTTGAACAGCTGGTTGAGCGCACAAAGCGCGACAAGGCTCGACCATTGCTGCAAGTGGATGATCGTGAAGGGGTTATCAAGCAACTTATCGAAACCCGCAGTCCGCTCTACAATCAGGTCGCTGACCTGGTATTCCCCTCAGGCTCCACGCAGCCTCTGAAGCTGGCAAAAAAACTGGCTGAAGCGGTTTCAGCCCTATGATAAACTCCCGAGTCTAATGTCCGTCGCCACCCTGTGGCTGCGCCCTTTACTAGTCTCAGCCAGAGTGATTCATGACCGCAAAATCGACACAAGTTCAGGTTTCCTTGGGTGATCGTTCCTACCCTATTTTGATTGGTTCCGACGAGATTCGTAAGGCTGATATAGCCCGCTATATCAGCGGCAAAAAAGTCCTGATTGTCACCAATGAGATTATAGCGCCCCTCTACCTTGAGCTGCTTGAGCGCCAGTTGACGGATAAGCAGGTCAGTCGGGTTATTCTCGCCGACGGTGAGCAGCACAAAAATCTCGACACCCTGAATCTTATATTTGATCAGCTAATTGGCGACCATCACGATAGAAAGACTACGCTAATTGCTCTTGGTGGCGGTGTAGTGGGTGATATGACCGGTTTTGCTGCGGCCTGCTATCAGCGCGGCGTGCCCTTTATTCAGATTCCCACGACCCTGCTGGCCCAGGTTGACTCCTCCGTGGGGGGCAAGACCGCGGTCAATCATGCCATGGGCAAGAATATGATCGGCGCCTTCTATCAGCCCCAAGCGGTGATTATTGATACAGATACCCTGTCGACCCTGCCAGACCGTGAGTTTCACGCCGGTCTGGCGGAGGTTATAAAGTATGGCCTGATTATTGATCGGGACTTTTTCCAGTGGCTGGAAAACAATATAGAGCTATTATTGCAGCGTGATAAGCCTGCTCTGGCATACGCCATAGAGCTATCATGTGTGAGCAAGGCGCGGATTGTTGCGGAAGATGAAACCGAACAGGGCATCCGCGCTATCTTGAATTTGGGCCATACCTTTGGCCACGCCATTGAAACCTTTCAGCACTACAAACAGTGGATTCACGGTGAGGCAGTTGCTGCGGGAATGGTTATGGCGGCTGAACTCTCGGTGATCAGTGGCGATCTCACTGAGGCGGATTTACAGCGAGTCAGAAGCCTTTTGCAGCGCTGCTCTCTGCCAGTGGCACCTCCATCAGATATGAAAGCCGACGATTTCACCCGGTTAATGCTCAGGGATAAAAAAGTCCTCGATGGGCAATTGCGGCTGGTACTGTTAAAGCGCCTCGGCGAGGCCTGTGTAACGGACCAGTTTTCAACTGATTACCTCAATCAGCTGTTAAGCAAAGCCTGCTCAGCCAGTTGAGCTGTCAGGGTTGCAGATAGTCCGACCATAGTTCGACCACAGTTCGGCTGTAGTTCGAGTATAAGTTCGACTTTTTCGTCTCAATTAGACTCCATCCCGCCGTTTAGTGCGTACAGACAATTGTCGAATAGTTTTGCAATGTGTAGAATGCGGCTCACTTTGCCTGCTTAGCCTATTTGTGTTCCTAAAGGCTATTATCACTTTGCTCTCTAGTGCTGTTTTATTAGCGCATTCCAGCGCTGGTATAGCGCTGCCTTGAGAGTTTAACTTAGAATTTTACGTAGAGTTTATTTATGGCTCAGAGCTTATGTCGGCTTGACGATTTTAAAGATAATTGTGGTTTTGGTTTAATTGCCCATATCAAGGGCAAGACCAGCCACAGTTTGCTATTGAATGCGATTCAGGCACTGACCTGTATGACCCACCGCGGCGGCGTTGCTGCCGACGGTAAAACCGGCGACGGCTGTGGTCTGCTGATGCAGAAGCCCGACAGCTTTTTGCGCACGGTGTTGCGAGATAGCCTGCAAATAGAGCTTCCTGAGCTCTATGCCGTGGGTGCCGTGATGCTCAATACCGACGAGCAGAAAAGCACTAAAGCGAAAAATATTCTTGAACAAGAGCTGATTGCTCAGGGTCTGAAAATTCTGGCCTGGCGTGTAGTGCCCACGGATAATAACTGCTTGGGTCCAATTGCGATTGAGTCTTTGCCCGCCTTTGAGCAGGTATTTGTCGGCCCCGGTGATATCACTGACGAAAAACGTTTTAGCGCGCGCCTCTTTATGGGTCGTCGCAAGGCTGAGAAGCAGCTAATGGATGACAATCGCTTCCATATTGCCAGCCTCGGCACCAATGTGCTCAGCTATAAGGGCTTAATGATGCCCGTTGACCTGCCCGGCTTTTATCTGGATCTGGCGGACGAGCGTCTGGAAACGGCGATCTGTGTATTCCATCAGCGCTTTTCAACCAACACCATGCCTCAGTGGCCGTTGGCGCAACCCTTTAGAATGTTGGCGCACAATGGTGAGATCAACACCATTATGGGCAACCGCAACTGGTCTGTTGCGCGCACGCCAAAGTATCAAACTGATTTATTGCCGGACCTGGCTGAAGCCGCGCCACTGGTTAACCGCACTGGCTCGGATTCATCCAGCCTCGATAATATGCTGGAAATGCTGGTCACCGGTGGTATGGACCTGCACCTGGCCGTGCGCACCCTGGTTCCGCCAGCCTGGCAGAATGTTGAAGATCGCAATCCCGATCACCGTGCCCTTTACGACTACCTGTCTATGCATCAGGAACCCTGGGATGGCCCCGCAGGTCTGGTGATTACCGATGGCCGTTTTGCCGTCTGTACCTTGGATCGTAATGGTTTGCGCCCGTCGCGCTATGTGATTACTAATGATGATGTGATTACCGTTGCATCTGAGATCGGCGTCTACGACTACCGCAGTGAAGATGTAGTCTCCAAAGGCCGGCTTGGGCCCGGGGATATACTCTCTATTGATACCCAGGAAGGAAAAATCTTCTTCCGCGAAGAAATTGAAGATCAGCTTGCCGCTCGCCATCCCTACAAAAAGTGGCTGAAAGAGGGACGCTACGCAATCCAGTCGAGCTTTGATCGAGACAGCATTGAAATTGAAGGCAATCTCAGCCGCGACCAAATCAAATGTTATATGAAGATGTTTCAGGTCTCCTTTGAAGAGCGAGATCAGGTGCTGCGTCCATTGGCAGAGGGCGGCCAAGAGGCCACCGGTTCCATGGGTGATGATATCCCTATGGCCGTGTTGTCGAAGAAACAGCGCAATCTGTTTGATTATTTCCGTCAGCAGTTTGCTCAGGTGACCAACCCGCCAATTGATCCACTGCGCGAAGCCGTAGTCATGTCTCTGGGTGTGGAGCTCGGTCAAGAAGAGAGTGTCTTCGCTGAAAACCCCTATTTGGGCGCGCGAATTGGCCTGTCTAGCCCGGTGCTGTCACCGCGCAAATACTATGCCCTCAAGCGCAATGAATTTGAGCAGTTCCCAGTGGCCAAATTCGCCCTTAATTACGATGCGGCGGAAGAGAATCTACAGCAAGCTATTCAGCGCGTCTGCGCTGAAGTGGCGGCAGCAGTCCGTGACGGTGCGGTGATCTGCATCCTTTCCGATCACAAAATCAGCCCTGAAAAACAGCCTATCCATATTTTGTTGGCGGTTGGCGCCGTGCACAACCACCTGATCGAACAGGGACTGCGCACCGATGCCAATATAGTCGCCAGTACAGGCTATGCCCGTGACTCACACCAGATTGCTGCCCTGATCGGCTGTGGTGCATCGTTGGTCTACCCCTATCTCAGCTACCATGTGCTCTGCGACCTGATTGGTAGTGGCGAGTTGTTGGTGGATGTGGATACCGCCTTTAAGCAGTACCGCAAAGGCATCAACAAAGGCCTGTTAAAAATTCTCTCGAAAATGGGCATTTCCACCATTGCCTCCTATCGCGGTGCACTGCTATTTGAAGCCATCGGCCTCAGCACTGAAGTCATTGATCTCTGCTTCCCCGGTCTGGTCAGTCGCCTTGAAGGCGCTACCTTTGAGGATATCGAAGTGGATCAGACGGCGCTTAAAAAGCTCGCCTGGAAACTGCGCAAGCCTATCGAACCCGGTGGCCTGCTAAAATATGTTCACGGTCAGGAATACCACGCCTACAACCCAGATGTGGTGCAGACCTTGCACAGCGCCGTTCAGAACAGTGATTACAAAGCCTACACGGAATATGCTCGTCTGGTGAATACCCGACCTGTTGCGACCCTCCGTGACTTGCTCAAGTTGAGTGATACCTGTACGCCCATCGACATAGAGTCGGTTGAGTCTGTGGGAGATATCGTTAAGCGCTTTGACTCTGCCGGTATGTCTTTGGGTGCTCTTTCCCCTGAGGCTCACGAGTCCCTAGCAGAAGCTATGAATACCCTCGGTGGACGTTCCAACTCTGGAGAGGGCGGCGAAGATCCCGCTCGCTATGGCACCATCAAGTCATCGAAGATTAAGCAGATCGCCTCTGGACGTTTTGGCGTAACACCCGCCTATCTATCCAGTGCCGAAGTACTACAGATTAAAGTCGCTCAGGGTGCCAAGCCCGGCGAAGGAGGTCAGTTGCCAGGCGGCAAGGTCAATGAGCTGATTGCTCGGCTGCGCTTCTCGGTACCGGGGGTGACATTGATCTCACCACCGCCACACCATGATATTTATTCCATTGAAGACTTGGCTCAGTTGATTTTTGATCTAAAACAGGTCAACCCCACTGCTTTGGTCTCGGTAAAGCTGGTGTCGCGCCCTGGTGTCGGCACTATCGCCGCCGGTGTCGCTAAAGCCTATGCCGATCTGATTACCATTTCCGGCTATGATGGCGGAACCGCTGCGAGCCCGCTGAGTTCGATTCGTTACGCTGGATCGCCTTGGGAGCTGGGTCTAACTGAAACCCACCAGACTCTTCGCGCCAATGATCTGCGCAGCAAGGTTCGGGTGCAGACCGACGGTGGTCTGAAAACCGGTTTGGATGTCATTAAGGCCGCTATTTTAGGTGCCGAGAGCTTTGGCTTTGGCACCGGACCCATGGTTGCCCTGGGCTGCAAGTATCTGCGTATCTGTCACCTGAATAACTGCGCCACGGGTGTAGCCACTCAGGATGAGCGTCTGCGCAACGATCACTATCGCGGCACGGTGGCCATGGCGACCAACTTCTTTACCTTTATTGCCATGGAAACTCGTGAGTGGCTGGCAACCTTGGGTGTCAGCTCCTTGGAGCAACTGATTGGTCGCGTTGACCTGTTAGAGACTCTGCCCGGCGGGACCAGCAAACAGCAGCACTTGGAACTGTCACCGCTGCTTGAAGTCCGTCCCGAGCTAGATGGCAAGCCCCAGACCTGTTCAGAGCCAAAGAACAACCCGCTCGACAAAGGTTTACTGGCTGAGAAAATGGTCGAGCAGGCGCTGCCGTTTATTGAGAGCCAGAGTGGCGGCACATTCGACTTTAGTGTCAATAACTGCGACCGTTCCATCGGTGCACGACTGTCCGGTGAGATAGCCAAGCGTTATGGCAACACCGGCATGTCAGCTGCGCCGATTCGCTTGAATCTGAAAGGTGTAGCAGGACAGTCTCTCGGCGTCTGGAATGCCGGAGGCCTAGAGCTGTATCTGGAAGGCGATGCCAATGATTATGTTGGCAAGGGCATGGCTGGGGGCAAGATTGTCTTGCGCCCACCCAGTGACAGTCGCTTTGCCTCTCAGGATACGCCGATTATGGGCAACACCTGCCTCTATGGCGCCACCGGCGGTCGTCTGCACGCTGCTGGTACCGTGGGTGAACGCTTTGCTGTGCGCAACTCAGGCGCCACAGCGGTAGTCGAAGGTGCCGGTGATCACTGCTGTGAATATATGACCGGTGGCATAGTCACCGTGCTCGGCGCCGCAGGTTACAATTTCGGCGCTGGTATGACCGGCGGTTTTGCCTATGTTCTGGATATGGAGCGTGAATTTGTCGATCGCTACAATATGGAACTGGTGGATATTCAGCGCATTACTGCTGAGGCCACGGAATCCCACCGAGTGTTCCTTAAAAAGATGATCCGCGAGCATGTCGAAGAGACTGGCAGTGCTTGGGGACAAGAGCTTATTAGCAATTTTTCTGATTACGCATCGAAGTTTTGGTTGGTTAAGCCAAAAGCGGCGACCCTGAACAGCCTTTTAGCTCAGGCCCATGACAACCCGCAATAGCGTTGATTAGAGAATAGAGATAAAACTTATGACCCAAAGATTAGATAACCAATTTCAGTTTCTCGACCTTAAACGTGTCGATCCGCCAAAGCGTGATATGAAGCGCCGCGTCGGTGAATTTGTTGAAATTTATGACCCCTTTACCGCCGAGGGTGCAGCCGATCAATCCCACCGTTGTCTGTCCTGTGGCAACCCTTATTGCGAGTGGAAATGCCCGGTTCACAACTATATTCCCAACTGGTTACAGCTGGTTGCAGAAGGCAATTTGATCGAAGCCGCCGAGCTCAGTCATCAGACTAATTCCCTGCCGGAAGTCTGTGGTCGCGTTTGCCCGCAAGATCGTCTCTGTGAAGGAGCCTGTACCCTGAATGACGGTTTTGGTGCCGTGACTATTGGCTCTGTGGAAAAGTATATTACCGACACTGCCTTTGCCATGGGCTGGCGTCCGGATATGTCCGACGTTGTTTGGACCGATAAAAGAGTTGCGGTAATCGGCGCTGGACCTGCAGGTATTGGCTGCGCCGATATTCTTATTCGCAATGGCGTCAAGCCAGTGGTCTTTGATCGCTACCCCGAAATTGGCGGACTGCTAACCTTTGGTATCCCCGAATTTAAGTTAGAGAAGTCGGTTATTCGCACGCGCCGCGAGATCCTCGAAGGCATGGGTGTTGAGTTCCGTCTGAATATTGAAATCGGCAAAGACATCATGGTCGAAGAGCTTCTCAGTGAATACGATGCCGTGTTTATGGGCATGGGCACCTACACCACCATGAAAGGCGGATTCCCCGGTGAAGATCTCGAGAACGTTCATGAAGCGCTGTCGTTCCTAGTTTCTAACGTTAACCGCAATCTCGGCTTTGAGAAATCTAAAGATGACTTTATCGGCCTAAAGGGCAAGCGTGTGGTGGTTCTCGGCGGTGGTGATACCGCCATGGATTGTAACCGTACCTCGATTCGCCAGGGCGCCACCAGCGTCACCTGCGCCTACCGTCGCGATGAAGAGAATATGCCCGGCTCGCGCAAAGAAGTAAAAAATGCCCGTGAAGAAGGCGTGGTATTTAAATTTAATATGCAGCCAGTGGAACTGATGGCTGATGCAGAGGGCCGTGTTGAAGGGGTTAAAGTGGTCTCCACATCCCTGGGTGCTCCGGACCAAAATGGTCGTCGCCGACCTGAAGTGATACCCGGCAGTGAAGAGATTTTACCTGCGGATGCAGTCTTGGTAGCCTTTGGCTTTAAGCCAAGTCCTCCAGCCTGGCTTACCGGCATCGAAGTGAACACCTCCGACTGGGGCGCAGTCATGGCCGCAGAAGAGCAGACATTCCCCTTCCAGACCACTAATCCGAAGATATTTGCCGGTGGTGATATGGTCCGTGGTTCTGATTTGGTGGTTACAGCAGTCTGGGAAGGTCGCGAGGCGGCTAAAGGCATTTTGGATTATCTCGACGTTTAATTCGCAGCATGGACTATATTGCATCTAACTTTATTGCTCTAAATTTTATTATTTTGGAAATTGAATGTCTGAATTAAAGAATGACCGCTTTCTCAAGGCGCTGATGCGCCAGCCTGTTGACCGCACTCCAGTATGGATGATGCGTCAAGCGGGCCGCTACCTGCCCGAGTACCGAGCGGTTAGAGCTGTTGCCGGCGACTTTATGAGTCTGTGCAAGAACACTGAACTGGCCTGTGAAGTGACATTGCAGCCTCTCGAGCGCTATGAGATGGACGCGGCCATTCTGTTCTCCGACATTTTAACCATTCCCGACGCAATGGGATTGGGCCTCTATTTTGAAACTGGAGAGGGCCCCAAGTTTCGCAAGCCGGTCAGAACTGAGGCGGATATCGAAGCCCTTGAAGTGATCGACACTGCCAGCGATCTTTCCTATGTCACTGATGCCGTGACCATGATTCGTCGCGAGCTCAATGGTCGTGTTCCGCTGATCGGTTTTTCCGGCAGTCCCTGGACACTGGCCACTTACATGATCGAAGGTCAGAGCAGCCGCGACTTCGCCCGCGCCAAAACCATGCTCTATACCCAGCCTGAATTGATGCATCAACTGCTGGAAAAACTGTCCCTGTCGGTCATTGATTACCTGAATGCCCAGATTCGTGCCGGTGCTCAGGTAGTGCAGATATTTGACACCTGGGGTGGCGCACTGAGTCACGCCGCTTACGCCGAATTCTCTCTCGGCTATATGCAGAAAATTGTCGATGGATTAATCAGCCATCACGATGGTCGCGATGTGCCGGTTATTCTATTCACCAAGGGTGGCGGCCTGTGGCTGGAAAAGATGGCCGACACCGGCTGTCACGCTCTGGGTCTCGATTGGAGTACCGATATTGCAGCGGCCAAAGGCCGAGTAGGCGATAGAGTAGCCCTCCAAGGCAATATGGATCCGGCTGTTTTAAGAGCTGATCCAGCCGTTATTGAAAGCCAGGTTGACGCTATCCTGAAAGGGTTTGGCGGCGGCCCCGGGCATATATTTAACCTGGGTCATGGCATTACGCCAGATATCAACCCAGACCATGTGAAAGTGTTTATTGATGCTGTTCACAAGTTTTCTACAAAGTACTGATTTACCTCAGCTCTTCTTAGTCTATATTTACTAAAACCCTACCGGTGCACGCTTTTACGTTGGTGAAAGCGTTACATTTCGCAGTGGTTCGGTTATGTATTACTAGCGCTGAAAGAGATCTGGTACCTTATGTCACTACAGCAACTTAAAGTCTTTATTCATGAACTCGAAGTGGGAATGTTTATTTCTGCTCTCGACAAGCCGTGGGCGGAGACTCCGTTCCCGATTCAGGGCTTTTTGATTAAAAATGCTGCCGATGCCTCCCGGGTCAAAGCCTACTGTGACTACGTCTATATCGACATCGCCAAAGGCGCTTCGCCGATAGATTTTAAAACCCCCTCCGCCGGTAGTCGCCAATTTAACAATGATCTTCGCAACAAGGCTCAGGACATTAATCCGATGGTCCGTGGTTTGATGGATAGCCGCCAGTATTCTGAACCGCGCAGCTTTGTGATCAAACCCGATATCTACAGAAAGACCGTCGAACTCTCTAAAGAAATGCCTGCCGCCCGCAGGGTGATGAACAATTTAGTCGGCTGCTTAAGTGTTGCCACGCGCCAAGTTGCCAAGGGCGGGCCGTTTAATCTGCGCCAACTCCAGCAGTCAGTGGACGATATGGTGGATAGCGTGGTGCGCTGTCCCGACGCCTTTACCTGGTTGTTACAGTTGCGTGCCAAGGATCGCCACACCCATGACCACAGTATTCGCTCCGGTCTCTGGGCGACCCAGTTTGCCCGCCATGTTGGCCTTGAAATAGACCAGCTTAAAGATATCTGTCTCGCCGCCCTGTTAAAAGATGTGGGCAAAGCGGGTATGGATCGAGTGCTACTGCGCAAGTCCGATCGCAACGCCGAGGAAGAGACTGAATATCGCGGCTTTGTCAGTGCCAGTTTAGAAAAACTAAAACAGTCTGATTTCGATAACCGGCGGGTTATGAATATTATTAAATTTCACTGTGAGCGTTTTGATGGCAGTGGATTTCCCAAAGGTTGCAGCGGTCAGCGGATTCCCTTTTTGGCCGCCGTTGTTGGCATAGCCTCTGAGTTTGACCGTCTCTGTAATCCTCGTGAGGTCTCCCAGGTACTGACACCATCGAAAGCCACAGCCAGACTCTATGAGCTTCGCGGGCAAGCCTTTGCCGAAGATTTGGTGATTGAATTTATTCAGTCAGTGGGGCTCTATCCTGCCGGAACCGTGGTGGAATTAACCACTGGTGATCAGGGTATGGTGATTGAGCAAAATCCCAAATCGAGACTGTCGCCGAGACTGGCAGTATTTGAGTCCACAGAGGCTGGCGCTAATGTCGACAACTACATCTTTGTCGATCTAAAAAATGAAGATAAGGCCCGCGCCCAATTACAGAAATTTGGTACCCGTCGGGCCTATGATGTTGCCAAGTTAGCGATTGTAAAAGATGTCGACTCGGAGACTCTCGGTGTCGATGAAGATATGCTCAACTTACTTATTACTAAGCCTTTTTCCCTCGCCTCCAACGCCGGGCCACTGGCGCAAAGCCAGCAGTCATCTCATCTAAACAATGGCTTTTTTGCTGCATTAAAAGAGCGCCTATTAGGTTAGCGCCTTTTTTCCTTACTTGCAGCTGGCGATCTTCTCGCCCATCTGCACAGGAGCCTGAGGGACAAAGGAATCTTGCCAGTCAATTTTATCCCTTTGAAATAACAAAATAACCGTTGAGCCAAACTTAAAGCGTCCGATCTCCTCACCCTTATCAAAGCTTAAATCGCGACCTGAAAAGTCTGCGTTGCGCACAGCACCGCGTCCCGGGGTTTCAAATCCGCCCCAAACTGTTTCTATACCGGCCACCAGCATGGCCCCAACAAACACTAGCGCAAACTGTCCCAATTCCGAATCAAACTGACAGACAAGCCTCTCGTTGCGGGCAAACAGACCTGGAAGAGCCTGAGCGGTTTTATCATTGACGGAAAAGAGATCCCCGGGAATATAGCGGGTGCTAATCAATGTTCCAGCGATCGGCATATGCACGCGGTGGTAATCCTTCGGCGACAGATAGATTGTCGTGAAGGCACCATCTGTATAGAGCTTGGCTTCTTCGGTATTACCCAGCAGACGGCCAGCGGAGTAATCACTGCCCTTGGCCTGAATAATCCGCTCCTGGGTAATTGGCCCAGCTTGGCTCACTGCGCCATCGGCGGGTGAGACCAGAGCGTTAGAATCCTGATCAATGGGGCGCGCGCCATCTTTTAATGCGCGGGTAAAAAAGCTATTAAAGTTTTCGTAATCATCCAGGTCACTGCTCTCGGCTTCGTCGATATTAATATCGAAAGCGGCAATAGCACGCTCGATAAGCCGATTTTTTAACCAGGGCATCTTTGATTCAGCCGCTCTAGCAATCAGTCGTGAGAGGGCGTGCTGGGGAAGTAGTCGTTGCAGGGCAACAAATAGTTCTGCTTGGTGATTCATAGTTTCAAACTCTTAATTGTTTGTTAAATTGGTCTCTATCCGCGCTCAACTGGGGTGTGATCGAGGCTGCCCCATTCGGCCCATGAGCCGTCGTAAGCACTGATTTTTTTATAACCCAAAATCCGCGCCACCATATAAGTAAAGCCCGAACGGTGGTGGCTCTGGCAGTGAGTTGCCACAGACTTATCTTTACCTAAACCAGCGTTGCTGAGAATCGCTTCGGCATCTTCACGAATGCGCAGGTTGCGCTGTGAATCCATCAATTCGGTCCACTCAATATTAATCGCCCCGGGAATGTGCCCGCCGCGAGCTGAGCGCACCATATTGCCACTGTACTCACCGGGACTACGGGCATCCCAAACGGCAAAATCTGGCTGACCCAGCTGGCCGATAATATCGTCTGCGCTGATCAATACTGCTGGATTGATGATACTCACAGAGCTGTCCGAGGCGACTGGCTGATTAGCCTCTGCCTCGGTGACAAAACCCTCTTTAATCCAGGCAACAATACCACCATTGAGATAAGACCAGTTTTGAAAGCCAAGCAGATCCAGAGTCCAGGCAAAGCGCCCAGCCCAGCCGCCACCTTCATCGTCATAGATCACCAAATGACTATGGGTATCAATGCCCAGATAGCGAATAATATTTTCTAACTGTGCCATTGCTGGCAGCTTGCCAGGGTAGGGCGCAGTGCCCGCCATCAAGGCGCCGGGCTGCAGATGCACAGCACCAGGGACATGCTTCTGGCGATAGAGTGCATCGCTACAGAGATCGACAATAATCACATTGTGGTTATCTGAAGTGGAACTCAATAGTGATTCTAATTGCGCCGGTTCTAACAGGCGTGGAATATCAGCCGCCATTACTCTTCATCCTGACTGGCAAGAATATTGCGGTAATTGAGCAATCTGATCGGCAGAATTTTACCCTCTTCAGCCGCCGCAAGCAGCGCGCAACCCAATTCAACCGAATGTTTACAGTCCCTGAATTTACAGTAGCCCAGAAAGGGTCTGAACTCGATAAAGCCATCGATAATCTGCCCATCACTTAAATTGGTTACAGCAAATTCGCGAATACCTGGGGAGTCGATCAGGTGACCGCCATTTTCAAGGTGAAACAGACGCGAGGCGGTGGTGGTATGTTGGCCTTTGTCCTTGCCAGCCGATAGCTCGCCGACCAAGATATTGGCATCGGGTTGCAGCTCATTGATCAGCGACGATTTGCCCACACCCGACTGGCCAACAAACACCGAAGTGTGTGCCGCCATATAGTCTTTCAGTTCCTTGAGACCCTCACCAGTGGTCGCTGAGACGCAAAGCACCTCATAGCCCACAGTGCGGTAATCTTTTAACAGCTGCTCAACCTTTGGGAAATCACTGTCGCTGAGCATATCGAATTTGTTGATGATTAATACAGGCTGAATGTTTTGCGCTTCTGAAGCAATCAGGTAGCGGTCGATCAGGTTGCTATAGGGCGTTGGTTTGGCGGCAAAGACAATGGCGATACGGTCCACATTGGCCGCGACTGGACGCAGCTTGCCATAGGGATCAGGGCGTAGCAGTTCTGAATCCCGTGGCTCTCTGGCCACCACAACGCCCACAGGTTCGGCATAGCGCCAGACCACGCGGTCGCCGGTTACTAGAGGTTCGAGATTGGTGCGCAGATGACAGCGGTAGATATTGCCCTTAAAGCGATCTTCCAGGCCTTCGATATCCACCTGGGCGCCAAAGTTGGTAATCACCGTACCCAGTATCTCTGGACCCAGTTGAGTAAGATTCTCAAGCTGCTCTTCGGATACGGATTTTTTCGCAATAGCCCGCGCTCGACGTCGCTCTTGAATCGTTTGGATACGACCTTTTTGCTGTTTACTGAGATTGCGTTTCGCCATTAATGCTCTCGAGGATTTGGGTTATGCGCCATGTCTGGCGTTATCGGCTGCAAGGATATAGCATATCCGCCTCGAGGAACATTTTGCTAACCCCACTTGGAAGATTTAGATGACCGCTACAACCGCCAATGCCAACACTGACCCGCAGAATTTAATCTGGATCGATCTGGAAATGACCGGATTGAGCCCCGAACATGACCGGATTATTGAAATCGCCACAGTGGTCACCGACAAAGACCTCAATGTTCTGGCTGAAGGTCCGATGATTGCAGTGCATCAGTCCGATGAGTTACTCGACGGCATGGACGAGTGGAATACCCGCCAGCATGGGGGTTCAGGTCTCACCGAGCGGGTACGTCAGACTGTGGTGACTGAGGCGGAGGCCGAATTAGCCACGATTGAATTTCTGCGCCAGTGGGTGCCAGCGGGCAAGTCGCCCATGTGCGGCAACTCGATCTGTCAGGACCGACGCTTTTTAGCCAACTACATGACCGACTTACAGAGCTTTTTTCACTACCGCAATTTGGATGTCAGCACACTGAAAGAATTGGTTCAGCGCTGGAAGCCGGAACTGGCCAATGGCTTTAAAAAGCGTGGCAGTCATTTGGCTATGGATGATATTTACGATTCTATTCGTGAGTTGGAATACTACCGGGAAGTGTTTATTAAGCTTTAAAAAACTTTACGCTGGTTTGCTGTTCTAGAGCCCAGAGCACATGTTCACGCACCAGGGCAGATGGGTCATTCATTCTTTTCTTTAAGGCGCCGATAATTCTCTCTGATGTCGGCGCATTACCCAATCCCACCGAGAGATTGCGCAGCCAGCGCTGATAGCCAATACGGCGAATCGGTGAACCCTCGGTATTGTTCAAAAACTCTTCTTCAGTCCATTCAAACAGCGTGACCAAATCCGAGTTATCGAGATTGTGCCGCGGAGAAAAGTCTATTTCGTTTGTCTTTGAAGAATAGCGATTCCAAGGGCATATAATCTGGCAGTCATCGCAGCCAAATACCCGATTGCCCATCAGCGGACGCAATTCTTCCGGGATCGGTTCCTGGCTCTCGATAGTCAGATAGGAAATACATCTGCGCGCATCCAGCACATAGGGTTCGGGAAAGGCATTGGTGGGGCAGACTTTTAAACAGGCGCGACAGTTGCCGCACTTATTGGTTTGCTCACTCTGATCAACGGGTAATTCCAGAGAAATATAGATCTCCCCAAGAAAAAACCAAGAGCCGGCTTTGTCGTTTATCAGTAGGGTATTTTTGCCGATCCAACCCAATCCAGCCTGCTCGGCGATGGGCTTCTCCATCACTGGGGCACTGTCAACAAAGGGTCGCTGAGTTAATTGCAGATGATTGAGGCCATGAAAATCTATTTCAGCTTCAATTTTTTTACCGAGTTTAGCCAGACGTTTGCGGATCAACTTGTGGTAGTCACGACCCAACGCATACCTTGATATATAAGCCTTATTGTCATCCTTCAATACGGCGATCATATTACTGTCGGCGAGATAATCCATACGCACTGAGATCACTCGCAGGGTTTTTTCTACCAGCTGATCTGGAGTGTAACGCTTCTCGCCATGTTCCCCCATCCACTGCATGGAACCCTGATAGCCTTTGTCCAACCAACCTAAAAGATTTTTTGATGCGGAGCTGAGATCCGGTTGGGAAATAGCCACCTGCTGAAAACCCAGCTCCAAGCCCCAGGCTTTAACTTTTTTCGCGAGATCATTGAGCTTATCGGTTTCGGGCATGGTTTCAGGGCTAATCTGACATATAATCGCGCTAATCTTACTGGGAACTCGCGGTTATGTCGCACATTGTTATTCAAGACGCCTTATACAAGGCTGAATCTGTTCGTAAACTGGATCAGCTTGCTACCGAACACCTTAACGCTCAAACCAATAGCCAAAGCATCACCCTAATGAAACGTGCTGGCCGTGCAGCCTTTAATGAGCTGCTCGAAGCCTTTGGTAAACCTTCACTGATCACCGTATTTTGCGGTTCTGGCAACAATGCTGGCGATGGCTATATAGTGGCGACATTGGCTGCCGAGAAAAGCCTCGCGGTGCGCGTGGTTGAGTTATCAACCCCAGCCAAATTATCAGCCGATGCAGTTACAGCACGGGACTATGCGGTTAACGCTGGTGTTATTTTTGCGCCGTTCAGCGAAACCATCGATCTCTCCGAAGGGGTTGTCGTCGACGCGCTGCTGGGCATAGGCGCCACTGGCCCCATGCGTGAACCCTATGGCGCAGCTATCGAAATGATTAATCAGGCATCACTACCGGTCTTGGCTATTGATCTGCCCTCAGGGCTTTACGCCGATTCTGGTGCTGAAGCCGAGGTCGCGATTAGTGCCGATATCACCCTGACCTTTATCGCTGCTAAGCAGGGTATGTTTACAGGTCGCGGCCCGGCTCTCTGTGGTGAAGTTATTTACCATTCTCTAGATGTGGACGAAGAGATCTTTCAGCAGGTTGCTCCTTCGGCACAGCTGATGGACCTCAATGAGTTGATCGAGAATCTGCCCATAAGAGATGTGGATGCCTACAAGAATCAGTTTGGTCACAGCATGGTTATCGGTGGCGATCACGGCTTTGGTGGCGCGGCAATGATGACCGCTGAAGCGGCGCTGCGCACGGGATCGGGACTGGTCAGCATGGCCACTCGCCCAGCCCATGTTGCTGGTGCTCTGGCACGTCAGCCGGAAGTGATGGTCAGTGGTATTGTCTCGGGCCAAGAACTAGAGCCGCTATTAGACAAACCTTCAGTATTGATTGTCGGCCCCGGTCTCGGTCGCTCGCCCTGGTCTGAGCAGTTATTGCAGAAAGCCGTGGCCACCGGTTTACCCATGGTGGTGGATGCCGATGCGCTGAATATTATTGCCGAGGGTCGAGTTGTATCGCAGCCGGATGGCAGTAACTGGGTTATGACACCCCATCCAGCGGAAGCTGCGAGACTCTTAAATACCAGTGTCGCTGAAGTACAGGCAGATCGTTTTGCCGCGGTGCGCCAGCTACAAGAAAAATATAATACGGTGGTTTTATTGAAAGGTGCAGGCACATTAATCGCTGCGCCGGGCGATGAGATTATTGCGGTCTGTCCCTATGGTAATCCGGGAATGGCCACTGCTGGTATGGGTGATGTGCTCTCGGGTATTATCGGTGCTCTATTAGCTCAGGGTCTTGAAGCAAAACTGGCAGCCCAATTGGGTTGTTGTCTGCATTCGGCAGCGGCGGATATGGCTGTGGAAGAGCAGGGCATGCGTGGACTCACGGCAACAGATTTACTCGGTTACTTGCGCAAACTATTAAACGGTGAGCTTACAGCCACATAGAGCTTTTATAGCAAGTGCCTAAAAACACTATAAAAAGATGAGAGTGCAGTCTGGTGACTGAGAGAGAAACCCAACTTGCTCTAGAATTTACTCTAGAGTTAATCGATGAAGCGGCAATGCTGCAGTTTGGCACTCGCATTGCTGCGGCGATTAGCTGGGCGCTTAAAAACACTCTGCTGAATGATCATCCAGTAAAGGCTTCAGAGCCCGCTCTATTGATTGCCCTGCAAGGTGACCTGGGTGCGGGCAAGACAACCCTGAGCCGTGGCGTATTAACTGGCTTGGGTCATATAGGCGCGGTTAAAAGTCCGACCTACACCTTGGTCGAACCCTATGACCTTGCCATGGGCCAGGTTTGCCATTTTGACTTCTATCGATTGCAAGACCCGGAAGAGCTGGAATATATGGGTTTTCGAGATTATCTGGTGGAGTCGCGGCTGTGCTTGGTAGAATGGCCAGAACGAGGTGCCGGATTTTTGCCTGAAGCGGATATGTTGATTGAAATTGTGCAGCTCAATGAGGGTCGTAAATTGACTTTAAGTGGGCACAGGGCGCTGGCCAAAATAATAATTTCTCAGCTCGATAGAGAAACCAATGGGGTTATCAGTGCGGACTAAAAGCACTTTAGTATTTAAATGCGCTGCAGTATTCAAAAGCCGCGCTCAGGCAGGCTGGCTTATAGCCTGTCTGGCAATGCTCTGGATCAGCCCCAGTTATGGCGCTGAGGTAGATAGCGTGAGACTCTGGCGTGCGCCAGATAACACTCGTCTAGTGCTGGATCTCAGTGGCCCTGTTGAACATAAGGTCTTTACCCTAGATAACCCTAATCGTCTGGTTATCGATATTAAAAACACCAAACTTAAAACCAGTTTTGAGAGCCTCGATGTCGCCTCCACGCCGATTGCCGCCATGCGTTCAGGCTTGCGCGGCAGTGCCGACCTACGCTTGGTGTTTGACCTTAAAGAGCCTGTGACGGTTAAAAGCTTCACCCTAAAAGCCTATGAGCAGTACGGCGATAGGTTGGTTGTGGATATCTACGACAAAAAAGTGCGCGCCACCAAGCCGGTTAGCAAAGTGGTGCCGGTGGATAATCGTCCCATTGTTATCGCCATCGACGCCGGCCATGGCGGTGAAGATCCCGGTGCCCTTGGCCCGAAAAAGGTTCGGGAAAAGGTAGTTGCCCTTCAGATTGCTCGGCGAATTGAGCGCCTATTTGATAAAGATGCAGACTTTACCGGCGTGCTAGTGCGCACCGGTGACTATTATCTGGCGCATCGCAAGCGCACCGCTATAGCCCATGACAAGCGCGCTGATTTCTTTATCTCTATCCACGCCGATGCTTTCACCAACCCGAAAGCCAACGGCGCGTCGGTTTATGCCCTCTCAACCAGAGGCGCGACCAGTGAAGCGGCGCGTTATTTAGCGGGCAAGGAAAACCGTGCCGATCTGATCGGTGGTGCTGGCTCTCTGAGTCTCGATGACAAAGACGATGCCCTGGCCGAAGTGTTGCTGGATCTGTCCATGACCGCGACCCTGAGCAGCAGTTTAGATGCCGGTGACTATGTGTTGAAAAACATGGGTGGGGTGGCGCGGCTGCATAAAAAGAAGGTGGAGCAAGCCGGTTTTCTGGTGCTCAAGTCGCCAGACATTCCCTCCCTGTTAATTGAAACCGGGTTTATCTCCAATCCCACTGAGGCCAGTCGTCTCAGTAATGGTGCCTATCAGCAGAGGATGGCCCAGGCCATATATGCTGGCCTGGCAGATTATTTTACCGATCATCCCCCTGCTGGCAGCTCTATTGCGGCGAAGAAAAGGTCCAGAGTGCGCACCTATGTGATTGCGCGGGGCGATACCTTATCCGGTATAGCTCAGCGCTATAACACCTCGGTGAAACGTATATTGAGCTATAATAAAATGCGTTCCAGCACCATCAAGGTCGGCCAGAAAATAATGATTCCCACCGGATAATATCTGGGAACATTACCGCAGACTCGACAACGATTCCGCTTTTAACAGGCCGCTAATACACCGCCAACACGCAAAATAAAGGCCACCGAATATGTCCGTGATCAAAATTCTCAGCCCGCAGTTGGCCAATCAGATTGCCGCCGGTGAAGTGGTGGAGCGTCCCGCCTCAGTGCTTAAAGAGCTAGTGGAAAATAGCCTCGACGCCGGTGCCCAGAGTATTGAAATCGATATTGAGCAGGGCGGGGTTAAGCTAATCCGTATTCGCGACGATGGCGGTGGCATTGGTCACGATGATCTGGCCCTGGCCCTAAGTCGTCACGCAACCAGCAAAATTGATGACCTGGAAGATCTTGAAGCGGTGGCCACTCTCGGTTTTCGCGGCGAAGCCCTGGCCAGTATCGCCTCGGTGTCGCGTCTCAGCCTGACCTCTAATAACGGCGATGGCAGTGCCTGGAAAGCGATCTCTGAAGGCCGTGATATGCAGGTTGAAGTGACGCCAGCCTCTCATCCCCAGGGTACTAGCGTTGAAGTGCGGGATCTGTTCTTCAATACTCCGGCGCGGCGTAAATTTTTGCGCACCGAAAAAACTGAATATAACCGCATCGATGACAGTATTAAAAAGCTCGCTCTGAGCCGCTTTGATGTGGCCTTTAATCTGCGCCATAACCAACGCGCCCAAATCAGCTTGCGGCCCGCCAAAACCCAGATGGAACAGGAAAAGCGCGTTGCGGATATCTGCGGCACCACCTTTATGGAACAGGCACTCTATGTGGACAATGTCCGTCCCGGTCTGCGTCTTTGGGGTTGGATTGGGCTGCCGACTTTTTCCCGCAGTCAGGCAGATTTGCAGCACTTTTTTGTCAATGGTCGCTGTATTCGCGACAAGGTAGTGTCCCACGCCGTGCGCCAGGCCTATCAGGATGTGCTCTATCACGGCCGCCATCCGGCCTTTGTACTGTTTCTTGAAATCACCCCGGCGGATGTGGATGTCAATGTACACCCCACCAAGCACGAGGTGCGCTTTCGCGAAAGTGGCTCGATTCATAGTTTTATCTCCAGCACCTTAAAGAAAGCTCTGGCCGAAGATCGTCCCCAGGATCATTTGCAGTCAAATAGTCCTGGTGAACTTGCTGAAGATGGCGAACCCTTGCCTGGTATGGTCAATCAGCCTTCTCCGGACTGGCAGGCGGCACCGCAATCCCAGCCAGCGATGCAGTTTTCCTCGCGGCCCCATTCTGGAGGCGGTTCATCTGGCGCTATGTCCGGTTCAGCTGGATCAATGAAAAACTACCAGAGTCTCTATTCTACAAACGGGATTAACCTGCCGGAGTCTGCTAACCCTCTCGGCGATCAGCAGGATATTCCACCGCTGGGTTACGCTATTGCGCAATTAAAAGGCATCTACATTCTTGCAGAGAACCGCGAGGGTTTGATTATTGTGGATATGCACGCTGCTCATGAGCGTATTACCTATGAGCGCATGAAAGGGGCCTTTGATGATCAGGGATTAATTTCTCAGCCTCTACTAGTCCCAGAGAGCCTTGCCGTCAGTCAGCGTGAAGCGGATGCCGCGGAACAGCACAATGAAGTCTTTACCAAGCTCGGTTTTGTCGTCGAGCGGGCGGCAGCCGAGAGTGTTATCGTCAGAGAAATTCCGGCAATTCTGCGCGGCTCGGAAGTGGAAGCGCTATTGCGTGATGTACTCTCGGATCTACTCGAACACGGCAACTCGGAGCGCATTCGAGACCATATCAATGAAATTCTCTCGACCATGGCCTGTCATGGTTCGGTGCGTGCCAATCGCAAACTGAGTATTCCGGAAATGAATGCACTGTTGCGGGATATGGAAGCCACTGAGCGCAGCGGCCAGTGCAACCATGGGCGACCCACCTGGTCCCAGTTGACTCTCGATCAACTCGACAAACTGTTTTTGAGAGGGCGTTAATACCGTGGCAAGCACCGAGCGGCCACCGGCAATCTTTGTGATGGGTCCCACCGCCAGCGGCAAGACCGATCTCGCTATCGCCTTGCAAGAGCACCTTCCGGTTGAGTTGATCAATGTGGATTCAGCGCAGATTTATCGGCAGCTGGATATTGGCAGCGCTAAACCGGATAGGGCAACCCTGGCAGCCGCTCCCCATCGTTTGATCGATATTCTTGACCCCTTGGAAACCTATTCCGCGGCGGACTTTATTGCCGACGCCACCCGCGAGATGGCAGAGATTAGCAGCAGGGGAAAAATCCCCCTGCTGGTGGGCGGCACCATGCTCTATTTTAAGGCGTTGCTTGAGGGGTTGTCGGATATGCCATCAGCGGATGCCGATATTCGCGCGGAGATACTGAAGCAGGCAGAAGACTTTGGCTGGGCCTCGGTGCATGAACAATTGCGTGCCGTGGATCCCGAGAGCGCCGCCAGTCTGCACCCCAATCATTCCCAACGTATTCAGCGAGCTTTAGAAGTCTATAGAATCAGCGGTGTCCCTATGTCGACCCTGCGCCGTGAACCAAATATCGGTGGTGTTGCCGAACACTACGGAATTAAACAAATTGCTTTGCTGCCAAATAATCGAAAGCTTATCCATGATCGTATAGACTATAGGTTCCGTAAGATGATGGACGCTGGGTTTGAGGCGGAAGTCCGGGCATTGTTTCAGCGCGGGGATCTCCATGAAGATCTGCCGGCGATCCGCTCAGTGGGCTATCGTCAGCTGTGGCAGCACTTGCAGGGGCAGTGCGGCTTAGATGAGGCGGTGGAGAAAGGCATTATTGCTACTCGGCAGCTCGCGAAAAGACAGATTACTTGGTTGAGAAACTGGCCGTCTAGTTGCGAAATAGAAGTGGATAATGAGACGGAACTACTGTCCGTCAATAATATTTGTCAGCTGGCCTTGAAAAAACTGCCGTCAGCGCCCATATACACAAGCAACATGGAAAGTTAATGAAAGTTGGCAGTCAATGTTCGTGATGTCGTTGCAGGTCAAGTTTGACTTGCATTTTTGCTGCTGGAATGGCGGCTTTATTTAATTAATAAGGAGAAGTATAAATGTCAAAAGGGCATAACTTACAAGACCCTTTTCTTAATGTGTTAAGGAAAGAACGCATCCCGGTGTCCATCTTTTTGGTTAACGGAATCAAGTTACAGGGACAGGTAGAATCATTCGATCAGTTTGTAGTGCTGCTAAAAAACACTGTTAGCCAAATGGTTTACAAGCACGCTATATCGACAATTGTCCCATCACGTGTAGTTAAACTGCCAACCTCTGGCGCAGCGGGAACCCCTGCTCAGGGTGGTTTTGACGACGATGGCGGAAACTACGCTGACGATTATTAAATAGAGTGACATTATTTTTTGAACGACCCGAATTTGGGGAGCGAGCGATTCTTGTTCATTTAAAATTGCAGAGTGAGTCCGAACCTGAAGATCCGAGGGAGTTTGAAGAATTAGTCTTATCTGCGGGCGGCGATCCAGTGGAGTTTATCACTGGCTCCCGCTCCGCTCCCCACGCCAAATTATTTGTCGGCACCGGCAAGCTCGAAGAAATTGCCGCGGCAGTTAATAGCCACAGTGCCGAGCTGGTTATCTTTAACCACAATCTGTCCCCCAGCCAAGAACGCAATATTGAAGCCGAACTCAAGTGTCGGGTGCTGGATCGCACCGGTCTGATTCTCGATATTTTTGCTCAGCGCGCCCGCACCCATGAGGGCAAACTGCAAGTTGAGTTGGCCCAGTTGCAACATCTGTCGACACGACTGGTGCGCGGTTGGACTCACCTTGAGCGCCAGCGCGGCGGTATTGGTATGCGCGGTCCCGGTGAAACGCAGCTCGAGTCAGATCGCCGTATGGTTCGCGATCGTATCAAGTCGATCCAAGGTCGCCTGTTAAAAGTGCGCAAGCAGCGGGCCCAGGGACGTCGTGCCAGAGTCCGAGCCGAGGTGCCAGCTGTCTCATTAGTGGGCTATACCAACGCCGGTAAGTCGACATTGTTTAACAACCTCACCCGGTCTGATGTGTTTGTCGCCAACCAGCTTTTTGCCACCCTCGACCCCACCATGCGCAAGCTTGAAGTGCCGGAACAGGGCCAGGTTGTGTTTGCCGACACCGTGGGCTTTATCAGCCATTTGCCTCACCGCTTGGTGGATGCCTTTCGCGCCACCTTGGAAGAGGCGGCTAACGCTACCCTGCTATTGCATGTGATCGACGCAGCGGCAGAGGATCGCGCCACCAACATTAAACGCGTCGAAGAAGTGCTGAAAGAAATTGACGCGCACAAGTTGCCGACCCTAATGGTCTACAACAAAGTAGATCTGCTCGAGGACTTTACCGCGCGTATTGACCGCAATGCCGAGGGTCAGCCAGTGGCAGTGTGGTTGTCAGCACTGAATAATGAAGGTCTGGATCTGTTGTTGCAGGCTGTGGCGGAGCGCTTGCCGGGAGAGTTTGTACATAAAACCCTGCGTTTAAAACCGGATCAGGGTGCTCTGCGTGCATCCCTTTATAGTCACAAAGCCGTATTAGATGAACAGGTCGACGAAAACGGTTGTATTAACCTAGAGGTCAAGCTTTCAGAGATCGATTTCTTACGCTTGATTAAGAGTTCGGGATTGAATTTAGACGATTTGGTGACACTGTAGCTAGTTGAGGCCAAAGGCTTTAGAATTATGCCGGCGCTAAAATCGTTTAGACGCCGGCGAGACAATTACTTAAATTGGAGAATAATTATGGCCTGGAATGAACCGGGTGGTGGCAAGGACCCATGGGGTGGAAAACGCGGCAATGACGGCCCGCCAGATCTCGATGAAGCGCTCAACCAACTCAAGAAAAAATTCAGCAGTTTTGGCGGTGGATCAAATGGATCCGGCGCACCTGATGGCAAAAATTTACTCCCAATCGTGGTTGTAGTACTGCTGGTCCTCTGGGGACTGATGGGCTTCTACCAGGTCGATGAGAAAGAGCAGGCGGTTGTTTTGCGTCTGGGTAAGTATCACGACACTCTGGGTTCAGGTCTGCAGTGGAACCCCAAGTTAATTGATAAGGTTTACACCGTACGTGTCACCGAAGAGCGACAGTACTCGGCCCGCGGTCTGATGCTGACTCAGGATGAGAATATTGTCGAAATCTCCCTGACCGTTCAGTACAACATCGAAGACGCCAAGGCTTTTGTACTCAATATTCGCGATCCAGAGACCAGTCTTAAGCATGCCACTGACAGCGCCCTGCGCCATGTCGTCGGCAGCACCGGTCTCGATGGGGTTATCTCCACTGGCCGTGAACAGATTGCTATCTCGACGGCTGAAAAGCTACAGACTCTGCTGAATAACTACAGAAGTGGAATCAACGTGGTGAAGATCAACATCGAAGAGGCGCGACCCCCGAATGAGGTCAAGTCTGCCTATGATGACGTGATCAAGGCCCGAGAAGATCTCGAGCGACTGGTCAACGAAGCGCAGTCCTATTCCAATGGCATTATTCCTGAAGCCCGCGGTGCCGCTCAGCGTATGCGTGAAGAGGCCGGTGCTTATAAGTCTCAGGTAGTCTCGAAAGCAGAGGGTGAAGCGCAGCGCTTTACTAACCTGTATATAGAATACGCCAAAGCGCCGAAGGTGACTCGAGATCGTCTCTATATAGATGCAGTTGAGAAAGTGATGATGAACAGCACCAAGATTCTGGTGGACACTGAGAGTGGCAACAATATGCTCTATCTGCCACTGGATAAGTTGATTCAAGAGGGCAGCCAGTCGAAGCTTAGATCCGATGAGGGCAATGGCCAGATGATTGATCGAATTACCAACCAGGTGCTGGAGAAGTTGCAGCGTAACGTAGAGCCCACATCAATGGAGAGAAGACGATGAACAATTTATTAAAGTCGGTAATTGTCGTCGCTATTTTGTTAATGGTGGCCAGCAGCACACTCTATGTCGTTAGCGAAACCGAACGCGGTGTTAAATTGCGCTTTGGACGTCTGATTGAAGCGGATATTCAGCCGGGTCTACATATCAAAATGCCATTTGCCGACGATGTTCGTCTGTTTGATGCGCGGGTTTTGACTGTCGATGCACAGCCAGCCAGTTTCTTCACTGTTGAGAAGAAGCGTCTGATCGTTGACTCCTACGCCAAGTGGCGCATAGCCAATGTTGAGACCTACTACAAGGCCACCGGTGGTGTTGAAACTGTAGCCCGCAACCGTCTGGCCAATCGTGTTAACAACGGACTGCGAAATCAGTTTGGTACTCGTACTCTGCACGAAGTGGTCTCTGGTGAGCGCGATGCGCTGATGGAAGATATTACCTCTGATCTGAATGAGTCAGTACTCGGCAGTCTGGGTATTGAAGTAGTCGATGTTCGAGTTAAGCGAATCGACCTTCCTCAGGAAGTGAGCAGTCAAGTATTTAGACGTATGACCGCCGAGCGTGAGAAAGAAGCGACGGAACTGCGTTCTACGGGTAAGGAAAAAGCCGAGCGGATTCGTGCTTCGGCCGATCGCGAGCGCACCATTGAGCTGGCCAATGCCTACCGTGACGCAGAGCAGCTGCGCGGTACTGGAGATGCTGAGGCGGCAGGTATTTACGCCGACGCCTATCAGCAGGATCCAGAGTTCTACTCCTTTGTGCGTAGTCTCAATGCTTACAAGAACTCGTTTTCCAATAAGGGCGACGTGATGCTTGTGGCGCCAGACAGTGACTTCTTTAAGTACCTGCAAAATCAAGGCGGCAAATAATCGGCCCTGTGCCGATTATTGGTTTTTTCACCTTATTTAGGCTGTATGGGGCATTTAAGTTCAGTTAAATGCCATTTAGCCTAATTAGCGTAAAAACTCCTGCCACATTGATGGTGACTTTGCTAAAATCGAAAAACCGGGCCCGTCCCGGTTTTTTTGTGCCGATTTTGGGGCGTTTTATTTTGGGTCGTGTTAAATATGCTTAAAGATATAGCCACAGCAATTTGCCTAATGTTGGTATTAGAGGGGATCATGCCTTTTTTGTCGCCGTCTAGATGGCGCGGCATGGTTGAGGTTATCGCCACAGTGGATGATCGGCAGATGCGCCGCATCGGTCTGTTGAGCATGACCCTAGGTGCCGTAGCACTATTTTTCTTGCGCTGAGTAAGTTGGCTTACAGTTTTTTATAGCTGGGCCGCTAACTGAGAGTAAAAACGTTTTAACGCAGAGGTTGAAAAGATTCATGACAATTGCAGATCGTTGGTTATTGCCAGACGGTGTTGATGAGGTGCTTCCAGAGCGCGCTCAGGTCGTCGAGCATCTGCGCCGTCAGCTTCTCGATCTCTACAACTGTTGGGGCTATGACCTGGTGATTCCGCCTATGGTCGAGTTTACCGATTCACTGCTCAGTGGTTCCGGCTCCGATTTAGACCTGATGACCTTTCGCATCACCGATCAGATCAGTGGTCGAATGATGGGCATACGTGCCGATATCACGCCGCAAACAGCGAGAATGGATGCCCACAGTCTGCGTCGCGAAGGTCCCAGCAGACTCTGTTACGCCGGTACCGTGTTACACACCCGCCCGCGAGGCCCGCTGGAGTCGCGCACACCGATCTCCATTGGTGTCGAATTATTTGGTGAAGCCACAGTGGCCGCCGATATCGAAGTGATTGAATTATTGTTAGAGAGCATCAGCAGCGCTGGTGTTGAAAACGTGCATCTGGATTTAGGGCATGTGGATATCTTCCGTGGTCTATTGGCCGATGCCGGCCTCAGTGCCGACAGCGAAGCTCAACTGTTTGATTTAGTTCAGCGCAAAGCCGCTCGAGAGCTGGGCCAATGGATTGAATCGAATATCAGTGATCCACAGTTAGCCGGTTGGTTAAACGTATTGCCAAGCCTGGCTGGCAGTGTTGAAGTGCTGGCCTCCGCCCGTGAAAAATTAGCTGGTGCGCCGGCAGCGGTATTAGCCGCAGTGACCCAGCTGGAAGAGATTGTCGCGGCGATTGCCGGGCGCAATGTCACTGTCTATCTGGATCTAGGTGAACTGCCGGGCTATCACTATCACACCGGCGTGGTATTTGCTGCCTATGTGCAGGGCTACGGTAAGGCATTGGGCAATGGTGGACGCTATGACCATGTCGGCGAAGCCTTTGGCCGCCCCCGTCCAGCTACCGGATTTGCCTGCAACCTAAAATCTCTGGTCAGTCAAAGCGCTACTCCTTACGCCGCCAAACGGGGTGTCTTTGTAGCTCACAGCAACAATCCTGTAGTGGCTGAACAGATTACACAGTTACGCAGTCAGGGAGAGCGAGTTGTGCAAGGTTTCGACCGGCAACTGGTTGATTACAAAGAACTAAATTGTGACCGTGCTCTAGTTGAGCAAGACGGTTCTTGGGTTATTCAAAAGCTGTCTTAAGCGTATTTTTAAGCGTTGGACAGCCTAATCATTATCTTTACGAGCAAGCATTATTATGGGTAGAAATGTCGTTATTCTTGGTTCCCAGTGGGGGGACGAAGGCAAGGGTAAGATCGTTGATTTATTAACGGATAAAGCAACAGTGGTGGCCCGTTTCCAAGGTGGTCACAACGCCGGTCATACACTGGTTATCGATGGTAAGAAAACCGCATTACACCTGATTCCATCCGGTATTTTGCGTCCTCATGTCACCTGCGTGATTGGCAATGGCGTAGTGGTTGCACCGGATGCACTATTGAAAGAAATTGCCATGCTTGAAGAGCGTGGCGTTGAAGTCCGCGGACGCCTCAAAGTGTCAGGCTCTTGCCCGTTAATCCTCAGCTACCATATTGCCCTAGATCAGGCTCGCGAAGCCGCTCGTGGCAACGCTAAGATCGGCACCACCGGTCGCGGTATCGGCCCCGCCTATGAAGATAAAGTCGCTCGTCGCGCACTGCGTCTCGGCGATCTGGCCAATATGGAACGCTTTGCCGTGAAGTTAAAAGAGGTTATTGATTACCATAACTTCGCACTCACCGAATATTACAAAGTCGCTCCAGTGGACTATGAAGCCACTCTCGCTGAAGCCAAAGAATGGGCCGCAGCGCTGCTGCCGATGAAAGGCGATGTCACCAAAATACTCCATGACGCCCGTGAAGCCGGTGCCGACATTCTCTTTGAGGGCGCTCAGGGTTCACTGTTGGATATAGATCACGGCACCTATCCCTATGTGACTTCATCCAACACCACCGCTGGCGGAGCCGCCACCGGAACCGGTTTTGGACCGCTGTATTTAGATTATATTCTGGGTATTACCAAGGCTTACACCACTCGTGTTGGCTCTGGTCCATTCCCCACCGAACTGAGCTGTGAAATCGGTGCCTATCTGGGTGAAAAAGGCCATGAGTTCGGTACTACCACCGGCCGTGAGCGCCGCTGTGGTTGGTTTGACGCGGTGGCACTGCGTCAGGCAGTGTTGATTAACAGCATCTCCGGCATCTGTCTGACCAAGCTCGATGTGCTCGATGGCTTGGAAGAGATCAATATCTGTGTTGGTTATATTCACAGCGATGGCAGTGATGCGGGAATTCCCACTCACGCCGATGACTTTGAGGCTATCACGCCAGTCTACGAAACCATGCCTGGCTGGTCTGATGTCACGGTTGGTGCCCAAGATATCGATGCTTTGCCCGCCGCTGCCCGTGCTTATATCACTCGTATTGAAGAGTTGGTTGGCGCGCCAGTGGATGTGATTTCAACCGGCCCGGACCGCATCGAAACCATTGTTCTACGTCATGCATTTGACTGATCTGAAAAGTCCTTAGGGTTTTCAGATGATCAAAAAGCCTCAGTTTATCGCTGAGGCTTTTTGCTTTCTGGCTAATAAAAAAATCGTTATGAGCTAAAACAAAAAATCCTTATTTAGCCTGGCAGGCAAGTGCTAAAAAAATAATTAGCTATTTTTTTAGCACTAATTTTAGTGCGCAATTCCCTTCATGATGCCCCGTATTTCTGTGGTTCTAGAAAAAAATTATCTCTCTCCTTAGTGCTATATAGAATTCCATGGAGACCGCGGCTAACCGAGCCTCTGGCCTAAGAAAAGTAGTTAGGAGATCAATAAACTACTCGTCGGTCAAAACATAGAGGTTGCGTAAATTTTATAACACCTGTAACTTCGGGTTTGTAGTGCTGAATAAAAACAAGCGGGTTCCTTGCCAGTTACGTTTTTAAAAGCGAGAGAATCCCATAGGATTGGGAGTGGTTATGCCACCTTTATTGCATCGGATTGCATATTTTAAAGCGCGCGTTTGCTGTCCTCTGTTGACGGTAAGAGAGCGTTTTATCCCCCTGTTTAGCAAATTCACTACCGCCTTCTTGTTGCAACTGTTCGCCATATCTTCGATTAAACTTGTCTCTCTCTTTCAGGTTAAACGCCTATCCATAACCCGTGGGGAGGCTTAGTGGAAAACCAGTACGCAAATGAAATTTGGCCTCTAGTGGTTTACTTTATTATGGTCATTCTGATGGTGGTGACGATGCTGGTGCTGTCGTCATTACTCGGCCAGAAGCGCCGTGAGGCGGCCACTAATGACCCCTTCGAGTCTGGTATTGTCTCGGTTGGCGGCTCGCAAATTCGTATCTCTGTAGAGTTTTATCTGGTGGCGATTTTCTTCGTTATCTTCGATCTTGAAACGGTTTTTATCTTCGCCTGGGCAGTGGCCTTTTTTGAACTCGGCTGGCAGGGCTATCTGTCGATTTGCGTATTTATCAGCATACTGGTTTTAGCCCTTATCTATGAGTGGCGCGCTGGTGCTCTGGACTGGGGCAATAAAACCCAAACCGGATTGCGCGATACTCAGAACGCTATTGGAGTAGAAAAATGAAGTGGAGTTTAACGCGACCAGAAGATGGCAATGTCCTTGATAGCAGTTCTGATTTTATTGAAGAGCAGGTTAAGCGAAATGTCGCCTTTGCCAAGCTTGAAGATCTGCTGGCCTGGGGTCGTGCCCATTCACTCTGGCCGTTTAACTTCGGACTGTCCTGCTGTTATGTAGAGATGGCCACCTCATTTACCAGTCGACATGATATTGCGCGCTTCGGCTCCGAGGTGATTCGCGCGACGCCGCGACAGGCGGATTTAATGGTTATTTCCGGAACCTGTTTTTTAAAAATGGCACCAGTAGTGCAACGTTTATATGAACAATTATTGGAACCCCGATGGATTATTTCTATGGGATCCTGTGCCAATTCCGGCGGCATGTACGATATTTATTCAGTGGTTCAGGGGGTAGATAAATTCATTCCCGTAGATGTCTATGTGCCGGGCTGCCCGCCGCGACCAGAGGCGTTGATGCAGGGACTTATGATGCTTCAAGAGTCCATCGGCCAAGAGCGCCGACCGCTGAGTTGGGTGGCGGGTGATCAGACGGTGGTTAAGCCGCAAAAGACCAGCATGCGCGATCAATTGACTGCCCAGCGGATTCAGGCCACAGAGTTGCGGGAGCCAAAAGACATCTAGTTGAATTTGTCAGATCATTAAGGGGTTTTAATGCACACAGCGGAAGCCAAGGCCACTAATCGGGTCGAAGAGAAACTGTATCGCAAGTTCGGTAGAGATATTTTCACCGTTCAGCGCTGTGCTGATAAAACCCTCACCCTGTGGCTGGACCGCAGTCGCCTGATTGAAGTACTGCAATTTCTGAAACCTCAGTTTCCCATGCTCTACGATCTGTTTGGTATCGACGAGCGCACCCGAACCCATCGTGATGGCCAGCCAGCCTCGGATTTCACTGTTGTCTACCATCTGCTGTCGCTGGATCGCAATGAAGATATGCGCATCAAAGTGGCGGTACAGGAATCCGACGCGAACCTTCCCACTGCTATTGGCGTTTGGCCCAATGCCAACTGGTATGAGCGCGAAGTCTGGGACATGTTTGGAGTGACCTTTGCCGGTCATCCGAGCCTGTTTAGAATTCTCCTGCCACCGACCTGGGAAGGCCATGCACTGCGCAAGGATCACCCAGCTCGAGCCACCGAAATGGGCGAGTTTGAAATGGGCTCGGAGCGGGTTGCCCGGGAACAGGAGGCTTTGAGATTTAGGCCCGAAGACTGGGGCATGCAGCAGTCCAATAATGACAATGAATATATGTTTCTCAATCTGGGCCCCAACCACCCCAGTGTTCACGGTGTGTTTCGCATTGCCCTGCAACTGGATGGCGAGGTGATCGTCGACTCGGTGCCGGATATTGGCTATCACCATCGCGGCGCCGAAAAAATGGCCGAGCGCCAAACCTGGCACACCTATATTCCCTACACCGACCGCATCGATTATCTCGGCGGAGTGATGAATAACTTCGCCTATGTGCAGTCGGTGGAAATGCTGGCGGGCATTGTGGTTCCGGACCGCGCCAGAGTCATTCGTATTATGCTCGCCGAGCTGTTTCGCATCTCCAGTCATCTGGTTTTCTATGGCACCTTTGTTCAGGATATTGGCCAGATGTCGCCAGTGTTTTATATGTTCGCCGACCGTGAGCGGCTGTTTGGCATTATCGAGGCAATCACCGGTGGACGCATGCATCCGGCCTGGTTTCGCATTGGCGGTGTCGCCCAAGACCTGCCTAATGGTTGGGAGCGCCTAGTGCGCGAGTTTATCGACTCGATGCCAGCGCGCCTCGATCACTACGACAAAATGTCTATGCAGAACAAAATGCTCAAGCAGCGCACGGTTGGCATCGGCACCTATAGTCAGCAAGAGGCCATTGACTGGGGGGTGACTGGTCCCGGATTGCGCGCCACGGGCAGTGACTGGGATATACGCAAAAAGCGCCCCTATGGTGGCTATGACCAGTTTGAATTCGAAGTGCCAACCGCCAATAACGGCGACTGTTATGACCGCGCCCAGCTGCGTATTGAGGAGATGCGCGAGAGCCTGAAGATTATTCGCCAATGTCTCGACAATATGCCGGAGGGGCCTTACAAAAGTGATCATCCCTCAACCACTCCGCCGCCCAAAGAGCGCACCATGGAGGATATTGAAACGCTGATTCATCACTTCCTCAATGTTAGCTGGGGCCCAGTCATTCCTGCCGGTGAGGCCTCGGTAATGATCGAGGCGACCAAGGGCTTAAACAGCTATCACCTGGTCAGCGACGGTGGCACCGGCTCCTATCGCACCCGTATTCGCACCCCCTCATTCCCACATTTACAGCAGATACCGCTGATCAGCAACGGCCTGATGATTCCAGACCTGATTGCGATTATTGCCAGTATCGACTTTGTTATGGCGGACGTAGACCGATGAATGATGCACAGATGATTCAAACTGATCTCGGCACGGTATTAACCCGGGAAGAGATTCGCCAGATCGATACTGAGCTGGCACATGTTCCCTACAAAGCCGGCGCCGCTATCGACGCCCTAAAAATTGTTCAGACCCAGCGCGGTTGGGTCTCCGATGAATCCCTGCGCGCCATCGCCAAACATCTGGAGATGTCTGCGGAAGAGCTGGATGGCGTGGCAACCTTTTACAATCTGATTTATCGCCGCCCAGTCGGGGAAAAGGTGATTCTGTTTTGCGACAGTGTCAGCTGCTGGATCTGTGGCTGCGACGGAATCAAAGCCAAAATCTCGGCGAAACTGGGTGTCGACTACGGTGAAACCACCACCGACAATCAGTACACATTGCTGCCGGTTCCCTGTCTCGGAGCCTGTGATCGGGCCCCGGTGATGATGGTTGGCGACGACCTGATCACTCATCTTGATGAGGCCAAAATTGACCAACTGTTCTCTGATGTAACAGTCGAAGATTCCGCATCAGAAGGGGAGCAGTAATGGAAAAAGTCCTGACCCGCAATATTGGACCGGAACAGACCCCCACCGACCTTAAAGCCTATGAGGCCAATGGCGGTTATCAGGGCCTGCGCAAAGCGCTTCGAGAGCTGTCGCCCAAAGACTGCCAGACAGTGATCAGCGACTCCAATCTCCGCGGTCGCGGCGGTGCCGGTTTTCCCACCGGCATGAAGTGGAGCTTTGTGCCCATGGGTGACAGCTGCACCCCGGGACATAAGTATCTCGTCTGCAATGCCGATGAGATGGAGCCCGGCGCCTTTAAAGATCGGCTATTGATGGAGTGCGACCCACACCAGCTGATCGAGGGCATGATTCTCGCCGCCTACACTATAGGTGCCGATGTCTCCTATGTGTTTATCCGCGGAGAATATGTGGTGGCAATCGAGCGCCTGCGAGGGGCGTTGGCCGAGTGCTACGCCAGTGGTTTACTCGGTGAGAATATTCTCGGCAGCGGTTTTAGTCTGGAGATGCATGTTCACCCCAGTGCCGGACGCTATATCTGCGGTGAAGAGACCGCCTTGATCAATGCCCTGGAAGGCAAGCGCGCCAACCCTAGAGCCAAGCCACCATTCCCTCAGGTGAGTGGCCTCTGGGGACGTCCAACTATCGTTAACAATGTCGAAACCCTGTGCAATATCCCCCATATTATTGATCGCGGCGCCGACTGGTATAAGACACTGGGGCGCGGTGAAGACAGCGGTACCAAGATGTTTGGGGTCAGCGGCAGAGTGAAAAATCCTGGCTGTTGGGAGTTGCCCATGGGCACACCGATCCGGGAAATTCTAGAAGTGTATGCCGGGGGTATGCAGGACGGCCTGCAACTGCGGGGCTTTTTGCCCGGCGGCGGCTCAACGGATTTTCTGGTGCCCGAACATCTCGATTTAGCCATGGACTACAACGTGATTGGCAAAGCCGGAAGCCGTATGGGCACCGGCACCTTAATTATTCTCGACGACCAGACCTGTCCAGTGGGCATGGTACTCAACCTGATTCGCTTCTTTGCCCATGAGTCCTGTGGTTTCTGTACTCCCTGTCGCGAAGGGCTGCCCTGGACCCGACAGGTGCTGCAAGATATAGAGGACGGTCGCGGTCAGCTGGAAGATCTCGAGACTCTGGCCTATCAGGTTAAATATATAGGTGCCATGGGTAACACCCATTGCGCTCTGGCACCTGGTGCCATGGAGCCTCTGCAAAGTGCCTTGAAATACTTCCGCGATGATTTCGACCGCCATATCAGCGGTGGTTGCTGTCCTTATGAGTCTCATAAGGTTCACCAGCACCAGCATCAGCAGATTGGAACAGGAGCCTAGACCATGCCGACAATTTTTGTAGATGGTCAGGAGCTCCAGGTCAAAGAGGGCGCCAATGTGCTTGAGGCCTGCCTCAGTGCCGGCATTGATTTACCCTATTTCTGCTGGCACCCGTCCATGGGTTCCATCGGCTCCTGTCGCCAGTGTGCGGTGGTGCAGTATCAGAATGCTGAGGATACCAACGGCCGTATTGTGATGGGTTGCATGACGCCAGTTAGCGAGGGTGCCCGCTTTTCGCTCAATTCTGGCAGCGGCGCGGATCAAGATATCGATAACGCCGTCGATGAGGCTGCTGATGTAACTACTGTTGAGGCATCTATTGATGTGCCTACTAAAGTGCCGGACAAAGGCCGCGAGTTTCGCCAGGCGGTGATCGAATCACTGATGCTCAATCACCCCCACGACTGTCCCGTCTGCGCCGAGGGCGGTGAATGTCATCTCCAGGATATGACGGTGATGGTGGGACATCGCGATCGCCGTTATCGAGGCCTGAAAAATACCCATCGCAACCAATATCTCGGCCCCCTGATCAGCCATGAAATGAACCGCTGTATCACCTGCTATCGCTGTGAGCGCTTTTACACCGATTACGCCGGCGGCACCGATCTCTCCGCTCAGGCATCCCACGACCATGTCTACTTTGGTCGCCACCAGGACGGTGTGTTGGAGAGCGAATTCTCCGGCAATCTAGTGGAAGTCTGCCCCACCGGTGTGTTTACCGATAAGCCCCTGCTCAAGCAGTACAGCCGCAAATGGGATCTACAGTCGGCGCCATCGATCTGCACTGGCTGTGCCGTGGGCTGCAATATTTTACCCGGTGAGCGCTACGGTAAACTCAAGCGCATACACAATCGTTACAACGATGAAGTTAATGGCTATTTTCTCTGTGACCGGGGACGTTTTGGCAGTGGCTATATCAATAGCGACGAGCGGCTTAATTACGCCGGAGTGCGGGACTTTAACGGGGAATTTAGCGCTATTAAAGGTGGCGAAGCGATTGAGATCGCGGCCCGTTGGATGAAGACTCAGGAGGGCGCCAAAAACACTCAAAAGATCGTCGGCATTGGCTCGCCCCGGGCCTCTCTTGAGGCTAACTATCTCCTTAGAGAGCTAGTCGGCAAGGAGCACTTTGCCGCTGGCTTTGGTGATCGGGAATCTCAGGTTATACACCGGATTGCCGCAATTCTAAAAACCACTAGAGCCAAGAACCCGTCGATTAAGCAGATGGAAACAGCCGATGCCGTGCTGATTCTCGGTGAAGATGTCACCCATACCGCACCGCGAGTGGCCCTGGGATTGCGCCAGGCGGTGCGCAATAAAGCTTATGAGTTAGCCAAGCAAGCGGGACTAGCGGTGTGGCAGGATGCCGCCGTGCGCAACTTGGCTCAGGATCAGCGCTCGCCAATGATTATCGTCTCAGCGACGGAGACCCGCCTCGATGACATTGCCAGTCAGACTGTTTCCTTGGCGCCCCAGGAGATTGCCTTATTTGGTCATGCGGTGGCTCGCGCTATCGCGGGTCAGCCCAGTGATGATGCGGCAGTTAACGAGGCCGCAGCAGCACTGAAAAATGCCCAGCGGCCGCTGGTGGTCAGTGGCTCCAGTATGCTGCATAGCGCCATAGTCGACAGTGCCGCAGCGGTGGCGGATGCTCTCCTAGCTGACAGCACTCCAACCGACAGCACTCCAACCGACAGCTCTCCAACCGACAGCACGCCAGCTAGCTGCAATAGCATGCTCAGCTTCTGTCTGCCCGAGTGCAATAGCCTCGGCTTGGCATTACTCAGTGAAGAGCAGGAAACGATCTCGAGACTGCTGGACCGGGCTGACCAGATCGATGTATTGGTGATTCTCGAAAACAATCTTAGCCGTCGTATCAGTGAGCAGCAGATCAATAAACTGACTTCCTCCGGTATAAGAATTATTGCCTTGGAACTGCTCGACAATGATCTGCTCGCCAGCTGTGACCTGGTCTTGTCCGCAGCATCCTACGCCGAGTCTGAGGGCACATTAGTCAGCAGCGAAGGGCGCGCTCAGCGCTACTATCCGGTGTTTCCCGAAGCTTATGAACGCCGCGCCAGTTGGCAGTGGCTGCTTGATCTGGCCGCCGCCAGTGGTCACAGTGAGTTGGCTGAGCTGCAACATTTTGATCAGATAACCGAGGCCTGTGGCGCCAGCAATGACCTCTTTGCGCCCCTTGCAGGTGTTTCCCCAGACCATAATTTCCGCAGCCACGGACAGAAAATTCCCCGCCAAACCCATCGCGCCAGTGGGCGCACGGCGATCAATGCCGATGTCTCGGTACACGAACCGTTGCGCAAGCTTGATCCAGAGACGCCGCTGAGCTTTAGCATGGAAGGACTTAATCGCGACCAGCCAGCTTCGCTGACACCCTTCTACTGGTCTCCAGGCTGGAACTCCAACCAGTCGCTACAGAAGTTTCAATCCGAGGTGAATGGCCCATTGCGCGGCGGCCCTGTGGGGCAGCGCTTGATTGAGCCCCAGACCAATGGCATCAGTCAGTCGTCGGACTTTACGCCCCTGAGAATTGTGCAAAAGGGTACATGGCAGCTGGTACCAATATATCGGGTTCACGGCAGCGATGAGCTCTCAGTGAGAACTGCTGAAGTTGCCGAGCTCGCCGGTGAGGCGTTTATCGCTATAAGCTCTGAGCTGGCCGCAAAGCTAGAGGTAGTTGATGGCGACGGTGTAAAAATTAATCTTGTAGCTGCTGCTGGCATAGACAGCTTTGAACTATCTCTGTCGGTGAAGATTCTCACCCGCGTGGCGCCAAACTGTGTCGCCTACAGTGCCGGTTACAGCAGTACTTTGGCACTACAGCCGGGTGCGTTGGCGCAGCTCAGTAAAGACCCTGACTGGCAGCGGGCGACACCACAGCTGATTGCCAGTGATCGCAGCAGCCATGCTAGCGCGCCTCAAAACAATCGCCCATCTCCAGATACTGATATAGATAAGGGTAGAGATAGAGGAGAGCCGCCACATGTCTGAGTTAATGCCGGTTTTACTGGCCCTGACCATTTTGGTTGGCGGTATCGCACTGGCCGCAATTATGACCTGGTGGGAGCGCCGCCTGCTGGGCTTTTGGCAGGATCGCCTCGGCCCCAATCGCCTTGGCCCCTTTGGCATAGGCCAGGTGGCGGCGGACATGATCAAACTGCTATTTAAGGATGACTGGGTTCCGCCCTTTGCCGACAAAGTGGTGTTTATCTTTGCTCCTACAGCGATTGTGGTGGCGATGATGATGGGCTTTGCCGTGGTGCCCTTTGCTCCCGATACCTACATTATTGACGTCAATATAGGGCTGCTGTTCTTTCTCGGTATGACTTCTTTGGCGGTTTACAGCGTGCTGCTCGGCGGCCTCGCCTCGAATAATAAATACGCTCTGCTGGGCGGCCTGCGCTCGGCGGCACAGATGGTCAGTTACGAAGTCTTTATGGGCCTGTCGTTGATGGGCATTGTGATGATGACTGGCAGCTTTAGTCTGGTGGATATAGTGGAAGCCCAGCGCGATGTCTGGTTCTGTTTTTCTCAGGTATTGGGCTTGCTGGTGTTTGTGGTGGCAGGCATCGCCGAGAGTCATCGTCTGCCCTTCGATTTACCCGAGGCCGAGCACGAACTCACGGCGGGCTTTCACACCGAATATGGTGGCATGAAGTTCGCCATGTTTATGCTCGGGGAATACCTGGGTCTGATTCTTATTTCCTGCATGATCACCACGCTGTTTTTGGGTGGCTGGTTTGGCCCGATGTTTATCGGCGACTGGCTGCCGCCCTTTGTCTGGTTCGGCCTCAAAGTATTTTTTGTGATCTGTTTCTTTGTGCTGTTGCGCGCAGCCATACCCAGACCCAGATACGACCAGCTGATGTCTCTGGGCTGGAAAGTTATGTTGCCGATTACCCTGGTCAACCTGCTGGTGACCGGTGCGGTGCTGTTGTGGATGGAGGGAGCTTAGACGATGTTAAGTCAACTGCGAACCATGTGGGAAATTCTCAAGCATACCTTCACCAAGGCGGAGACGGTGCAGTATCCGGAGGAACAACCCTATCTGTCACCACGCTATCGCGGGCGCATTGTGCTGACCCGAGATCCTGACGGTGAAGAGCGCTGCGTGGCCTGCAATCTCTGTGCTGCGGTGTGCCCGGTTGACTGTATCGCGCTGCAAAAAGACACCCGCGAAGACGGCAGCTGGTATCCGGAATTTTTTCGCATCAATTTCTCTCGCTGCATTATGTGTGGCATGTGTGAGGAGGCCTGTCCCACCTATGCCATTCAGTTGACCCCAGATTTTGAGATGTGCGAATACGATCGCCAGAACATGGTCTACGAAAAAGAACATCTGCTGATCAATGGTGTCGGCAAATACCCAGATTACAATTTTTACCGCGTCTCGGGTCTGCAGCGTTCCTTTAAAGATAAGGGCGAAGGCCTTAACGAAGCGCAACCCATAGATGTGAAGAGCCTACTGCCATGATGATAAGTTTTGACTGCCAGAGGAGATCGCCATGCTTGAGATAAGCCTGTTTTATATTGCGGCCACCGTGGCTCTGGTGGCGACCATTCTGGCCATGACCCGAGCCAATGCGATTCATGCCCTGATCTATCTGATTGTTTCGCTATTGGCCGTGGCGGTGATCTTCTTTCTGATCGGCGCACCCTTTGCCGCAGCTCTGGAAATTGTTATCTATGCCGGTGCCATCATGGTGCTGTTTGTCTTTGTGATTATGATGCTCAATCTCGGCGAAGAGGGGGATGCCCGGGAGAAGCAGTGGCTGAGTCCAGCGGTCTGGGCTGGGCCAACATTGCTGGCGGTGATTTTATTTGCCGAGTTGCTCTACATTATCTCTTCAGTGGAAGGCCCAGTATCCACCGCACAGGTTACCGCCAAACAGGTGGGCCTAACGCTGTTTGGACCCTATGTATTGGCGGTGGAAATTGCTTCCATGTTGCTGCTCGCCGGTTTGGTCGGCTCCTACCATCTCGGCCGTCGCGCCCTCGACAGAAATATTCATGAAGCAGACGCCCGGGCGCTTTCTGAATCTAATTCTAATTCTACTTCTGATTCCAATGCTGATAAGGGGGCGCAATAATGGACGGTCTCAATATTCCCCTGAGCCATATCCTACTGGTCTCGTCGCTGCTCTTTGCCGTGGGTATGCTCGGACTGATGATGCGGCGCAATATTATTTTTATTCTGATGTCTCTCGAAGTGATGCTCAATTCCACCGCTCTGGCCTTTGTCGCCGCCGGTGCCCACTGGGGGCAGCCCGATGGGCAGATTGTATTTATGTTAATTCTCAGTGTGGCCGCGGCAGAAGTGGCGGTGGGCCTGGGTCTGGTGCTGCAAATTCAGCGGCGCTTCAAATCTCTGGATATGGATAACGCCAACAGGATGCAGGGCTAACTATGAGACAGCTTATCGGCTTGATACCGCTTATTCCGCTGCTTAGCTCAGTCTGCCTGATGCTGCTGGGCAGTCGTTTGCCGCGTCTGTGGATCGGTCTGCTCGGGGTTGGCTCTGTGGGTCTGGCGGCGCTACTTACCGGGCTCACGGCAGTGGATTTTCTGGCTAATCCAGAGCCCTTTCAGCTGACCCTCTGGGTGTGGATGCAGGTGGGTAATTTTGCTCCCGGAGTGGCTTTCTATTTTGATGGCTTAACTCTAGTGATGATGTCAGTGATCACCGGCGTGGGTTTTTTGATTCATCTGTTTTCCACCGAATTTATGGAAGAGGATAAAAGCTATGCCCGCTACTTCGCCTATCTGAATATGTTTGTCGCCGCAATGTTGATTCTGGTGATGGCGGACAACCTTTTACTGCTCTATCTGGGCTGGGAAGGGGTGGGTGTTTGCAGCTATCTATTGGTCGGTTTCTGGTATCAAAATTCCGCCAATGGTCAAGCTGCACGCAAGGCCTTTATTGTCACTCGTATTGGCGACACGGCCATGGCCCTGGGACTATTCTTGCTGTTTAGCGAGCTGGGCACATTGAATATTCAAGCCTTAGGTGTGGCGGCAAATGAAACCTGGCAGGTGGGGGACAAGCTACCATTGATTGCCTGCCTATTATTACTCGCTGGCGCCGTGGGCAAGTCGGCACAGTTGCCACTCCACACCTGGCTGCCGGACGCCATGGCCGGCCCGACACCGGTGAGTGCTCTGATTCATGCGGCGACCATGGTGACCGCCGGTGTCTATCTGATTGCCCGCACCCATGAACTCTATCTGCTGGCCCCCATTGCCATGATCGCTGTGGCGTTGGTGGGACTGACCACCTCGTTAATGGCGGCCTTTACCGCTCTAACTCAGCGGGATATCAAACGCATTCTGGCCTATTCAACCATCAGCCAGATTGGCTATATGTTTCTCGCTCTGGGTGTCGGTGCCTGGAGTGCCGGAGTCTTTCATCTGATGACCCATGCCTTCTTTAAAGCGCTGCTGTTTTTGGGTTCTGGTGCGATTATTCACTGCCTCCATCACGAACACGATATCTTCAAAATGGGTGGCCTGCGCACTCGCATGCCGGTGACTTTCTGGAGCTTTATGATCGGCTCAGCAGCCCTGGCGGCACTGCCCATGACCTCGGGATTTTTCAGTAAGGATCAGATTTTACTACAGGCCTATCAGGTCGACGGCATTGGCCCCTGGCTGTGGCTCGGCGGTCTGCTCGGAGCGCTGTTGACCGCGATCTACAGTTTCCGTCTGGTGTTTGTGGTGTTCTTCGGCAAAGCCAATACCGAGCCGGATCGAGACACAGGCTGGCGCATGGCGCTGCCCCTGAGTTTACTCTGCGCCCTGGCACTGTTTGGCGGCTGGATCATGCTGCCGGTGGCGGAAGTCTTCCCGGTGGCCAGTGGCCTGCACCCGGCCCACTGGGTTGAGTATGTCTCGATTGCGGTGCCAGTTGTTGGCGTAGTTATCGCCTATCTGGTGTTTTATAGCGGCCAGTTGCCGGTTGACGGCCTGTTGAACAGGCCATCGATGCAAAGTTTGCAGCGCTTTTGGCACAGTGGCTGGGGTCTCGATGCACTCTATGATCGATTGTTTGTGCGGCCCTATTATGCACTCGCGGCCCTGCTTAAAGGGGAGCCGGTGGACGCAGTCTACGGCCTGATTGTGGCGATTAATCAAACCCTTAATGGCTGGTTGGCAGAAGGGCAGAGTGGGCAGATGCGCCGCTATCTGATCAGCATGGTGTTCGGCTTGATTGTGGTGCTGGCGATTTTGTTGGGAGTGTTTTGATGTTGATGATTAATCTGATACTTATCCTCCTAATCGGCGGCCTGTTGGCCATGCTGTCGCAGCGCTACGGCAGTCATGTACCGCGAATGGTTGCCCTGGCCGTGGTGTTGCTCGACCTAGTCTATTTACTGCTGGCCCTCTCAGGGATGCCTGAACTCACCGGGTTGCAGGCGCCAGTACCCGGCGATCCCCAGACCTGGTTAATGCACTACCGAGCTGAGTGGATTCCCGCCTTTGGTATCAGTTTTGAGTTTGCCCTAGACGGTATCAGCCTACTAATGGTATTGCTGACACTGGTTCTGGGTGTGGTGGCAGTGAGTTCTTCCTGGACCGATGTAAACATTAAGCAGGGATTTTTTGAGGCCAATCTACTCTGGACTCTGGCCGGTGTGCTGGGCGTATTTATGGCCCTCGACCTGTTTCTGTTTTTTCTATTTTGGGAAGTGATGTTGATTCCCATGTACTTCTTGATCGCCATCTGGGGCCATGAGCAGCGCGCCTATGCGGCAATGAAGTTCTTTATCTTTACCCAGGCCAGCGGACTGTTGATGTTGGTCTCAGTGCTGACCTTGGCGACTATTCACCAGAGCAATACTGGGATCTGGAGCTTCAGTTATTTTGATCTGCTCAATACCCAGATGGCGGCGCAGACCGCCTATTGGTTAATGCTCGGCTTCTTTGTTGCCTTTGTGGTGAAACTGCCGGGCTTTCCCTTTCACACCTGGCTGCCGGATGCTCACACCCAGGCACCCACCGCAGGCAGTGTGATTCTCGCTGGGGTGCTGTTGAAAACCGGTGCCTATGGTTTGATTCGATTTGCTGTGCCGCTATTTCCTGAAGCCTCCATGGAGTTTGCGCCTATCGCTCTGTGGCTCGGTGCTGCTGGGGTAGTTTACGGCGCGGTGCTGGCCTTTGCCCAGACCGACTTTAAGCGTCTGGTCGCCTATAGCAGTGTCAGTCATATGGGCTTTGTGCTGCTCGGTGTCTATGCCTGGAATCAGCTGGCCCTACAGGGTGCGGTGATGCAGATGGTGGCCCATGGCTTTAGCACTGCGGCACTGTTTATGATTGCCGGCTCTCTTCAAGAGCGCCTGCACACCAGAGATATGTGTGAGATGGGCGGCCTCTGGCACAATATGCCGCGCATGGGTGCGGTGGCCATGTTCTTTATTGTCGCCTCTCTGGGACTGCCCGGACTGGGTAACTTTGTCGCTGAGTTCTTGGTTTTGTTGGGACTCTTTCAGGTAGATCCCTGGCTGACCATGATTGCTGCGCTGGGCCTGATTACCGGTGCCGCCTATTCCCTGCTGCTGATGCAGCGCTCGTTTCAGGGAGAGCCGAACATAAGTCGCCAGCTGAATGATTTTGGTACTCGGGAGATGCTCACCATGGCCTTGATGATGGTCGCCCTGATTGGTTTGGGTCTCTATCCCCAGCCGGTTCTGGATATGGCTCAGCCGGTGCTCAATGGCCTGTTGCAGTTCTCAGCCACCGTTGTCGGAGGGCAGTTATGAATCTCAGTCAAATGCAGGCTTTGATGCCGCTATTAATCTTGAGTCTTACCGCTGTAGTGCTGATGATTCAGGCGTCGATAAAGCGCGACCAGGCCACCGCTTGGGTGATTACCGCCATAGGTTTAGTGCTGACCATCTGGGGGGCTATTTATGCCCGAGACTTTAGTCAGACAGTGACCATTCTCTTGACGGTGGATTCCTGGGGACTGTTTTTTTCCAGCTTGATGGCCTTGGCGGCGCTGGTAACTCTGCTGCTGTCTCGTGAGAGTTTCGCCGACGAGGGCCAGCGCAAAGAGGAATACTATCTACTGCTGGTGCTCTCACTGCTGGGCGCTCTAGTGCTTATCCAGTCGAGTCATATGGTGTCATTGTTACTGGGTATGGAGCTGATGGGGGTGGCGCTCTATGTGATGATTGCCTTCCCGGAAAAGGGCGAGTTGCCGGTGGAGGCGGCGATCAAATATCTGGTGCTTTCAGCCTGTGCCTCGGTGATTTTACTCTATGGTTTTGCGCTGCTATACGCGGCCACCGGTGAGCTCAGTTATGCCGGTCTCGGCGCCAAGGCCGGCGCGGCGTACGCACAAAATCCACTACTGATTCTGGCGGGCACTGGGATGGTGATCTCGGGTATTGGTTTTAAGTTATCTCTGGTGCCTTTCCATATGTGGACCCCAGATGTCTATCAGGGTGCGCCGACGCCGGTCACTGGTTATCTGGCCACAGTGTCCAAGGGCGCGGTGTTTGTGGCGCTGACCAGGATGTATCTCGACGGCCAACTTTATCAGTACCCCAGTTTGATCAATGCTCTGGTGGTTATCGCCATTGCCTCAATGTTAATCGGTAATCTGCTGGCTTTGCAGCAAAACAATATTAAGCGCCTACTGGCCTATTCGTCGATTGCCCACTTAGGCTATCTGCTAGTGGTGCTGATTGCCCTCACCGGAAAAGGCTTGGCCAGCGATGCTGTGACCTATTATCTGACCGCCTATGTGCTCACCAGTCTCGCCGCCTTTGCAGTGATTGCCCGAGTCTCGGGAGAGGATGCGACGCAATGCCAGATCAGCGCTTACGAGGGGCTGTTTTGGCGCGATAAGGTTCAGGCCATATGTCTGACTGTAGCGCTGTTGTCTCTCGCGGGTATTCCCCTGACGGCGGGATTTATCGGCAAGTTTTATGTGATTACGGTGGGCGTGCAGAGTTCCCTTTGGGCCTTGCTGGCGGCAGTGGTTGTGGGCAGCGCCATCGCCATTTATTATTACCTGAGAATCATTTTTGCTATGAGCAAGGTGCCAGCGGATGCTGTTGAGCATCAGGCCTACCCCGGTCGAGTATTAGCGCTATTCTTAACCCTACTGGTTTTCGCTTTGGGTAGCTGGCCAGAGCCTTTTATAAACTACGCCACAGGCCTTTGAAATAATAATAGCAGCCACAAGATGGCTGAGAGTTTGACTAACTGAGGATAAAAACTATGCTGCGTTCTGTTGATTTAAGTGACTACATGCTGCACAACCCGGTTACCGTAACGGCTGATGAAAATGTTTTTGCGGCCATCAATCTGATTGTTGAAGAGAAGGTCTCCGGAGTCTGTGTGGTGGATGCTGGGGGCTTGCTGCTCGGTGTGCTGTCTGAGCTCGACTGTCTGAGAGCCATACTCAGTGCAACCTACAATGAAAATGATAATGTCGGTAATGTGGCCGATTATATGACCAAAGAGGTGGACTGTTGCGAGCTTCATGCTGATTTGATAAATGTTGCCGCGGATATGATCAAGAAGGGCCATCGCCGCCGTCCAGTACTTGATCATGGCAAATTGGTGGGTCAAATAACCTGTCGAAAACTGCTCTCAGTGGTCAGTGAATTTAACCATTCCACGAGCTAGGAATGCGTTCATCTCCGCGAGTAGTCAATGATCTGGCGCTCACTGTTGAGGCGAAATAAGTGGTCTGCGCGCAGCGGCATCTCTATCAGGCTCTGTTCGGTAATACGCTGGTAGTGAGCGATAAATTCACCGATCTGGCTGGCTGACATAATGCCATCATGCTCACCGCTGGCTGAGTTACCCAAGCGCGCAACAAGCTTTTCTTCCTGCTCCAGACGCCAGTTAAACACCGTATCGAAAGAGGGCGCCTGCAACATAATCAGCTGGTCGAGTTTAGCGAAGAGTGTTTGATATTCTCCTGCCAGTGCCTGATTGACAGCGTTGCGCCAGATGCCGTCTGTATCCCTTTCTGTTTCAAGACTATTTAATGGCTTAACTAGCTGCTCAGCGGTCTGGGCTTCTACGCCGACACACCAGCCTTCAAAAACAATAATATCCACCGGGCCACTAATAGAGTCGCACTGTTCCAGTGGCATGCGGTCGTCGCGGCTTTTATCAAAGCGCGGAATCAGGGTTTCCCCGGAGCCATCGACGAGATTGGCAATAGTTTCCAGTGCCAACGGAATATCATGGGTTCCAGGCACGCCGCGAGTTTCTAATAGGGGATGAACCTTATTCGCCAACTGTTGGCGCTCTAATTTGGTCAGATAAAAATCATCTAGCGACAGAGAGACGCAGTGAAAATCATAACGCTCGTTGAGCATGGTGCAGAGATAGTCGGCAAGGGTGGATTTGCCCGAGCCCTGTGAGCCGTTGATACCAATAATCAACGGTTTGTGGCCAGCGGTTTGGTATTCTTCGAGCAATGGCGAAAACCATGCTTCGGCACTGAGTAAATAGCTTTCCGGGAGTTTGTTGCGGGTTAAAAACTGTTGCTCTGCTGGGCTCATGTTAGGTGCTTATGTTAGGTGCTTTGGTTCTGATAAATATTAATATTAAAGTGGATCAAAGTTTCAAGTTTGTCCAGTTCGGCCAACATCTCCTGCTGTTCCGGACGACTGTGCCAGTAGTAGGGCGTCATCTTTAGCAGGTCG
>CAJQKW010000027.1 GCA_905478975.1 uncultured Pseudomonadales bacterium | reverse complement strand
CCATAGCTTTGTGAACCATAGCCTCGTGGTCGATTACCTCTGCAGCCTCGGGAGCTGACAGTTGCATCAAGCCAGAATGTTTACTCGACTCTGAGTCGAGTAAGAACTGCGCCGATATCACCACCTGATCCCCAGCTTCTATCCCTGAGTGGATCTCAGCAAATTGGTCATTCAGATGGCCGAGTTCCACGACCACCGATTTAAAGCCTCCGCCAGGCAGTGACAGCACAACTCGATTCTCGGTAGCGGTGCGGATAACCGCATCTTTTGGCACCAATATACTGATGTCATGGGGCTTGGTTTCAATTTCAACCTGGGCAAACATATTCGGTTTCAGCTCGCCACTGCTGTTGGCTAGACGGATACGCACCGGCAGAGTGCGGGTGACGGCATCGAGATTGGGGTAGATATAATCAACCACCCCGTGCCAAATTTTCTCGGGTTTGGAATCCAGCCTAATGCTCACCGCTGCGCCAGTGTTTAGATCGCCTGCCTGGCGTTGGAATACCTGCGCTTCAAGCCACACTTCATCAAGGGCGGCAATCGACATCAATGTGGTCTCTGGTTTGACAAAAAAGCCTTGGCGAATATTTAAGTTGTGCAAGATGCCGGACTGCGGCGCATAAAAAGTCACGGTTCGCTGCACCTGACGATCCTGGGCCAGCTGGCGAATAAACTTATCGTCAATATGAAAAACCTTGAGTCGGCTTTCTGATGCTTCGATTAATTGCCGATTGTTGTTGCGCAGGGCGAGTAAAAATTCCTTCTGGGCATTGACGATTTCCGGGGAGTAGAGGGCATAGAGCGGTTCGCCTTTTTCTATGGCACTGCCGCTTGAGCGGGCATAGAGAGTTTCGATCCAGCCTTCTGCACGGGAGTGCATATGCACTATGCGCTCTTTATCGTACTGCACATAGCCGACAGTACGAATGCTTGAATGCATCCTGTCACGTCTCGCTGGAGCTGTGCGCAGGGCTAAATTATTGACCAGTGCGGGACTGATAAAAACGGCCCCCGTGGCAGTGGCCTCGGCATTGCTCGCCGGTTCGCTGTAGACCGGAATAAGGTCCATCCCCATTGGCGACTTGCCCGGTTTGTCGCGCCTATAGTTATCGTCCATAGGGGCTACCCAGTAAGCTGGCTTGTCGGCTTTGCTGTTAGCCGGCAGCATCTGCTCAGCAGTATTATTGAGTAGTAATGCGCTGAGAGCAGCGCCGATTAGACCGCCAGCCAGCAAACTGGCGACAACCTTATTAAATGTTTTCATGGAGTGACTCCGGTAAAAATGACCCTATAACAGTAGAGGCGTGAGACTGAGGGGCGAGTCTTGGCTTCTACTTGGACTATTCAGTAGCTGCAAGACCTGAATTTCAGGCGCAACTATCCTGTCTTAGCTGGCAATCGGGGGTCTGAGTCGGGAGGGGCTATCGGGAGCTAGGTGGGTTCGATGCTTGAGGTCAATCATGGCAGCGGGTAGCAGTCTGCCATTAAAACTTAATGCGGCACTGGTCGCAGCGGGGTTATTGCAGCTCACCATGTCACATAAATTGTCATCGCAGCAGTCGCATTTTTGAACGCTGGCGGGTAAGTAAGTGCTCGCTTCTACAGTTTCTAGAGAGTGGTCCATAGCGTGACCACTGTGGTCTGACATGTCAGTCGCATCAGTCGCAGGCTGACTGTGATCCATTGCGCAGTCGGCATTTACCGTCAATATCTGGGCGACAAACATCAGCAGCAGTATATTGACTAACTGCTTAACACCTGCGTATCGGCCCTTAGATCTGATTGATTGCACCAGCACTGGATTTCTGCCTAGATTAATTATTTATGTCGAGTTCCTAAGATACAGCAGATCGACCGAAGTTCAACCTTTGTAGAAGAGAGTTTTTTGCTCTACTGTTGGCGGGTGCTGGGTTAAGTTGAATGCCTCTTGCTAAAGGCTGTAGCCAGAGGCGATTATTCTTCCAGCTTAATCAGCCCGAAGATCAGGGCTTTTTTAATCGCTGCATAGTTGGTCCTGACCCCGAGGCTTTTCCTCACGGTTTCCATATGTTTGTTTGCCGTGACCACGCTGATGCATAATTTTTCGGCTAGACATTGAAGATTTAAATCATTATTGGCCAAATGCTGGAGTACTCGCAGAGGTGCTGGGTTGAGCTTGTAGGCAACCTCTGACGGCGGTTTTTTTAGGCCGACTGTCACTGCAAAGCGCTGTATCACAATCATATCAATGGCTTCCGAGAGCAACTCCAGGGGCCGCATAAACTGCGTAATCCGCTCGCGGAATCTGCTCGAATCACCGTCTCGCTGGATCAACTGAAACATCACCTTGCCGGTGCCGTCAAAGGAGCTTGAGGGCAGGTTGTAAAACTCGTAGAAGCCATGGGACTGGTTGATTTTGTCGTTTTCGCTGTTGGGTTGATTCAACGCAATAGCAAAAGCTCCTTGATTGGCAGAGCTGTGCAGCTCTGTTCGAAAAACATGACTGCTGGCTTTATCGGAGTAGGGAATAGTCAGGTTGTGTTCACAGAGCCCCTGATCAAAATGGCTCTGTGAAATAGCTTTGGGAATGGTTGTTAGCACCAGTGAGTCGGCATCCCCAGCAGCATTGATATGGACAAACGAAAAGTCATAGAAGCCCATTTGCTTAAGTGCGAAGGTAATGCGTTGTTTAAATTCGTTAAAGTCCTTGGCCAGTGAAAGCTTGTGAAAGTAGTTCAATTCAGGGGTTGGAGGCACTTCAGTTGCGGGGTCTGTCCACCAGCTGTGGCGTTTGGCGAATTCCTTATGGCTGTTTTGAGTCACCGATTCTTTTTGGGTCGAATCTGAGCTGTCCTTGATGTGGCTCTTATTCTCTCTCTTATTCTGTATCTGTGTAGGCGGATCTATGTGCATTTGAATTCTCCTTAATTCAATCGTGTAATGCAGCAACCTTCATTATCCAATACGTTTTAAGGAAGGGCGACCTTACCAGTATAGGGAGAATATTTATCAGTTTGATGATATTGGTGTTACATTAAAGCTGCGAGAGCAAAATTTAGTGGCGCAGATAACTGCCCTATAAAAATAATAATAATCGAGGCACTCAATGAACGATCCGTCTGTTCAACAAGAGGGAAATAAAAACGCGGCCACGCCGGTATCAAACGGCTACCGCCGCTATGTGTTGGTGCTGCTAACACTGGTCTACGCACTCAACTTTATCGACCGCCAGATCCTGGTGATCCTGCAAGAGTCGATCAAAGTGGATATGGATCTGTCTGACTCTCAGCTCGGTCTGCTCACCGGTTTTGCCTTTGCTATCTTTTATGTCAGTGTGGGTATTCCCATCGCCCGCTGGGCCGATGTGGGCAATCGCCGCAATATTGTCTCCCTCGCGGTAGCGGTGTGGAGTGGCATGACCGCACTCTCTGGTTTTACCCAGAACTTCTGGCAGTTGTTAATGGCGCGAATCGGCGTCGGTGTCGGTGAAGCCGGCGGCAGTCCCCCATCTCATTCGATGATTTCTGATTATTATCCGGTCGAGCAGCGCGGCAGTGCGCTGTCGTTTTATTCCACCGGTGTCTATCTGGGTATTCTGTTTGGCTTTCTGATTGGCGGCTGGATCAATAGTGAGTTTGGTTGGCGCGTGGCGTTTTTCGTGGTCGGTGTGCCGGGCTTCTTGGTGGCTCTATTAGTTCGTCTGACAATTCGCGAGCCGGTTCGTGGCGGCCTTGAGGGCCGCGCTCTGGAAGCGCCAGCAACCTTTGGCGAAACCCTGCGTACTTTAAAAGGCTTTGGCTCATTCAAACTGTTTGCCGTCGCCGCCGGCCTCAATGCCTTTAGCAGCTATGGTATTGGCAACTTTACCCCCTCGTTTTTAATTCGCTCTCACGGTTTCACTAGCTTGGAAGTGGGCACTAGTCTGGCGCTGATCACAGGTATAGGTGGCGCGCTGGGAACCTATATGGGTGGTGTATTGGCCGATCGCTACGGGGCTAATGACAAGCGCTGGTATCTGTGGATCTCGGGGATTCCCGCGGCCTGCAGTGTACCGCTGATGTTTACTGCGGTGTTTATTGGCGATCCGAGACTGGCACTGGGCTTTCTGTTTTTTGCCACTATGCTGGGGGCCTTTTATCTGGGACCAACCATTGCTATCTCTCACACCCTGGTTAGCCCAAGTATGCGCGCTATGGCCTCAGCTATTTTGTTCTTTATTCTCAACCTAATTGGTTTGGGTTTAGGGCCGCTGGTTGTGGGTATGATCAGTGATCTGCTGGCTCCCGCTTATGGTTCTGAGTCGCTGCGTTATGCCTTGGGTATAGTCTCATTTGTCAATTTACTCTCGGCGGCATTCTTCTTTTTTGCCGCGCGTAAATTGCTCGCGGACCTTAAGGCATGATGCATTTATTCCGCAGTAAACCGTTTTTCGCCGTTCTGCTGGTTGTTTTTATAGGCATCTACAGTGCTGGAGCAGATCGTCATCCGCTGCCTGACTTTAGTGGCTACAGCGATGTGAAGCAGAAGAAAACCGCGTTCTTTGAGTATATGTTGCCACTGGTAGCTGCTGGTAATCAGTCGATTATTGAACAGCGCGGCGAGCTTGAGGAAATGGCCATTGACGCTGATCAGCTGTCCTTTTTTCAGCAGCGCACTTTACTACAGCTGGCTGATGGCTATGGCTTAGATACAGAGGCTACAGATAATCAGCAGATTATTGATCAGCTGTTACTCCGTGTTGCGCCACTACCGCCCTCATTGGTTCTGGCTCAGGCGGCCATAGAGTCGGCCTGGGGAACATCGCGCTTTGCCCGTCAGGGTAATAATCTCTTTGGTCAGTGGTGTTATCAAAAAGGCTGCGGCATGGTGCCTCTGCGCCGTTCGGCGGAAAGTCGCCATGAAGTGGCCAGCTTTGGTTCTGTGGGCGATGCTGTCAAAGCCTACCTGAACAACCTCAACACTCATCGCGCCTATAAAGATTTGCGTGTGCTGCGTGCAGAGCTGAGCAGCAGTGAGGGTGGTGCCACGGGCCATCAGCTGGCTCAGACCCTGCTCTATTATTCAGAGCTACGTCAGGTCTATGTGGACGAAGTGCAGGCGGTCATCAGAATTAATCAATTGCAGGGTTATGACAAACTGTAACTAGTCGCCCTTATAAAAGAGTGCATCTCAAATGAAACGCTATTTAATTATTTTTATGTTGACCCTTATTGTCGCCCTAGGTGTCTTTCTGACTTTCGCCCCGACGGTTTTGGATAAGGGGCAAAATCTGGTGGTTGAGCATCAGTCCTATCAGATTTCCCCCCAGGCCCAAGCACTGCACAGCAGTTTATTGGTTGGCGACTGGCACGCAGATAGCCTGCTATGGATGCGTAATCTCAGTGAGGAGTACGACTACGGCCATCTGGATTTCCCGCGTATGCAGCGTGGCAATTTAGGGCTGCAAATGTTTACCACGGTGACCAAATCTCCCAGTGGTCAAAATTATGAAATCAATCAGACCGATGCCAGCGACAATATTACCCTGCTGGCAATGATGCAGCGCTGGCCCACTGCAACCTGGTCTAGCCTCGCTGAGCGGGCGTTGTTTCAAGCGGATAAGTTACATCACCTGGCCGCCCATGATCCGGAAAATTTAATGCTGGTTCGGTCGCGCATTGAGCTGGCCGAATTTCTTCAGCGTCGCCAGAGCAACCCGACATTGATTGGCGGTCTGCTGGGCACCGAGGGTTCCCATGCACTAGATGGCGATCTGGCGAATATCCAACGGCTGTACAATCGCGGCTTTCGCATGATGAGCTTGCAGCATTTCTTTGATAATAAACTCGGCGGTTCACTCCACGGCACTAGCGGAGAAGGCTTAACTCAGTTTGGTCGCGACGCGGTAGCTGAGATGCTGGCCCTTGGTATTATGCTGGATGTCTCTCACTCCTCAGAGAAGGTGGTGGCAGATACTCTGGCACTTAGCGATAAGCCACTAATCGTCAGCCATACCGGTTTTCAGGGCCACTGTGATTCACCGCGCAATATTAGCGATGCGCTGATGGAGCAGATTGCCGCGGCCGGTGGTTTGATCGCCGTGGGCTTTTGGGATGGGGCCATCTGTGGCAACAGCCCGGCCACTGTGGCCGCGGCGATTGTCTATGGCATTGGCCTAGTGGGTGAGGATCATGTTGCCCTGGGTTCTGATTTTGATGGCACTGTGACCACCTCTTTTGATGGCAGCGAAATGGTGGTGATTACCCAGGCGCTGTTGGAGGCCAATCTCAGTGAGCAGCAGATCCGCAAGGTGATGGGGGAGAATATGCTCGGGTACCTACAGACCTATCTGCCCTGAATACTAAGGTTGGCTCTGCCCAAGCGGAATATTTAGTAGGTACTCTGCCACTGCCAGCTGAGTCTCGGCATCCAGATAATTCTGCGCGGGCATCTCCGGATAGTCCGGACGAATTTTAACCGGCGCATTGATATAGCTAACAATAGCCTCCGCATTGCCCGCATACATGGCCTGAATATCGCTTATGGAAGGACCAATCAACACATCGTCGTAGGCATGACAACCGGCACAGATGCCCATATAAGCGATTTCACCGCGCTCCTCTGAGGCAATCACTCGAGGCTTGGCACCACCGACTAAGAGATAGCTATGGGTGCTGTCAGTATTGCTGAAATCACATTCGGCAAAGTCCCCGAGGCCCACATGGTTGTAGCGGTGGCGATTGATAATGCAGCTATCTTGGCTGGGGCCGATCTGAAAAATATCTATATCCCCGGTGTGCAGTTCAGTTAGGGCAAAGGCCCGCACTTCATCGATAGTGTCATAGCCATTGTTGTGCATGACATTGTCGAGAATCATCACCCGGTCAGCATTGGGCTCCACATCTGGATCCAGAGTTAGGCCCGGGGCATTGCCATGGTCATTGATCAAGATGCCGGCGACTTTATGGTTAACAATAATATTCCCTTCGATAATCACATCATCTGCCGCCATCACCAGAATACCGGTGCCCGAGGGAATGCCGGCCACGGTGGAACCCGGCGCGGCAAAGTTGGGGATATTGTTGTCGAGAATAAAGTTGTTGCGAATAATGACATCATAGGTGGTTTTGATCGGCAGGCCGGGGGTGATAAAGGCCAAGATACCACCGCTATTATTGTGGGTGTAATTGTTCTCGACAATGGCGTGACGGCTGTTTTCGATTTCGATACCGGCAACGCTGTCGAAGACTTCATTGTGAGCCACATGGATATTGTCACTCATGCCCACATAGATCGCCGCGTCGGCAATACCTGAAACAATATTGTGCTCAATCAGGCCATTAACACCGAGCTGGGGGAAGATCCCATAGATGCCGGTATCGATAATGATATTGTTGCGAATCTCAAAATTATTCCCCGCCTGACTCATAATGCCATTGCCTTTATAGCGGGTAATTTTAAAGTTGGCGATAAGGATATTATTCCCTGAATAGAGAATCGCATCATTGAGCTTGCCGAAGCCATCCAGAGTCGCCCGTTCACCGGCTTCAATCACACCCACCAGATGAATATCGTCCTTGTCTATATAGACCGTTTCCGAATAAATTCCGGGCATCACCTGAATGGTATCGCCGGGCTGAGCGGCTTCCACCGCAGCTTGAATCGAGTCGCCGGGATTAACCGTAAAGGTTTGGCCAGTAGCAATTCGCTGTGGCAGGGCAGTGTTAATACTGTCGGCACTATTTGTCTCAGCGCCGCCACTATAACTGGCGCCACCGACACTGCTAGTGATCTGCGGTGCCTCATTGAGGTTTGCACCCAACTGCCAGCCGCCGACAAAGGCCGCCAAGGCGATAATAAGACCCAGTGTTTTAGCTTTGTTCATGATTGCTCTCGCTTATGTTTTTTTTGCTAATCGTTTTTTTGCTAGCAGCTTCGTCACTAATGGTTGTCAGTCCCGATGGCACTGATTGTGGAATAATTGGCAATAGGCTACTGTCGCTGAGGGTGCCCATAAAATCCACCAAACGATCCAGTTCATCGCCGGTTAAGTTGGGTTCTGAGATATGCCAGTGCAGCAGCAAGTCTTCCCCCTCAGGCACCGCATGACCGCGGCCGCCGCTGTAAAACTCTGCCACTTCACGGAGTGTTTCAAAACGTCCCGAGTGCATATAGGGTGCGGTCTCGGCAATATTGCGCAGACTGGGTACCTTAAAGCCGCCCTTTAATTTTGCCGAGCCAAAGGTTTTCTCTGCGCCTATATCTCGCGCCCTACCCTCAGGTTCCGGGGTGCCGATCACGGCGATCTGCTGATTGGTGAACAGCGGTGGCATATGACACTGGGAACAGCGGGCAACAAATGAGCGGAAGATATTGAGCCCTTCTACCTCCTGCTTATTGAGCGCATCAGCATAGCCGTGGGCATATTGATCATAGCGGCTGTTAAGAGAGATCAGTGAACTCTGAAAGGCTGCCAGGGAAGTGGCAATCTGGTCCAGATTGAGATCTCCACTGTCGGGAAACGCCTGTTTAAAGAGTTGTGGGTAGGCTTCAACTGCTTCCAGACTGCTGAGCAATTGCGCTGGATTGTTACCCATTTCCTGAGGCGAAAAAAGTGGACTCAGAGCCTGCTCTTCAAGACTTTGGGCTCGGGCATCCCAAAAGAAGTCTTTGATAAAAGCACTGTTCCACAGGCTCGGTGCCGAGCGGCTACCCTGTTGGCCATGAATACCAACGCTGCGCCCAAGGCCATCGCTAAAACCCTGACTGGGATTGTGGCAACTGGCGCAGGAGACTGACTGATCCGCTGATAGAGCTGGGTCAAAAAACAGCAGCCGACCCAGGTCAATCTGTTGCGGGCTAAAGCCATCGCGGTGGGCGGGCAGGGCAGTTTTCAATCCGCCGATACCATGATCGCCAAGAGAGTTGTAGAGTTGGTAGAGGTTGCGCAGCAGACATTGATTGTTATCGCCGAGCATAAAGCTCGGTGGGCAGTTCTCAGAGAGAGTAATGGTTGCGGTTGTTTCTAGAGGGTGGCTTTCTATTCGGTCCGCTACAGCGGCAGTGCAAAACAGCAAAGTGCTGAGCAATAGTGGGCGGTAAACCTGTTTGATCAGATTTGCGCGAGATATTGTTGATAACAATAGCGCCATGGAGCGGCCTGATTTTTATTATTACTCTTATCTCTTTAATGGATAAGATGTTTTGCTTAGGGCGACAGTATGCCATAGTCGAAAACTGAAATGGCGACTCCAATAACAGCCACTAATTTTACCGTCGAGGAATACATTATGTTTAAAGGTTTAGGTCTTTCACTGGCCCCACTATCGGTCACAGCAGCACTCTTTTCGCTCACGGCACTTTTCTCGCTCACGGCACTTTTCTCGCTCACGGCCTTTTATTCGCTCACGGCTGTTGCCGGCGGACATCTCCCTGGCGAGAAAGGCGCACATGATCATCATGACCAGCACCAAGGCCATAGCAGCATGCAGGCGCCTGCACCAGCGGATGCCAAGGTCTACTTTATTCAGCCCGCTAGCGGCCAAGTAATCAGTGGTGAGGTTAAGGTGGTGTTTGGTATAGAGGGTATGTTGGTCGCCCCCGCAGGCACAGATACGCCGAATTCGGGTCATCACCATCTGTTGATCAATGTTGAAGAGATGCCGGATATGACCATGCCACTGCCAGCGTCGGAGAATGTGCGTCACTTTGGTAAAGGGCAGACCGAGACAACGCTACAGTTAGTGCCGGGAACTCATCGTTTGCAGCTGTTGCTGGGCAACTATGCGCATATTCCCCACAACCCGCCGGTGCTTTCTGAGGTTATTGAGATAACAGTTAAGTAGGGTAGGTTTGAAGAATATAGACCGGATCAGCAATTGGTCCGGTCTAGTTTGATACTTGCAGGCTAGCGATTAAACGCTAAGCATCTTGGCAAACTCGCCATTTTCAATCAGAGCATTTAAGTCACTGTTGCCGCCAATCAATACCCCGTCGACAAAGATCATCGGGAAAGAGGGCCAACCGGTCCACATCTTTAAGGCGTTGCGTCGGTACCAGAGTGAAAAATAACTGCCGTATTCCAGATAGGCGTAATCAGCTCCCAGCCCGTCGAGGGTTTTGCGTGCTTTTTTGGGCGCTGGATTCTGTGCCATACCCACCACGACAATTTTATTCTTGGCAATCGCCTGTTGAACCTCTAAAACTATATCCAGATTCTTGGTTGCCACGGTCTCTTGTATCGCCGGATGGATCTTTGCACTGTCGAGAATATGTCTGCTCATGATGAGTCCTCTATTAGATTTTTTTATTTTTTAGGCTTGTCATAAACCCCAACCAGCTGTCGGCTCAGTGCCAGCAGCTGACCGTTGGGGTGATAAATTTTAGCTTCAGTGTGGGCATAGCCACGATCTGCCTGCACCACCTCACAGTGGTAATAGAGATAGTCGTCCGCTGCCAGTTCATCCCGTGGCTGAATAAATTCAACATTCCAAGTGATTGAACTGGTGGGTGCTGGCTGACTTAACATCGGCATCACTGCCGGTGGCCAGGCATCGATCAGGGCCAGTATGGCACTGTCGGAAAATACGTCGGGTCGGTCTTCAAAACGTATCCAGCCACTTATTACACCCTCGCTGCTGCCGCTATAGGGCAGGGCTGTGCTGGTAAAGCGAGTGTCCAAATATTCGACAAAGCCCGGCGCAAGACCTTTTAAAAAGGGCATTTTCATCGCCTGTTCTGGGGTTTTTTCAAACAGCAGTGGCGGTTGAGTGACGCGCGTGGCGGAAACTCGCTGGCGACCAAAGCAGGCAATCACCTGAGTTTTCACCGCGCCATTTTGCAACAGTTGACCTTCAACCTGAATAACCGATCGTCCTTCGGAGAGTATTTTAACCTTCAGTTCACAGAGTTCGCCCTCAGTGGCAGCGCCGCAGAAATGAATATTAATGGTGCGCAGATCGCAGTCTTTGAGATTGGCCTGGCTTTCGATATAGGTCAGTACCATGGCCGTAGTCAGGCCGCCAAAGACGCTGCGCCCCTGGCCCCAGCTATCGTCAACCGTCAGTTCACTGGTGGTCTTGGCGAGCTCTTCGTAATAGGAATAATTCATTTGTTACCTTAATAGGGATAAAGCCGTCACTGTTACATCAGTGATCTTAGAGCCAGCGTTTTTAAATCGAGCGGATTTTAGACAGGGACTATAGCACTGCCGGAAAATTAAATGGCTCAATAAGTGACTACCCAGACAGGCCGATACGTACTAGTATCACAGCCTATTGAGTTATCCATCTAATAATAAGAGCCTAAACGCCATGACCATTAATTTTACCGAAAGCCTAGCACTTCCCTGCGGCGCCACCCTTCCTAATCGTTTTGCCAAAGCTGCCATGACCGAGGGGCTAGCCAGTGCCGATGGCGTGCCGGGAATCGAGCTTGAAACTCTCTATGGTATATGGAGTGATGGGGGTTCTGGAATGTTGCTGTCGGGTAATATTCAGATCGACCGCGACCATCTTGAGCGTCCGGGCAATGTGGTAATTGATTGCCCGCCCAGCCCTGAAATGCACCAGGCACTGTCCCGCTGGGCCACGGCAGCAACCCGCAATGGCAACCATTTCTGGGCGCAAATTAGTCATGCGGGTCGCCAGACACAAAAAATTATCAACCCTAATCCGAAGGCACCCTCTGCGGTGAAGCTGGGTCTGCCCGGCGGTCAGTTTGGCGAGCCGGTGGCTTTAACCATTGCTGAAATCGAAGAGATTGTGCGGCGCTTTGCCGTCTGTGCCGCGGCGGTAAAAGACGCTGGGTTTACCGGTGTTCAGCTGCACGCAGCACATGGTTATCTGCTCTCCCAATTCCTCAGCCCGCGGAGTAATCAGCGTACTGATGACTATGGTGGCAGTCTCGCCAACCGCGCTCGAGCACTGTTAGATTCCGTGGCGGCCGTTCGCGCAGCGGTGGGCCCAGACTTTCCCGTGGCAGTGAAACTTAACAGCGCCGACTTTCAGAAGGGTGGCTTTGATTTTGAAGAGAGCTTGCAGGTGGTTGCCTGGTTAGAGCAGGCCGGTGTCGATCTTATCGAAATATCTGGCGGCACTTATGAGCAGCCCAAGTTGCTGGGTTTGGAAGGGATGGAAGCGGAAGAAAAACAAGAGGTGGCTGAATCTACCATGGTTCGCGAAGCCTATTTCGTCGACTTTGCCCTGGCCATGCGCCAGCATGTCTCGGTGCCACTGATGGTTACCGGCGGCTTTCGTCAGGCCTTGGCTATGCAGCAGGCATTGGATAGTGGCGGTGCGGATCTAATTGGCCTGGGGCGGCCCATGTGTGTGATGACCGATGCACCCAATCAGCTGGTTAATGGTTTGGCAGAGCTGCCGCGCTACGAAAATGGCCTCTCGCTATTTCCTTCATGGCTGTCGTTTTTACAGAGCTGGAAACCGCTGCGGGCCATGGCTGCCTTCGCCACTCAGTACTGGTATTACAGTCAGATCGACGCCCTTGGCCGCACCGGTCAGGCCAACCCTTCAATGAGCGTTTTTTCGGCAACAAAAGCGACTATGGCGCTACAGAAAAAATTAACTGCCAAGTAAGTCTCAGCAGGAGGTGAGCGGCCAGATCTTGAGGTTGTTCATCTTCATTTTTTCAGCGTCCACCAAAAAGCGCACCAAGATAAAGTAGATATCCAGATCAAAGCGATCATCGCTGGGGGTGGATGTTGGCTGCTCGCTCTCCTTCACTTGGCTATTCTGATTCATGCTATGCCGACTATCGGCCAGCTGATAACCATGATCATAGAGATCCTCGACTAGGGTCAGCTTGGCGATATAGCGCCAGTTATGAACCACATGGAAGGCAACATTTTCCGGGTCCTGCATATCCCGTTCTTCAATCAGAATAGGTCCGGGGTAGGGCCACATTTTTAGTTGGTAGGTTTTCAGTGCGGCACTGACCCGTTCGTTGTAATTCTCTGGGCTCTCGGCGCCGTGACAGGCGCCAAAGCATTTTTTCAGTTGCGCCCGAAAGCAGGGTTTTTGATTGGCAGTGGTCGTGGCAACAGCAGACTCCAGCCCGAGCAACTTATGGCAGAGAAAATAATGGTCGGCGAGTTTTTCAATTTGCTTGGAGGCCTGACGCGGCGAGCGGAATAATCCAAAGCGCTCTTCCGCATTATCTGATTCATTGGCAGTGTCCAACTCCACGGCTTCGATGGCAATGCGTTGATAGCCATTACTGTCTTCGTCGCAGCGATATTGGTAAAGCTTTTTGGTTTTACGCAGACGGCGATTATACAGCGGGTGCAGCGCTTTGATCTGATTGCTCTCGCGAATCTGAGCGCCCAAATCCGTTGGCGTTTTATCAAACTCTATATGGGCCAGTTTATTATTGATCTGCAAATCTTTGGGGTTGCTGTGATCCCCTGAAAAATGGCTCATCACTCGTGTGCGAATATTGACGCTTTTACCCACATAGAGCAGCGCGCCATTAGCGTCGTAAAAATAATAGACACCAGCAGAGGCAGGCAATTTTTTCAGCGCACTGGCTTTTAATAATGGCGGCAGTGCCGGATTTTTTAACAGGCTGGCACAGGTAGCGCTGATCTCTTCTTCGGAAAACAGTGCCGAGGATTTAAGGAAAAAACGCTGAATCATTTCTGCGTCATCCATTGCCCGATGGCGGTTTTCAATGGGTAGCTGAAAGCGCTGAATAATTTGGTCGAGGCCGTGCCGTTTAAATTGTGGGTAGAGGCTGCGGCTAAATTTTACTGAGCACAGAGGTTTAGCGTTGTAGCTGACACCTATGCGTTCAAATTCATTTTTTAGAAAGCTGTAATCAAAGCGCGCATTGTGGGCCACCAGAGTGCGACCATCCAGATAGGCGAGCAGCCTGTCAGCTACCTGAGAAAACAGCGGTGCGCCGCGCAACATGCTCGGGGCTATGCCGGTAAGCTTTTGAATAAATGGCGGCAGCATGGTTTGAGGGTCGATAAAAGACTGCCAGCGTTCAACCACTTCGCCCTGCTCGACGACCACCAAACCAATTTCAATAATCCGGTGGTGCGTCGCCTTGCCCCCGGTGGTCTCGAGGTCGAGCAAGACCATTTTTTCCGGGAAGCCAGGGGATAGCATTGCGGGGGTAGGGGTTTCTTCATCCAACCAATTTAATTGCATGTAATGATTTCTTTATTCTGTCACTCAGCGACAAAACCCTTCCAGTTTTTCATATATTCAACAAAGGTGTCACTCAGGCCTTCGCTGCGCAAGTGCTCCACTGAAACCGGGTTAGCGACCGGTTGAAAATCGCCGTCAGCTTGCATCTGCATTGGGTAGTCGTGGTGCAAAATCGCGGCGCGGCCAAGCAGGATAAAGTCGATGTCAGTGGCCATGGCCTGACGGATCTCTTCGGGAGTACGCAGCTTGCCAGCTATGCCCAAGGCAATATTGCCGCGCTCGAGATCAGTGAAATAGGACAGCAGTGTGCGGCCTTTAAATTCTTCTTCTTTCGGTTCTTTGAACACATCCCACAGCGACATATCGAGAAAATCGATTTTGCCATCACTGAGAATTGTCTGCGTAAACGCAAGCATATCGGCGAGCTCCACATCAAAGCGCTCCGGCGACAGGCGCAGGCCGAGAATAAAGCCTGGGCTACAGCGTGCTCGTACACCGTCGATAATATCGCGAATAAGTCGACCGCGATTCTCCAAACTGCCGCCGTATTGGTCCTGGCGCTGGTTAATAGTGCCACTTAAAAACTGGGCGAGGATATAGCCGTGGGCTCCATGAAGCTCGACACCTTCAAAGCCGGCCTTTTCGGCGCGCTCGGCGGCGACAATAAAGTCTTCACTGAGCTGCTCAACTTCTTCAGTGGTCATGCCGCGGGCGCCAGTCTCTTCGTTGTTCGATGGGCACAGGGGTGGCTCGCCAATTAGCTCTTTAGGGGAGCGCATGCCGGCGTGGTGCAATTGCATCAGGGAGACACTGTCATGCTCTTTGATACCCGCGGCAAGACGGGTTAGACCCTCGAGATGATCATCGGAAAAAATACCCAATTGACCGGGAAAGCCTTGTCCTACCGCCTGAACATGTGCGGCACAGGTCATGGTTAGGGAAAAACCACCCTCGGCGCGCTTGGTCAGCCAATGATATTCCTCGTCAGAGAGGGTGCCGTCTGCATGGCTCTGGGAGTTGGTCAGGGGCGCTAGAATAAAACGATTTTTGAGGGTTGCACCAGAGGCCAGTGTTAACGGGTCGAAAAGGTTGCTCATAGAGTTCTTCTTATTATTGTTGTGAGTGCTTGTCGCTACGGGTTGAATTGATTGCTGATTCGCTGCGGCATTAAAGCTGTTCTGTAGTGATGCGTCTACTCTTCGGGGTTGGTAAATTTGCTTTCCTTTTCGATCTGTAAAGCTTTAAGCCTGTAATCGTCTGCGTTAGGCGCACTGATGTGCGAGAGTCTGATACTGGGGGTAAAGGTTTTTCGGATCTCTGTGGCGTGACTTTATCCAAGGAGGGCCGTGCCTTTGCCAATAACCGGCAAAGGCACTTTGTTATTGGCTGTCTATTCCCCCGGCTTATAGCGCCGAGTGATTTTGTCCTTGCGCAGCTCCGAATCAAATAGTGGGTCGTGCAAAATCTCAGCGACATAGTCCTCAGTCTGATCCCCGTAGTGGGGCGACTCTGCATCCAGTGTCGCCGCGCCAAACTGATGCACGCCACGAATTTTCTGCACGCCTTCCCCGTCCCAGGAGACAAAGTAGTAGAGGCCGTCGCCGGCTATGTTGGTTTGATAGCCATCTTCTTCCATACCCAGAGCATAAATAGCACGTAATGTATCGGGTCCACCGCCTACTGGCAGGTTGATGTCGCCACGCACATGACGGTTAACATCGCCCCAGAGTGGATCGACACGGCCTGTGGCAGCCATCAGTCTGTCGGCACAGTGATAAAAGGCGTCGGCAACATCGGGTGTTGGTTCGCCCTTTTGCTCAGCGAGCCATTCGGCACCGATCACACAGGTGGACATAGCGGCACCACGGTTTTCAATATCAGTGGAGAGATCCCAGTCGCGAATCACCGCTTGGGCATCGAGATAGGATTCTTTACCCGTCTCAGTCAGTGGCAGATCAATTGCTCCCTGGAGAAACTTTACCGCTCGAGAATTGGGGCTGTATTTTTTGTCGTGCTTAATCTGCGAGAACTCTTGTTCAGATATCGGACTCAGTTCAGCAAACATTTCCAGACCGCGCACCGCACGATTGGTCATGCGGGTGGGAAAGCCATCTTCCAGACGATAGTCGGATATCTTGGGGTTGCTGCCTTCGGCGGTAATAAAGAACGGGCTCTGATTGGCGCTGTGAATCCAGCCGGACTCGGGATTAATCACCTGGGGTAGTTTGTCGAAGGGCATATAGTCCTGCCAGATCAGGCTGCTGTCGTCTCCTGGCAGATATTGGGTCCAGTCATAACCGCCCACCCGCACTGGGGTCAGGGAGTTGTGCACAAACATAATATTGCTGTCGCGGTCGGCGTAGACAAAGTTAAAGCTGGCGAAGCTGTGGATGCGCAGGGCATCGCGCCACTGCTCGAGGTTCTGGGCTTTGTTCATGGCCAGCCACTGCTCTACTTGACGCATTTTTCCCATACCGGCATAGCGGATGGCGTAGGTGCCGTGATCGGTTTGCAGCACCGGGCCATGGGCCGAGCGCAGGCCGAGCTCGGTGGCGGTCCAGGGCAAGAAGCCAAATAACTTCACCTTAATCTCCAGCTCGGTCGCCTCGAGATCATGCCATTCACCATCCATGCGATAGCGCAGTGGATCTTCTGGATCTATATCCAAGACATAGACATCCACCAGATCCGGTTTATTAACCGTCGCGCCCCAGGCAATGTTCTCATTAAAGCCAACACCAATGGTGGCGCTGCCGGGAAACAGTCCGCCCATGGCATTTAGCCCTTCACCACTTTGAATATGCGCCTCATACCAGGCCACGGGACCGGTGGCGGGTTGGTGGGAGTTAATGGCTAGACGTGTTGCGCCGTCGGTGCTGTTGGCCGGTGAAATGGCCATGGCATTGGAACCAATGGGCAGGTCATCGTAGGTGACGCCATTGGCGGTACTGATGGGTTGTCGGCGCTCGCTGCTCATAACTTCTTTTAAGACGCCATCAAACCCGTAGAAGAGGATATGGCGAAACATATAGCCGGCGATAATATCTTTGCCGGTAACTGGCAGCTCGGCCAGGGCCCGCTCTGGGTTTATGGCGGCATAGTAATTTAAGCCATCGGCATAGGCTTCTATATAGGCGCGAATCTCAGGGGATAGCTCGGTGTCGTAATGGGCATCAATATCGTCCCAAATACCCAGCCATTTGACCAAAAAATCGGTGATCGCAGAATCGGGTCCTTTGCTTTTGGCTGCTGTGCCGCGATAGAAGTCGATGGTGTCATAGACCAGCTCCCAGTTGTCTTCGGCCTGGGCGTAGGCAAAACCAAAGGCGGCATCTACATCGCGATCGCCAATTACATGTGGCACGCCGCGGATATCTCGCTCAATCACTACATTGTATTTGTCGCCGAGTTTTTGATACTCGGCGACTGGGAATTTGTCGGCACAGCTGGTTGTCAGTAGTGCTAGGGTGGCTATTAATGTTGCGCTAAGAAGCTTGGGAGTCAGTGACATTTTGGGTGTTCCCTTTATATTATTTTTATTCTTGTTAAGGGTTTACGTTGCCGCTCTGGAGGGCGATCAATTGAGCTTATTGTGCGCGCTTTTTGATCTCGCGCCTAGAGCGGTCCTAACCTCCATGTGATCATCAGTATTCGAACCTTTTATACTGCCTTCTGTCGAACCTAGAGCTTTGATTAACCGGAAAAGGATTTCGACCCCAATGATCGCTGGCGAGCGCGTAAGCGTTGGCTTATTAACTGAGCCGCCAATTCGTTATTTTAAGCAGTCACTGTTACTGAGTGTGCTGTTACATGGCCTAATCGCTGTGTTTTTTGTGGGCAGGGAAAACCTTGGCAACAGTGTTAGGCTGATTCCTGCTCAAACTGTTCACGTTTACTTTCAGCAAGCTAGGCCCGCTGCCACTCAATCCCAAGCTCAAAAAAATCAGGCTTTAGATGCTGAGACAGTGCCGTTGGTCAGTACGTCTCGCCAGAAGCAATCGGTGCCCAAAGCCGTACCTAAGATTAAACCCCTTTCAGTTCCCAGGGCAGTCATCTCTCCAGCTAGCCCTAAAGGTTTGCCTACTGATGCAAAGGTCTCCGCAATTGATCAGTTTTTGGATTCGGCGGCATTGAAGTGTAATCCTGTTGAAAAGCAGTCTGAAATTCGCAATTGCGATGAAGCCGGATTGCAACCTTCCAGTAGAGCAACACCACGCCCCTTTGAAAGGGATTTAGCGGTGCTGTTTAAGCCTCCTCCAGTCGCTGTGGCAGCCAAATTTAAACGGGATATGGCAAGGGCCGAAAAGCTCGCCTCTGAGCTGAAATATCTTGAGGCAATGATTGATTCATCTGGTCGGCGTTCTGAATTTTTGCTAGAACAGCAGCGACAGCTTCAAAAAGAAATACAAAGGATTGATAGCCAGTATAAAGAGGTAAATTTATTGAAAGTGCTTGGCTCTGGCATCAAGACGTTAAACAAAGGTTATGAGGCGATTCGAGAGAAAAAATAATTTCTACTGCCGTCGCCTCAATGTTGGGGTAGGCCTCAATAATGTTGGCTTAGAAGCCTAAGCGGCCTCTACGTCACTCACCGGAATCTCTTCCTCAACGTGCAACACCGTACCCACCGGCACAGTTGCCGCCTGTAATGTACTCTGAACCTTGTACTCAGCAGGCAGTGCGGGAATCGTCAGCACTCGCCAGATACTGATGCCGCCAAGTAACAGCAAGCAGGAAGCGAGCAGAATAAAGAACGACTGCAAACCGAAGATCTCAAGCCAGAACACTGCCGTTATAGGGCCTGTGACCGAGGTTAAACCGGCGATCAAAATAACCGTGCCGCTGGCGGGAATAATTTCTCTCGGACGCAGGTGATCATTGGTCAGTGCAACCACCAATGAGTACAGCGATAGCGAGAAACCACCAAACAAAAAGGTCAGGAAATAGAGCCTTCCCGAAGCCTGAGTCTCAAAGCTAATCATGATCGCCACCACCACCGCGGCCAAGCAGGAATAGCCGATAACCCAGCGCCGATCTATGGCGTCGGAGAGTTTGCCCAGGGGCCAGGGGAAGAGCATGCCGCCGGCCATCATCGCGCCCATAAAATTGGCCACTTCAGCAATACTAAAGCCGAGTTTGGTGGCATACACCGCGCCCATACCAAAGACAATACTCGACACCCACTGGCACAGGACAATGCCGGTCACACCCATAGGCGTGCGATGCCAGAGGTGACCGATGCTGACCCGCTCGGTTTCGTCCGGTGGCGGGGTGGCGATTACCGAGAGCAGGATCGGCACGGCGGCAACACTGACCATCACCGAGATTAATATAAACAGCTCAAAGCCCGCGGGGCTGGCGACGTTGAGCATAAACTGCCCGGCGCAAATGCCCGACAGCAGGATGGCGGTATAAATAGCCAGGATCTGTCCGCGGTTGGTATTGCTCGAGGCTTGGTTGAGCCAGCTCTCGGCGACCACAAAGATAGTCGAGAAGGCAAATCCGGTAAGCAGGCGCATCAGTGCCCAAGCCCATGGCTCGACATAGATCGCGTGAACCAGAATGGTCACCGAGGCCACTGCGGAAAGGGCAGCAAAGATGCGGATATGTCCGACCCGCTCAATCATCGCTGGCGTCAGCCGTGAGCCGATCATATAACCGGCAAAATAACAGGACATCAGCAGGGCGATAAGAAAGTCATCAAAGCCCTCAAGCTCCGCGCGAATACCCAGTAAACTGTTCTGCACGCCCACGGCGAGACCGATCAGAGCGAGTCCGATAAACAGGGGCCAGAGGTTGATCATAGTACGTATAGGCATGGGCGAATTTGTCCAATTAAGGGGCTGCTGAAATTTTCGCCACAGTACTCCTAAAGTTAAAAAACGCAAAGCATCTTTTGCACTAAAATAGGCCTATAATCGCGTTTTTTCTGGCAGCTGATTGCCGGTACCAAAGGACGCTTTTAAAAGCGCTTAAAAAATATGTCTGTGGTTAAATCTAGTCTAGTTGAAAAACATATCCGCGCCTGGTTACAGAGCTTTATTGTCGAGCTCAACCTCTGTCCCTTTGCCCGTCCCCTGATCGCCGATCCGGCTCTGCGTATCAATGTCTGCGAGGCTAATAATGTCGAGCAGCTGCACCATGCCTTTCTCTCAGAACTGGATTTAATTCAACAGAGCAGCGAGGGCGAAATTGCCACTAGCCTGTTGGTGATACCCCACATGCTGCACAGTTTCGAAGACTACCTAGACTTTCTCGGCGACGCCGAAGCCATGTTGGAAGAGCTGGGTCTAGATGGCACCATTCAACTGGCCAGTTTTCATCCGCAGTATCTGTTTGATGGCGAAGACAAAGACAGCGCCAGTCACTTCAGTAATCGCTCCCCCTATCCACTGATTCATTTTTTGCGCGAAGAGATGGTCACCGCCGCACTGGAAAATGTTGATATGCCCCAGCAGATTCCTGAGCGTAATATTGCCCTATTAGAAGGGCTGGGCCGCGAGGCTGTCGCAGTACGCTGGAATGCCTTAACCGCTGACGAGCAAAAATGAAAACTTCTGATGTCATTATTATTGGCGGTGGCGCTGCCGGACTCTTCTGTGCTTTTACTGCAGCTCAGCGGGGCCAGTCGGTTTTAGTACTCGACAGCAGCAATAAAGTCGGCAAAAAAATTCTGATGTCTGGGGGTGGTCGCTGCAACTTTACCAATCTCGATATCACTCCCGAGAACTATCTGTGTAATAACCCACACTTCTGCATCTCAGCGCTCAATCGCTACAACCAATGGCAGTTTATTGAGCTGGTGGAAAGTCATGGCATTGCCTATCACGAGCGCAAACACGGCGAGCTATTTTGCGACGAGTCGGCCAAAGATATTCTCGCCATGCTGCTCGAGGAATGCCAGCAAGCCGGTGTGGTGATTAAAACCAAATGTGAGATCAAGTCGGTGAAGGCTGCTGCTCAAGTTGGTGATGCCGAGGGTGATGGAGAGGGTGATGGAAAGGCTGAAGGAAAGCAGGGTTACAGCCTGCAAACCTCCACTGGTGAGTATCATTGCAAGTCTCTTGTTATAGCCACCGGCGGCCTGTCGATCCCCACCATGGGCGCCAGCGGTTTAGGTTATGAAATCGCTGAACAGTTTGGCTTGAGCTTGCTGCCGCGCACTGCGGGCCTAGTGCCCTTTACCTTTAGTGACGGCATCAAGCAGATTTCAGAAACCTTATCTGGGCTGGCAGTGGATGTGGATATGTCGGTCAACGGCATCAGTTTCCGCGAGAATATGCTCTTTACCCATAGGGGTATCAGCGGTCCTGCTGCACTACAGTTATCCAGCTATTGGAAACCGGGGCAGAGCATCGCGGTGAATTTACTCCCGGACGAAGATGCTCGAGAACTGTTACTCGGATACAAGAAAACCAGCGCCAAAAGTCTGCTGCGCAATTTGCTATCCCATCATCTCTCGAAAGGTCTGGTCTTGGCCTTGCAGACATTGCACTGGCCCAAGTACGCCGAAACTGCCATGGCAGAAATTCCCGATGCACAATTATTGGCAGTGGCACAGCAACTCTCTGATTGGCAGCTAAAGCCCTCAGGCACCGAAGGCTATCGCACAGCAGAAGTTACCCTCTGTGGCGTCGATACCGATCAGTTGTCGTCAAAAACTATGGAATGCAAAACCCAGCCGGGGCTGTATTTTGTCGGTGAAGTGGTCGATGTGACCGGCCATCTGGGGGGGTACAACTTCCAGTGGGCCTGGGCTTCAGGCTATGCGGCGGGGCAGTATGTTTAGTATGTAGAAAATAGCTCGTAGAAATAGCCAAGTGCTACTTGCGGTTAGCCTTAGCCTTGCGACGGCGCGCGGCGACTTTTTCCAAACGCAGCTTCTCACGCTCTTCCTTCTCCGCTCTCAATACCTGAACCTGCTGCATCTCAACATCAATAATCTCAGGCGTCTCGAAGCTCACATTGCCCAGGGTACCAGCGCGCAGTTCATTGACAAAAATCGTCGAGACCCGCTCCAGATCAACCTGGCCGCGACTGCGCAGACAGCCCCGCTGGGCGCCAATAATCTCCAGCAACTCAATCTCACTGCGGGGCAGCGTCTCAAACTTAAAGCGTTTTTGCAGTAACTCCGGATATTTTTCCAAGAGGAACTCCGCAGCAAAGAATGCCACATCCTCATAGCTCACCGCAGTATTGCGAATCGCCCCAGTAGTCGCCAATCGATAGCTGCCATTGGGATTCTCGATCTTCGGCCAGAGAATTCCCGGCGTATCCAACAGCATAATGCCGTTGCGCAGATTAATTCGCTGTTGCCCCTTGGTCACCGCCGGCTCATTGCCAGTCTTAGCCATATGGCGGCCAGCGAGACAGTTAATCAGTGAAGACTTGCCCACATTGGGGATACCGGTAACCATCACTAGAGTGTTGCGACCCTCTTTTTGCGGGCAGAGTGTATTGATCAGCTCAATCACCTGCTTAGCCGGATCAAAGTGCTGCAGATCCAGTGCCAAGGTCTTGGTATTGTCCTGCTGCTCATAGTACTCCTGCCACACCTTGGTTATCTCAGGGTCGGCCAGATCGCACTTGTTGAGGATCTTGATGGAGGGCTTCTCAGTGACCAGATCCTGAATAAACGGATTTGAGCTGCTGAAAGGAATTCTCGCGTCGAGCACCTCAATCACCAGATTGACCAATGGCAATGATTCGATCATCTCGTTGCTGGCCTTGCGCATATGGCCGGGGTACCAATGTATCGACATTTGGGGGTTCTCTGGTGTTTCATTGAGCTCAGCGCAAAATGCACTGAGCGTGTTAATTACAGCTACAAACTTGAACGGCAGTTACGCCGCGTCAGAGTGCTTTGAATTGTTCGAGCCTGACTGCTCTAAACGTTCTGCCAGCCAAACTTTAATTATTGATTGCCGGGTCACTCCTAACCGAGAAGCCTCCTTATCAAGGGATTCGACCATCCACGTGGGAAAATCAACGTTGACACGTCTTTGCTTCTGGTTGGGGCGCCTGATAGCTGACAAATCAAGATCGCCGACAATATCGGACTTGTTGTCATCAAATTTCTTATCAAAATCTTTAGCTTTCATAGATCACCACCTCGGTTTCTCTGGATCGTCTAGCAGAAATAATCCTAATATTCGCTTCGCGATAGGTTATGACGGCAGACCAGTGCTTGTCGGCGATTTTACCGACAACAATGTATCGGAGCTCACCTTCTGACGTAGCAGGTATCTCAGCCAAATCAGGGTCTTGCCACAGAACCTGAACCTCTTCAAAGCTTATACCGTGTTTATCTTGATTGGAGAGGCTCTTTTTGCCGTCAAATTCAAAAGATTGCATAGTATAGAAAATATACCTTTTTGGTGTTTTTGGCAAGTGCTAACTTAGGCTTCAGGTGAAATTAGGGCCAGTATTGAGTTCCCTTGTGCGCTGCCGTTGCGGATAGTTTGACTCTCAAAGTCGCCGTAACGTTTTCTGTTTCAGGACTATGATCTACGATCCCTCGAGATCGAAATAGTCCGCTAACCCACGGGTAATGAAAGCTTCTTCAGCAAACCCTCAGATAAGATGGCGATTGGCTTCCATACATTCGATCTCCGGGGCCACTTTGGTGCTATCTACCATACTGTGGTCATGTAATTCGAGTCTGACCCTGATTTTCT
>CAJQKW010000026.1 GCA_905478975.1 uncultured Pseudomonadales bacterium | reverse complement strand
TGAGGACGGCGGTATTTCATTCGCGCCTCTGGGTCATACCATTGTCGATAACTTTATTGGTAATACCACGGCGACGTCATCGGATCGCGCCGCTCTGCATATTGACTCTGACCCGCTGGATGCCTCTTCAAGTGCGGATATTATTGCTGACACCTCTCTTGATCTGACCACGGTTATTGCGCGCAATAGCTTTATTAACAATGATCGCGCCATACAGTTTGAATTTGGCAGCAACGATAACTGCGCACTGTTTAGCTATCTGTTAGATTTTGACGATAACCTGATTGCTAACCAGGCCGATGCCAATAATCTGTTTGGTACAGCTGGCGATAGTGCCGGTGATGGTGACCCTGCGATCCATGAGTCTGGCTACTTGGGCAAGGGTTGCGCGATGGCCACGGCAACGGATTTCGATAACAATCATATTTACTCGGCCAGCCTTTCTGATTCTAATACCTTTGACTTCAACGGCATAGGTGCTGGTGTGGACGGTAATATTGGTGCCGATGGTACTGAAGATGGCGCCACTCTAACGGCTCCAGATGCCAACTTGCTAGTTGAAGGCGCAGGCCCAGATGCTGGTATAGGTGTGGATATTGATATCCTCAGCTTTGTGCAAGAGGCCAATGTAGGCCCCAACACAACCTGGGTTGGTGGTGTGGTTGAAGAGGCCCCAGCGGTAGTGGCTGAGGATCCAGTTTTGGTCAATGCGGGCTTCGCGAAGTTGGCCAAATCCTCGGGTTCTGACTGTGCCTGCGCTGGCTGGATTAATAATGGCATTGGTGATGATGGCGAGAGTAGCACTGGTAATGATTCTGATGTGGTTAAGTTTGACAATCTTGAGCCTGACGCTATCTACCAGGAGTTTGCGGTGACTGCCAATGGCGAGTATCAAATCGATATCCTAGCTGCGTTTAAGAGCTCTGAAGGTGGTTCCTACCCCAGTGAATTAGAGGTAAGGGTGTTAACCGGTACTGGCTATGATGCTGGCTACACGCCGACATACTATACCGCTACTGTCGATATGCCGCGGAACGATCTAGGCTATAGCTCGATCGCACAGGTAGAAGCCGTTGAAAATAATTTGTTAACGCAAGTCATCAGTAACCCAGGTAACACCAGTTATAACGCCTATACCTACAGTTTTAATGTTGGAGACAATACTAGTGTTGCGCTCTTTATTAGAGGTATTGGTGGGCCAGCTACCGGCGGTGCCGGAAATGAGCGCGGATATAACAGTGGCGATGAGGAAATACGTGTTGATTCGGTAGCCATCACAGGGAAGTAAGCAGGACAACAGAAAGTACTATTGTTTGCCGCTTTGATAGAGCCTGGCAGTTGTCTGTCAGGCTCTATTAGACGCCGTTTTCAAAGACTATGAATCAGCAGTTATTACTCTCAATATCTGGAAGAGTACTTTGCCAATGACACTTCTATAAGAGACATCTATATGCGCTTTTTTACTGCCACCTGCCTTATTGTTTCAGTGGCCTTAGCGGGCTGTGGCGGCGGCTCTACTACATCTGATACGGCCGCTACTGTTGTTGCTGAACCAGCAGCGCCAGCAGCCAATAATGCAGGTTCTGTTACCTCGATGGGCAATAATCAGGTTGGCCAGACGTTGACTGCGGTGGTAACCGATCTCGATGGTGCCAACGGCACTATCAGTTACCAGTGGTTTGCCGATGGGATTGCAGTTGCTGGAGCCTCTGCCGAGACCTATGATCTAACCGGTGCTGATGTAAATATTGATATAAGGGTGCGGGCCAGCTACACAGATGATAATGGCTTTATTGAATCACCGCTGTCGGATTCAAATGGGCCTGTGTTCGCGGCCAGTGGATTGGATCCCAATGTGCCTCCTGGACAAAATTTTGATTTGCTCGGCTGGAAGTTAAATACCCCCGAAGCAGACTCCCGCGGTCTGGCTAACAGGATTGACGAGGTCGATTTGGCTGCTGGATACACAGATGCGGAATATTTTTGGACTGGTGCTGATGGGGGCATGGTTTTTCGTGTCACCAATGCGGGGGCAACCACCTCGGCGAATGCCAGTTATCCACGTACCGAGCTGCGCGAGATGCTTAGGCGCGGCAATACCAGTATTAGTACCCGTGGTTCTGATGGCAGCCCCAATCTAAATAATTGGGTATTCTCAAGCGCACCGGCTTCAGCCCAGGCAGCGGCTGGTGCGGTTGATGGAGAGTTAAAGGCGACGCTGGCAGTGAATGTCGTGACCACCTCCGGTAGTAGCAGCCGTGTTGGGCGATTGGTTGTGGGCCAGATTCATGCGAAAGATGATGAGCCGGTCCGGCTCTACTATCGCAAGCTTCCTGGGCATCAGCGAGGCTCAATCTATGCTGCGCACGAAATCAATGGTGGAGACGATATCTATTATGAGATTGTCGGCAGTAAATCCAGCTCGGCCTCTGACCCTGAGAACGGTATTGCCTTAGATCAAATTTGGTCCTATGAAATCCTTGCCCAGGGCAACCAGCTGTGGGTAACCATTCGCAGTGGTGATCTCGATGGCGAGATTTTAGGCACTGCTGATATAGATATGAGCATGAGTGGCTACGATATTGCCGACGACTTTATGTATTTTAAAGCTGGGGCCTATAACCAAAACAATACTAGCGATGGTGGTCTTGCAGATGATTTTGCCCAGGTGACGTTCTATCAACTAGAGGCCAGCCACAACTAGGCGCAGTTAACCCGAGCTGTTTTAACTTGGCCTCAGGGGCTGGAGACAGGTTCGCGGCTAACGACTGGCCTGTAATAAAAACACCATTAATGCTTTCTGCGCATGCAAGCGATTCTCTGCTTCATCCCACACCACCGAAATAGTCTCATCTTCCATCAACTCGCCAGACACTTCTTCATCTCTGTGAGCCGGCAGGCAATGCATAAACAATGCGTTATCTGCGGCATGGGCCATCAGTGCATGATTCACCTGAAAGCCTGCAAAGTGCTTTAGTCGCTCGTCCTGTTCGCCTTCCTGCCCCATTGAGGCAAATACGTCGGTGGTTACCAAGTCCGCGCCAGTGGCGGCTGTGACAGGATCATTGGAGACCCTGAGGCGGTCACCGGCTTCTGCGACTAAGGTTGCATCAGGTTCATAGCCAACCGGGGTGGCGATCTGTAATTTGAAATCAAACTGGATGGCGGCATTGATCCAGGAGCTGCACATATTGTTGCCATCTCCAATCCAGGCAACGGTTTTGCCTTGGATGGGGCCGCGGTGTTCGACAAAGGTCTGCACGTCGGCCAATAGTTGGCAAGGATGATATTCATTGGTTAGTGCATTGATCACTGGCACTTTAGAATTGGCCGCAAAGCGCTCGACGATCTCTTGACCATGGGTCCTGATCATTACTATATCCACCATACGTGAGATTACGCGAGCGGAGTCTTCAATCGGTTCGCCACGGCCTAGCTGTGTGTCGTTGGATGACAGGAAGATGGCGCTGCCACCAAGCTGTGCCATACCGGCTTCAAAGGACACTCGGGTTCTGGTAGACGACTTCTCAAAAATCATGCCCAACACTTTGCCCTTAAAAATAGGGTCTTGGCGGCCTTCACGTCGGGCTGCTTTCATTTCTATAGCTAAGTCGATTACCTCGCCTAATTCGGCAGGGCTGAGGTCGCGCAATGAGAGAAAATGTCTAATCGCCATAATAGGCTAGTCCTGTTTAAAGTCTTTGATAAGCGGTGCAAGAATAGCCACCACCTGATCCGCTTCGTCATCGGTCATAATAAACGGCGGTAATAATCTAATTACCGAGTCGGCCGTGACATTAATAATTAAGCCCGCTGCCATGGCAGCGGGGAATAATGATTTGCACGGCTTATTCAGTTCAATGCCGATCATGCAGCCTTTGCCGCGAATCTCAACAACATGCTCTACACCGGCCAGCGCCGCTTTAAAGCCAGCCATAATTCTATCGCCCAGTACTGCGGCTCGTTCACTGAGCTTTTCATCTTGCAATGTATTAATAGTGGCTAGTGCTGCGGCACAGGCTAGCGGGTTGCCGCCAAAGGTTGAGCCATGATTACCCGGCTGCATAAGCTCCGCAGCTTCGCCATGGGCCAAGCAGGCGCCAATGGGCACACCATTGGCGAGACCTTTAGAGGTGGTCACCACGTCGGGAACAATACCGCTGTGTTGGTAGTAAAAATATTTTCCGGTACGGCCATTGCCAGTCTGCACTTCATCGAGCATTAACAACCAGCCGCGCTGGTCACAAAATTCACGCAGCTGTTGCAGGTATTCAGCGCTGGCCATGCGAATGCCGCCTTCACCCTGAATCGGTTCGACCAAGAGGGCGCAGATGCTGGGGTTATTGTCGGCAACGGTGGTCAGTGATTCCATGTCATTAAACATCGCGCGGGCAAAGCCTCGCACTAGGGGTTCAAAGCCGGCCTGCACTCTACGTCCACCTGAGGCGCTCAAGGTAGCCAGGGTGCGGCCATGAAAGGCATTGTCCATGACTAACACTGTGGGCAGTTTGATGCCTTTCTTATGGCCGTGAAGGCGAGCCATTTTTATTGCCGCTTCGTTCGCTTCAGCGCCTGAATTGCCAAAAAATATCTTATCCATGCCAGAGGCAGCGCATAACTTATCGGCCAATTCTTGCTGGTTTGGAATGGTAAAAAAGTTAGAGCAGTGGGTCAGTGTTGTGGCTTGCTCGGCCACTGCTTTGGCCACTGCCGGATGAGAGTGACCCAGGCCACAGACAGCGATACCTGAGAGGGCGTCGAGATATTCATTGCCCTCTGCATCCCACAGCCGAGCGCCAGCGCCTTTAACAAGGGTAGCCGCTCTGGTGCCATAGGTGTTCATCAGTGTCTGGTTGGTCATCGTCTCTATCGCATCCTTTGCATATTTAAAAATAATAAAAAAAGGCAGCTATGCTGCCCCTGATTGGTACGGTATTTGTTTGAATTTACTTTGGTATAAGGTAAATACTCATCTCAAAGCTAAATAGTAGCGCGGTTTATTTGTACTCGCAATGCTGGATTGCTCTCTTTACAGGGCTTATCTAGCGGCGCTTGATCCAAGCCATCAATCCGGTGATGGACAGAATACACACCAACAAGCCAATAAGGTCGATAAAGAGCACGCCAAACTGACCGAAGAAGCGGCCACTGTGGAGATCGAGAATCAGGGTTTCCAGTGAAATGCTGGGTCCAGATGCCTGCTCTTTAAGCTGTTTTTGTAGCGATTTTGGCAGTGGCGCTGAGGCCAATTGGCTATCCACTAGAGTCTCGGAGAGGGTCGCTATATCCACTGATATAAGCGCCAGACTCTCGGGATTAAATTCCACAGTGGCTGAATCGGTGATCAGGTAAACCCTATTAGCTATGGTGGCCACAGTCTTTGTGTTCGCCGGCAGTCCATCGATGGGGCGGAATTGTTCGACGAACTCTCCATCAGCAGTGAGCAGTATTAGCCCATCGGCACAGAGGGCAAAAACACTGTTGGCAGTTTGGGCTACTGCGCTGAGTGGCGCAGTGCAGGGCGCGATGCTATTGCCATCCACTAACAGTCGTTTATTGCCATCGTTATAAAACCAACTTTCCCTGACTTCGAATCCCTTTGCGGCTGGCACTTCAAAGCCATACCACGACAGCAGCCAGTTAGTGGAGAGATTGATTTGATTAAGTTTTAGGCCCGGTGAATGGTTTAGTGCAAATCCACTGATTGCGAGAAAAATAAGTACCACGAATGTCGACAGGCCAAGACGGCGATGCCAGAGCATATTGGTTTTAATCCCATTGATGGGCTGATTTAGCTTGGGCTTATTGCGCATGAGTTCTATGGTTTATTGGGGCGGGTGAGTGGCGGTGCTTTGGTTCACTACGCCATGATAGTACAAAGCCAGTGCCGCGACCTTATTAACTGCCCACACCGACAGTGTTGCGCCGGTAATGCCGTCAATATTTTGATTTAGGCGATAATCCTCTTGCAGGGCTGCACCGTTGTATTGCGCTGTATAAGCTGGGTAACGCACTTCGCCGCCACGGCTCTCGCGATAGGCGAGAATTTTCACCTGCTGTATCACATCGTCTTCCACCACTACGCCGATGGTGATCGGCATCTCTTTGCCAATTTCCTCAAGAATCCAGGCGCTTTTGTTGTTGCTCTGGTGGTAGCGTATACGCAATCCACGCACCGGCCGATCCATTATTACAGCGGCTTGGGTGCGGATCTCTGGGGTCAGCCAAAGTACCTTCGGCTCTGCTTGCAGAGGGGCAAACACCTCGGCGACAAAATCTGGCCCAGACTGAAAAACCCCCTTGGCACTCACTGAAAATGAGGCCGCGGAGGTGAGAATAAAAAGAGCCGCTGTGGCTATTGTCACAGCAACTCGGTAGAACTTATTAAGCATTTAGGTCAACGCCATTAGAAGGAATAACCGACACCCATATTGATACCGTCGTAGCCAGTTTTGCTCGGAGTATCCTGATTTTGGTAGTCTATTTTAAACACTACATTGGGATGCAGCCAGTAGTTAAGGCCAATATCAAATTGCTCGACTGCCGTATTCGTGGCGCTGCCAGCAAGGTTGTCATATTCACTGTAACGAGCAAACAGACCGATCTTGTCGCCAATGCGGTAGCTCGGCTCTATATAGAAACCAGTCTGCTCATCTGCGCCCAAGGCTAAATCGCCATCCTGATTAATCACTACATTGTTAATCGCGCTGTCAAAGTCCCACTCGGCATAGAGTGCACGCAGTTGGAAATCATCTCGCTGCCAAGCAACGTGAGTCTCAAACAATGTACCGCCAATCGCTTCACCCTCCCCCTGATGAACATCCTGCTGTACCTGAACGGAAGCGGCTACTTCAAGTCCTGGAATAGCGGTGTATTTTAAGCGACCGGTAAAGGCCATATCGTCCGCTTTGGCTTTGCCGACTTTTTGTCGACCATCACGTGGCTTGTACTCGCCAGCGTCTAAAAAGAGCCCAGAGTGAACTGCGAAATCATAGGACAGTCCGGTGCTTATCTCGCCACTGATGACTGCGCCACCTTCCCACCAGGTCGCGGGGACAATATTCTTTTCAACATTGTTGCGCTCAGTGCCATAGAAGGTGTTTGGCTCATGAGTTTCATTGATAATACCGATGGGCAATAGAAATAGACCCGCTTTAGCACTGTGCTGGCTGGCAAAGTCCCACTCTATATAGGCTTGCTCTAACTCCACTTCCCCAGGCTGATCTTCGCCGGCAATGCTGTGCTCAACCTCTAGCTCGGAAAAGAAACGGATATCATCAGAAAACTGATGACCGGTAAACATCACAAAACGGTGAAAGTCCATTGCGTCTTTGCTGGCGGCGGAATCATCGCGATCTAGGCTGTTGTAGTGCAGTTCACCATAACCGCCAAAAGTCGTCTTGCTGCTTGCGCTGGGGGCCATGGAAATTTGTTCAACGGCGCTAATAGTTGCTTCAGCAATCACTTCAGTTTCTTGTATCCGCGCATCATTGTTGCGCAGTTGTTGTTTCAGCGTGGCGATCTCGCCCTGCTGTTGTTGAATCATTTCCCACATTTCCTCCAAGCTAGGAGTTGCTGCTTGGGCGGCAGCAGTAAGGTTCAAGCCAATAATGGTGGCGAGAAGTTGCTTCTTCATGTCTTTATTTCCTTGAAATAGTTTTATTGAAATATGACTGACTTCGCTTGTCGATACCTGAGAATACGTTTGCGAGCGGGTCATGGGTTACAACAGGCGCTACTATAATAACATCTAAACGCAAATGCAAATCATTCTCATTTGCATTTAGTGGGAGATCTGTTTAAACATGATGAGAGTTGGGAATATAGGTTTAAATAAATTCGCTTGCCCGGTGTTGTCGGTGAGACTAAACAGGTAAAATGCCCCCAAGATGTAGTGCACTTCAGCACAATTACTAATTTCAGAGGATTTGTCTCTATGGACATTATGGAAACCATTCGTGAACAGGTAGAGAACAACGCAATTATTCTCTATATGAAAGGCTCGCCCAATCAACCACAGTGTGGCTTTTCTGCCCGCACAGTGCAGGCGTTGATGGAGTGCGGACAGCGCTTTGCCTACGTGGATATTCTCTCCAACCCGGAAATTCGCAGCAACTTGCCGACTTACGGTAACTGGCCCACTTTTCCACAGCTGTGGATTAAAGGCGAGCTGATCGGTGGTTGTGACATTATTGCTGAGATGCATGAGAAGGGTGAATTGAAGCCCCTTATGGATGAGGCAGCACCAGCCGCAGAAGCCTAAAACCTTTAGTCTAT
>CAJQKW010000025.1 GCA_905478975.1 uncultured Pseudomonadales bacterium | reverse complement strand
AGGCTCGGCAGTCTTCAGGCTCGGCAGTCTAGCAGGGCTTTCTTATCCTGCCTTCTTATTCCTCCTCCTTATCTCGGACTAATCGCCAATTTCACTGCAAAGCCAGCAAGTCGATTATTGCAACATTCCATGCCTAATTTTGGCATAATGCCGGACGCCAAAAGTTCACTTCGCCTGGAATCTGTCTGTGTCGCACGCGCCATTATTGAGTGTTGAAAATCTCGCCTTCGAACGCGATGACAGCTGTCTGTTTTCGGCGGTCAACTTTTCTGTGGACGCCGGCGATATTTTGCAGATCGAGGGCGCCAATGGCAGTGGCAAGACTACGCTGCTGCGCCTGCTCACCGGCTCTCTTCAGCCCAGTGCTGGCGGGATTTCCTATCTTGGTCAGACACTGCCCCAGTGCCGCTACAACTATCTCTCAGATATGCTCTATATAGGGCACCAACCGGCGGTTAAATTAAATCTCAGTGCTGAGGAAAATCTGCGCTGGATGGTGGCCACTTCAGCTCAGTCAAATGATCTTTCAATTACCGATGCTCTGACCCAAGTGGGCTTGGCCGGTTACAGTGATATTCCCTGTTACGCCCTGTCGGCGGGGCAGCATCGGCGGGTTGCCTTGGCGCGGCTACTGATCAGCGAGGCACGGCTGTGGTATCTGGATGAACCCTTTACCTCAATTGATAAGCAGGGGGTGGCGTTTTTACAATCCTGCCTGCAACAGCATGTGGCCGGGGGCGGTGTTGTTATTCTCTCGACGCACCAAGATCTGGCGCTGACTGGCCTGCGTAAATATAAGCTGTTGCCTCATGCTGAGGGGATCGCCTAATGTCGAGACCAACAGCCAGAAAAATGGACAGTGGCTTTGTCGCCTGGTTGCGCCGTGATCTGCTGCTGGCCTATCGCCGTCGCGGCGAAGTGGCCAGTCCAGTGGTGTTTTTTATGATGGTGTCGACGCTGATTCCCCTGGGCTTAACCCCTGAAGCGGCGCAGCTTGAAAAGGTCGCGGCGGGGATGATCTGGATAATGGCTCTTTTAGCCACCTTACTCTCGGTGGATGGCTTGTTTGCCAGTGACTATCATGACGGTAGCCTCGAGCAGATGTTGATTACGCCGCAGCTGTTGCCGTTGCCGATACTGGGCAAGGTCACAGCGCACTGGTTGACCACCGGTCTGCCTTTGACGCTGGTGTCACCACTGCTGGGTTTGATGCTGTCGCTGCCCAGTGCAGGCTATCTGCCGTTGATATGCAGCCTGGCATTGGGCACTGCCTGCTTAAGTTTGGTCGGTGCTGTGGGCGCTGCCTTGACAGTATCACTGCGCAAGGGCGGACTATTGCTATCACTGCTGGTGATGCCGCTGTATATGCCGGTGATTATTTTTGGCACGGCGACGGTGAACTCCGCTGTCGATGGATTAAATTGGCTGCCACCGCTGGCGATACTGGGTGCGCTGTTTGCCGCTTCAGTGGCGCTCTGCCCGCTGGCAGCTGCTGGGGCGCTGCGCGTCACGGCCAGTAACTAATGAATATGATAGGTTTGTAGATATGAATTGGCTTTCTAATAAGCTTTCAGCTGGGCCCTCAAATGAGTCCCCGAGCTGGCAGTGGTTTTACCGCCTCGGCTCGCCGCGGTGGTTTTACCTGCGCAGTGGTCAGTGGTTGCCATGGCTATCTCTGGCGGCGCTACTGGTGCTGGCCACCGGTTTAGTCTGGGGTCTGGCCTTTGCTCCTGAAGATGCCAAACAGGGCAATAGTTTCCGAATTATTTATATTCATGTGCCAGCGGCATTTTTGGCTCAGTCGGGCTACTTTATTATGGCTATAGCTGGCGCCATAGGTTTGATCTGGAAAATGAAGATCTCCTATATGGTCATGAAAGCGGCGGCGCCAATTGGTGCGCTGTTGACCTTTGTGGCGCTATTTACCGGCGCGGTGTGGGGCAAACCCACCTGGGGGGCCTACTGGGTCTGGGATGCTCGCATTACCTCAATGCTTATACTACTGTTTCTCTATGCCGGTGTTATGGCTTTGCAGTACGCCTATCACAGCGTTGATGCGGCGAGTAAGGCCAGTGCGATTTTGGCCTTAGTGGGCACAGTGAATATTCCGATTATCAATAAATCTGTCGATTGGTGGTATACCTTGCACCAGCCGGCGACGATCAAACTAACATCGGCGCCGAGTATGCATATGGACATGTTTATGCCCCTACTGGTGATGATTGTTGGTTTTTACCTGTTTTATGCGGTGGCGCTTATTTTGCACACGCGCAATGAGATTCTGCGCCGTGAGCGCAAAACCAGCTGGGTTCGCGAGCTGGTGACTGCCAAGGCAGGGGGCTGATTATGTACTTTGATAATTTTGCAGCGCTGATCAATATGGACGGTCACGGGGTCTACGTATGGACGTCTGTGGCAGTGACATTGGCGACCATGCTGTGGTTGGTTATTGCACCTTTGATCAGTCAGCGCGGGCTGTTAAAAGAAGTGAGCCGAGATATTCAACGTCAGCAGAATCGTGACCTTGCGGCCAAAAAAACGTCTAATCATGAGGAAAGTAATTGATGCATCCCCTGCGTAAACAACGTTTACAGCTCGTTATACTGATTGTTGTCGCCGCCGCTCTAGTGATCGGTCTGGTGGTCTATATGCTCCGTGAGAATGGCAATTTCTTTTATACCCCGGCACAGATTATTTCCGGTGAAGCGCCGCAGAATACCTTTCTGCGTGCTGGTGGCATGGTAGTTGATGGCTCGGTGCTGCGATCAGACGATTCCCTCTGGGTGCAGTTTAAGATCACTGACGGTGTTGAGTCGCTGACCATTGAGCACACCGGTATTCTCCCGGATCTGTTTGCTGAAGGGGAGGCTGCGATTGCCTCGGGTAAGGTGGATGAGAATCTGGTGTTGCAGGCGACTCAAATCTTGGCCAAACACGATGAGAAATATACCCCTCCCGAAGTCGCGGATGCGATGAATGCAGCCTACAAGGCAAAACAAGAAGAGAAAGAAGAGAAAGAAGAGAAAGAAGAGCAGAGTGGGAGCTATAAATGATTGCTGAATATGGTCATTTAGCACTGATTATTGCACTCTGTCTCTCTATAGTTCAGGCGATTGTGCCTATGGTCGGCTCCTTTGCCGGCTATCGCACCTGGATGCGCCTCGGGCACTCCCTGGCGATTGGGCAGCTGGTGTTTGTGGCGATCTCTTTTGCCTGTTTAACCGCGGCTTTTTTGCAGGATGATTTTTCCCTACAATATGTGGCGAATAATTCCAATACCCTGCTGCCGACGCAATTTAAGGTCAGTGCGGTGTGGGGCGCCCACGAGGGCTCACTGCTACTCTGGGCGCTGATCCTGGCGGTCTGGTCTGCGGCGGTGGCGCTGTTTAGCAGCCATCTGCCGCTGGTGCTTTCATCGCGAGTGCTGTCGATTCTCGGTGCTATTTCCGTGGGCTTTGGTCTGTTTATTCTTTTAACCTCAAACCCTTTTGCGCGAATCCTGCCGTTTTCCCCCACCGAGGGCGGCGATCTCAACCCGCTGTTGCAAGATTTCGGTCTGATCGTCCATCCGCCCATGCTGTATATGGGCTATGTGGGCTTTTCCGTGGCCTTTGCCTTTGCTGTGGCGGCGTTGATTGGCGGCCAATTCGACAGTGCTTGGGCGCGCTGGGCGCGACCCTGGATTAACAGTGCCTGGGTATTCCTCACCATAGGTATTACCCTCGGCAGCTGGTGGGCCTACTATGAACTGGGCTGGGGCGGCTGGTGGTTCTGGGATCCGGTGGAAAATGCCTCACTGATGCCCTGGTTGGTGGGAACCGCCCTGGTACACAGTATTTCGGTGACGGAAAAGCGTGGAGCCTTCCGCAGTTGGACCTTACTGCTGGCTATTTTGGCATTCTCTCTCAGCCTCTTGGGCACCTTTTTGGTGCGTTCGGGGGTGCTGACCTCGGTCCACGCCTTTGCCAATGACCCTGAGCGCGGCGTCTTTATTCTCGCCTTTCTCGGCTTGGTAGTGGGCAGTTCACTCTTGCTGTTTGCCCTCCGAGGGCCAGTTGTACAGCGCCAAAAGGGCGATACCGAAGTGGTGAGTTACAGTGGCCTATCTCGAGAAATGATGCTGTTGCTGAACAATGTGCTGCTGGTCAGTGCCATGGCAATGATTTTAATTGGCACGCTCTATCCGCTTATCGCCGACGTCTTGGATCTGGGTAAGATCTCCGTTGGCCCTCCGTACTTTAATTTCTTCTTTGTGCCTATGACTCTGGGTCTGATGGTGGCGATGGGCTTTGCGGTGTTCTCCCGCTGGAAGAAGACTGACGCTAACATGCTGTTGCAGAAAGGCATGGTGCCTTTTTTGATCAGTCTTAGTGCTGCTTTGATATTGCCGCTATTTTTGGCCGAGAGCATTTCGTGGGCGACTTATTCGATTACCGCAGTAATCACTCTTGGCGCCAGCTTTTGGGTGGTCACCATGAGTCTCGAAGATCTGTGGCAGAAGTTGGATCGTGGTTCGTCTAAACAGAGCTCCAGGCTAAAGAATCTGACCAAATTGCCCAGCAGCTACTGGGGTATGCAGGTTGCCCATATAGGTATAGCCGTCTGCGCCCTCGGCGTCGGCCTAAGCTCTGTCTATGATGTGCAGAAAGATGTGCGCATGGTTCCCGGCGATCGTGTGGAAGTGGCTGGCTATGAGTTTACCTTTGACAGTCTCGACTTTGTTCAGGGCCCCAACTTTGGTGCCAGTCGCGCACAGATTAGCGCCTATAAAAATGATCGTCTGGTGGCAGTGTTGCACCCAGAGAAGCGCAAGTATGAAGCGCGCAATCAGGTGATGACTGAAGCGGCGCTGGATGCGGGTCTGACTCGCGATCTCTATGTGTCTCTCGGTGAGCCGCTAAAAGGTGATGCCTGGGCTATCCGTCTGCATGTGAAGCCTTTTGTTCGCTGTATTTGGCTGGGCGGGCTGATGATTGGTCTGGGTGGTCTGTTATCGGTGATGGATAAACGCTATCGCCGTCGACGTAAACCGAGCACTCAAACAGCACCTCAGCCCGCTGCAACAGAGGCTGCCGCACAATGAATCGACTAACACTGTTTGTTCCCTTTGCCCTCTGTTTGGCACTGGGCGCCTTTCTGTTTTTTAGTCTCGGCAAGAATCCACTGGATTTACCCTCGGCATTGGTTGGCGAACCCTTTCCCGAATTTGCCCTTGAAGAGTTACACGAGCCCGAGCGTCAGGTCAGTACCGATGATTTTGACGGTCAGGTACTGCTGGTGAATGTCTGGGCTACCTGGTGCTTTGCCTGTCGCATCGAACATCCCTGGTTAAATAGTCTGGCGGAACAGGGCGTGGCAATAGTCGGCCTCAATTACAAAGATCACCGCAAGCTGGCTCAGGACTGGCTCGGAGAGCGCGGCGATCCCTATCAGTTTTCAATCTTTGATCCCCGGGGTGTGCTGGGTATTGATCTGGGTGTCTATGGCGCGCCGGAAACCTATCTGGTTGATGCCGAGGGCATTATTCGCCATCGCCGTGTCGGGGTAGTGGATGAGCGAGTGTGGAACGAAGAGTTTCGCGACCTTTATCAGCAGTTAGTGGACGATGCCAATGCCAAAACAGAGTAATTTACTGCCGGGTTCGGCATGGCTAAAGCAAGCCGCATTATTATTGCTGCTACTGTCTAGTGCCGCCATGGCGGTCGAGGATGTGGTGAAGTTTTCCGATGAATCTCTGCGCCCACGCTACCAACAATTACTTGAAGAACTGCGCTGTCCCAAGTGTCAAAATCAAAATCTCGCCGATTCGAATTCCGCTATTTCGCAAGATCTGCGCGCCGAAGTTCAGCGCTTGCTGGAGCAGAAGTTAACCGATGCTGAGATCAAAGAGTATCTGAAAAACCGCTATTCCGAATTTATTCTCTACCGCCCCGAAGTCAATCGCGCCACCTGGTTTTTATGGGCCGCTCCGGTGGTGCTAGTGCTAATGGGTGGATTGATTGTGCTGCGCCTGTCGCGACGCAAAAAAAACAGCGGCAGTGAAGAAGCCGATCTACCTGTACGCAGTACTGACCAGCAGCAACGTCTCGACCAGCTGTTAAATAGCCCCAAACAAGGATCCGAATAATGAGTCTTGGACTCGTCACAGCAATACTACTCTTGGGTGCCGCACTGTTTGTTGTGCTGCCATTTTACAGCGCCAGAAACCGAGATCAGGATGAGAATAGCTCTACTGA
>CAJQKW010000024.1 GCA_905478975.1 uncultured Pseudomonadales bacterium | reverse complement strand
GTTTTATAAATTGGCTGGCGAACCTGCTCAGCACTGGGAGTCCGTACACTGCGTTCGGTTTTATGGAAATCCAAACAGGCCTGTTCGAAGGGCAGACCACAGAATTCAAGAATGCGACGCACCTGTGTTTCCAAGTCCTCGACCACATCTTCATGCTGAACACGCAGCACAAAATCCGGTAACACCTGGTCCCAGTGATCCATCAAAGTGACATACTGACGATAGTAGTTACCTATGTCGGCTAGGCCATAAGAAAACTCTTGGCCTTCGCCAAATAGCTGTTTAAAGCCACTAAAACAGCAAGCCATGGGATGACGGCGGGCGTCGATCACCTTAGCATTGGGCAATATCAGCTTAATTAAACCAACATGAAAAAAGTTATTCGGCATTTTGTCAGTAAAGAACGGTGCCGACTCTCGGTAGACCTGAGTGTCCTGCATAAACTGATCGCCGAAACGCTCAAAATAGCTGTCATCTAGCTCGGTGATTATTTGCGGGTATCGGGGGTTTTCCTCATTGTCATTGTCTCTGCCGCGCAGACGCTTGGCCAAATCCAAGATATTGTGCAGCTCCATGGTGCCGTCCACCTGTGAGTGGGAAGCCAGAATTTGCTCTAACAGAGTCGACCCTGAGCGTGGTAAGCCGACGATAAATATCGGATCAGCTGAACTATTGCCGAGATCCTTTTTAGACTCTAGGAAGTCCCGCGTACAGACTGCTATCTGCGAGTCAATGCGGCGCTGCAACTGCCCAGCCGAATAATGGGTGGTGGGTTTCTTTAGGGCGTTGCCCTTGGCGTAATGATGGAATGCCTGTTCGTAATCACGACGGTCTTCAAAGGCCTTACCCAGGGCGAAATTAACCTGAACCTGATCCAGTGCCTCAATCTCAGCGCTGGCTTCAGAGGCTTGCATAGCACTAATCTGCTGATCATCAAACTTGTAGGATTTAGTATTAGCCAGACTCCAGTAGGCATCGCCAAAGTTGGGATTGAGACTATAAGCTTGCTTAAAAGCCTCTGCAGCTAGATCTCGGTCACCCTGAGTATTGTGAATATGACCCAGAGAGACAAATAACTGTGCATTGGTGGGCGTTGCTTCAATCATTTCCAGGTACTGTTTGATCGCCTCTTCATTTCTACCTACACCAAAACAGGCGGAGGCATAAACCTGCTGAGTTCGCTCCCTAACCTGGGGGTAGTTATCAAATACCTTTTTAGCCTGATCATAGGCCCGATGAAAGCGCTGTCGACGGAGCAATATATGGGCGTACTGAATATTGCCGTCGAGATGATCGGGTTCAAAGGCGATAACACTTTCGAGTAAGAACTCGGCGTCTTCGAGAATATTATTGCGCGTGGCAATTTCCGCTAATAGACGCATTCCCTCAACATGGGTTTTATTGTTCTTTAAAAAGGCTCGGCAGACTTGCTCTGCCTCCAATAAACGATCAGCCGACAGATAACTAATCGCCGCTAAAAGCTCCTTGGGCAGGGTATTTAGGAAATCGACCTGCTCTTGGGCTAGTCGTGCTTTGCTACTGCCGCTGGCTTTATACAGTGGCACCAGCAGTGACCAGCTTTTTAATAACGATGGGTCTAGGGCGACTGCGGCCTCTAGAGCCTTGCCCGCAGGCATAGGGTTATTTAACGACAGTTCGTTAAGGGCGCGCTCCTGATGGGCTCGCGCTAAATTGGGTTGTTGTTGCAATACTTGGTCTAAGGTTTTTAACGCTTCTAGATGCTGTTTTTTAAGCCGTTGAATCACAGCAAAAGTATAGAGTGCATCAACGTTACTCGGACTCTCCGCAAGGACATTATCAATAAGGTTTTGCGCTTGCTCAAGCTTTCCTGCTCCCAGTAATCTCTGTGCCTGATCTACATCCACAGCTGCTTTTGGTATTGCTTGAGTCATAGTATTTTCTCGGGATTAAAAAAAAGGGCGAACCGAAGTTCGCCCTTTAGAGTCTAACAATTGCTATTACTTATTGAAAGTTATACGAGAAGCGCAGACCCATAGTACGTGGGCGCATTACACTTTGCTCGGCAGAGAACTTACCCGCTGTCTGAGCCATGGCACCCTCTTCACTAGTGATGTTGTTAACAAAGACTTCTGCGTTCCAGCTGTCTTTAGAAATACCCATGCTAGCGTTCAAAGTAGTAGTCGCTTCATTGACAAATCGGGTGTTCAACGGAATCGCACCAGTTGAATCCGGAGCTGAACCGAAGTTACCGCCTTCATTGTTCAGTTCGATGCCAGATGCTGCGCCGTAGGCCAACAAACCAGTGTCGTCCATAAATGCCGCACTACCCACGATACCTGCAAGCGTCTCACCACGATAGGTCATAGAAGCAGCGACAAATGCGTCGGCGCCAATACTGTCCATTGTGAAGTTGTAGCGAGCACGAATGTTACCAGAGAAGTCCGAAGACAATGGCAGATCAGCGCCTAAAGGAACTGCAATGCCTTCAAGCTGTGGGTTCACTCGAGTAATCTCGGTGTTCAAGAAGCTAAACGCGCCTGTGATAGTCAACTGATCGGAAGCAGCCCATTCGAAGTCAGCGTCTAAACCTGAAGACTCTGCATCACCAACGTTCTCCATAAACACTAAGAACGCAACATTGGATGGATCGAAACGAGAAACCTGAAGGTTTTCGATGTCGGCCTGGTAGTAAGTTGCGTTGAAGCGCAGAGTGTTATCTAAGAAGGTACCTTTCATACCAAATTCGATATTCTCCAGCGTATCAGTAACCGCTACAGCAGGAACGACATAACCGTTATAGACACCAGTCTGATTTGATGACAAACGGCCAGCATTTCGGTTCTGTGTGGCTGGACGGTAACCTTCAGAGTAAACACCAAACAGCATGATATCGTCAGTCAGGTGATAGTTCACAGAGACTTTGATTATAGTGTCTTTCTCAGTAGTAGAGCCATCAGCATTAAGGTCGCTAATATCTAACTTGCCACTCTTAATCGCCGCGAGAGTTGCAGCATTGCTACCACCACCACGGAACATGTCTTTCTCACCTGAAGGGCTTGTGTTCGCTAAGAAGGCAGTATCAGCGGCAGCATCCATTGCACCAGCGCCATAGCCGCCCAAGGTTTCCAGACGTGCAGTAACATCATTACTAAACTTCTCACTGGTACAGCGATCAACTGTCTGATCGGCAGAGGTTCCAGTGGAGGGATCCGCTAAACCAGCACCGTTGTAACGACAGCCGAAGGAGAAGTTTGATGCACCCTGTAACGCGGTATCAAGCTCATACTTACGAGCACTGATCGAACCGGTTAACTTGTCGCTGAAATCAAAGGAAATCTCACCAAAAAACGCGATCTCTTCTTCTGTACGAGTAAAGTCGTTATAGAAAACCGTACCGGGTCCACGAGGTTCAGAACCTGCGTTAGTACCAGCAGTATCTACTGTGACATTGCCAAGCTGATAGGCTGGGTAATCAGGGTTGTTGTAGTAAATTTGATTAAACTCACTGAAAGTATCGCCGGCACCAAAGTACTGGAACTCACCGATAGTTTTAGTATCAACATCATTGAAGTAAACGCCGCCGAGCAATCTGAGGCGGTTGTCTGCGTCAGTGCTTATACGGAATTCGTGAGTAGTACGCTGGTTGTCGCTGCTATCGAGGTACTGTTTAGTCGGATCAAAACAGCTATTTTTCTCAGTAGCCTTATCAGTCGCATAAACGTTACCACTACACATATAATACGTAATGTAGCCACCACCGTTGTTGTAGTGCGTGTAATCGACAATCGCATCAACTTCACGATCCAAGTAACCACCGGTGTAAACCAGATCCAAGTTTGATACACGACCTTCAAGGGTCCAAGTAGTCAAACCAAAATCATCTTGGTTGCGCTCAGGAGAAAACTTCGCTGACTTGTCATCACCCAAACGAGGATCAACAAGGAAAGAACCTTCAACATCAAGTTCTTGTGAAGCATGCTGAACCAAAACACTCCAATCTTCATTGATGTCGGCAGCTAGACCGATGCGATAGCCGTTGTAGGTCGCTTCGTTCCAATCTTCTTGAACCAAATCAGTATTGTAAGCAGTTTTCTTAGTGGTCAACGGGAAATCACCGAAGGAAGGACCATAACCCAGGGAGTTGCGGTCGATCACTTCACCGTTTGGCGTAAAGCTAGCGGGTACGTTATCAATCCAACCACCTTGGCGATCGCTGTAGCTAACCATTCTCAGAGCGACATTCTCGCTAATTGGCAGGTTGATCATGGCTTCCATTTTGTTGCTGTCTGAACCGCCAGCAGTAGTGCTGATACCGAGATCGATGCGACCTTCAAACTCACCGATAACCGGCTTGTTAGTGATCATTCGAACTGTACCCGACTGCGAGCTAGCACCGAACAACGTGCCCTGAGGGCCGGCCAGCACTTCTACACGCTGAAGATCAGCGGCATATAAATCGAGGTTACGAGCACCAAAGGAAACAGGCATCTCATCGAGGTACAGTGCAACGCCTGGAGCAGAACCCTGGGCTGATGAAACGGTTACTGAACCCTGCTCGGATGCAGAGCCACGAATGTAAATTTCTTTCTGACCGGGGCCAATACCCGCATTGACAACATTCGGCAGATATTCAACATACTCATCGAAAGTTTGCACGTTTAGCTCTTTAAGTGCATCGCCACCCAAAGCGGAAATGGCAACTGCCACATCTTGCATATTCTCTGTACGCTTTGTTGCAGTTACGATAACTTCTTCGAGTTCTGCACTTGCTATACCAGCAAATGAAACACCCATGGCAATCGAAACAGCCAGACTTAGCCTATTATTTCTATACATACTGATACTCCCCAAAAAATGAATTTTTTCTACTCAATTCCAAAAGCATTTCTGAAATTGCGTATTTTTTTCAAATAACTCCCTGATGCCTTTCTCTGTAAAGAGAGAAACATTATTTAAAAACCAATTCCATTTAGATTAATTTTGATCACTAGGCTCTTTTTGGCCTAGATTTTTTTATACAGGCCACATGTGACCTTTGGCATAACCTGTGCTAAATAAACACGTTGAGATGATAACACAGCTAATCAGCAAAATCAGGGGAGCTAGCCTTTTTGCCAAGGCCTAGGACAGCCTGTTATTGCAGCTTAAACCAATACAATGTGATAATTGAGACATTGAGCAGGAAATACAAAATCACTCGACCAGTTGAATTTTCTCTGGACTCAACAAAATTCTTTTACTTCTATAGAGCGAGCCCAACGCCTGTTTGTATTTTTTCTTAGACACCTTAAAGGCACGGTATATCTCGTCTGGATCGCTTTTGTCGGTCAACGTCGAGACACCGCCTGAGGCACGCAAATTTTCGATAATTTTCTCACCCAAGTCGTGATCGCCCTGAAGCGTTCCCTGAGAAATCACCAGATCAATCTTGCCGTCGCTGCGAATACCCTTAATAAACCCCGGTAATCGCTCACCGACCTTTAATGGTCTAAATGCGTCATCGCGGAAAATAAGCCCCAGATACTGATCATTGATTACGGCTTTATAACCCAGATCAGTGCGCCCAGCGATTAACAGATCAACTGCCTGGCGAGGCTTAACCCACACCGACTCTTCCGCTAAATAGTCCTGTAGGCGAGTCGAGGCGGCAATACGATCGCTATCCTGGTCGTGAAATACATAGACCACGTAGGAATAACCCACTTCCATGGGCTTAAGTTGCTCACTGTAAGGCACCAACAAATCTTTCGGCAGCCCCCAGTCCATAAAGGCACCAGCGTTATTGATATCGATAACCTTGAGCATTTCACAGCGCCCTACTTCGACTCTGGGCTTTTCAGTAGTGGCGATTAACAGATCTTCGGAATCAAAATAAAGAAACACATCAACCCAGTCGCCTAACTCGCAATCCTCTGGCATATAACGCTGCGGCAACAAAATCGTACCCAGTTCGCCGCCATCCAAATAGACGC
>CAJQKW010000023.1 GCA_905478975.1 uncultured Pseudomonadales bacterium | reverse complement strand
ATAATCTGTGATCCCATGGTCGAGAACCATTCCCAGGTTAGGGAGATACTGAAATCGAGCGGAGCACTGCCGAGTACGGCGGCGCCGACGCGATAGGTGAGAAAAAATATCGGTGCGATGGTGACCGGGTTGCTGATCCATATGCAGAGGATTGACAGCGGCAGGTTGGCGCCCCACCAGAGGGCCAGACCAGCGGCGATAAAGGTTTGCCCCGGCAGCGGCAGAAAGGCTACCAGTACGCCGATAAATACCGCCAGTGAGACTGACTCGCGATTTAGGTGGAGAATATTGGGGTCGCGTATTAATGGCGCGGTCCAGCGCATCGACGGGTGCTTCAGCACCGTGGCTAAGTCGGGCAATAGACGGCGGATAATTTTTTTCGGCATAGGGTTTTAGAGCGTCCTAATCAGTCGGGTCATTATGACGGTAATAGGGTTGTCGAACTAGATAATTAATCTTGGCTGATTGATAATTTATCTACGCAAATTATTCAAAGCCAGACTTCTTAGCTCGGCGGCGCTACAATGTTGTCCAAAATTAGCAGCTCCAATGAGCCGCTCAAACCAGCAATTCACCGCAGCCACTTAAATTGGCACTTTTTAAATCGGCACTTTAAATCGACATACGGAAACAACTATGCAACCAGCACTGGCAATTGAGCAGCTGAGCAAGACCTATGAGGGCGGCTTCCAGGCCTTAAAGGATATTTCTCTCACCGTTCAACCGGGGGATTTCTTTGCTCTGCTCGGCCCCAATGGCGCGGGCAAGTCCACTACCATTGGCATTATCTGTTCTCTGGTACTGAAGACTGGCGGCAAGGTCAGTATTTTTGGCCATGATATCGATAAAGACTTCTCCCAGGCGAAACAGCTGGTGGGTGTGGTGCCTCAGGAATTCAATTTCAATCAGTTTGAAAAGCCTATAGATATCCTGATTCATCAGGCCGGTTATTTTGGTATTCCCCGTGATGTGGCCATAGTCCGCGCCGAGAAGTATCTCCGTCAGCTGGGTCTCTGGGATAAGAGCCATGTGCCATCGCGAACTCTCTCCGGTGGCATGAAGCGCCGCTTGATGATCGCCCGGGCACTGATCCATGAACCCAAATTGCTGGTGCTCGATGAGCCCACCGCCGGTGTGGATATCGAACTGCGACGTTCCATGTGGGAATTTCTCCGTGAGATCAATGCCAGTGGCACCACCATTATTTTGACCACTCACTATCTTGAAGAGGCCGAGAGCCTGTGCCGCAATGTGGCGATTATCGACCATGGCAAGATTGTTAAAAACACCAGTATTCGTGAGTTACTGGCGCAGCTAAACAAAGAATTGTTTGTGCTCGATATCCGTGATCCCTTAACCGAGTGCCCGGAGATTGAGGGCTATCCCCTGACGCTGGTTGAGCCCAATACATTGGAAGTGGAAGTGGAAAAGTCACAGTCGGTTAACCATCTATTCGAGGTGTTGAGCGGGCAGGGCATTCAGGTGTTGAGTATGCGCAATAAAACCAATCGGCTAGAGGAGTTGTTCTTCACCATGGTTGAGAAAAATCTGACAGGAGAGAGCCATGACTAGCCAGCAAAAATGGATTGCCTTTATCACCATAGTGCGTCGCGAGATTCAGCGCTTTTTACGCATCTGGCCACAGACTCTGTTGCCCCCAGTGATCACTATCGTGCTCTACTTTGTGATTTTCGGCACTCTGATTGGCTCGCGCATTGGTGAGATGTCGGGGCTGCCCTATATACAGTTTGTCGCCCCTGGCCTGATTATGATGTCGGTGATCACCAATTCCTATTCCAATGTGGTGTCTTCATTCTTTGGTTCCAAGTTCCAGCGCAATATTGAAGAGCTGCTGGTCTCACCTGTACCCAGCTGGATTATTCTGTTGGGCTATGTGGTCGGTGGCATGAGTCGCGGTCTGGGTGTGGGCTTAATTGTTACCGTCCTGTCTCTGTATTTTGCTGACTTCAGCATTCACAGTCTGCCGGTGACCATTGCCATTGTGTTGATGACCTCGCTGATGTTCTCTCTGGCCGGATTAATCAACGCCATCTTTGCCCGCAACTTTGACGATATTTCGATTATCCCAACCTTTGTGTTGACGCCGCTGATCTATCTGGGTGGCGTGTTTTACTCCATCGATATGCTCGGGGAGTTCTGGGGCGGCGTGTCGCAGATCAACCCGATACTCTATATGGTCAATGCCTTCCGTTATGGCATTGCTGGCATCAGCGATATTAATATTATCTGGGCCTTCACCATGGTGACACTGTTTTGCGTGCTGCTATTTGCCGTGGCGCTGAATCTGCTGGATAAGGGCTCGAGGTTGCGCAGTTAATGGCGGACTATTCGAATACCGAGCTGGGCAAGGACACGGTTTACAGCACTAGCTATGATCCCTCACTGCTTGACCCCATTCCCCGAGCCACGGCTCGTGAGCAGCTGGAAGCCGTCGGCGGTCCCTTGCCAGACTTTATTGGCGTTGATCTGTGGACTGGCTTTGAAGTCTCCTGGCTAAATAATCACGGCTTGCCACAAGTGGCCATTGTCGAGTTTCTGGTGCCCTGTACCAGCGTCAATATCGTCGAGTCGAAGTCTTTTAAACTCTATTTGAACTCCTTTAACCAGACTCACTTTGAGTCGCAACAGGCGGTGCAAGAGTGCATGACTGTGGACTTATCCGCAGCGGCTCAGGGCAGTGTTGAGGTTATTTTTTATCAGCTGGCTGAGTACAACGGCTTTCGCCCGATGACTGAGCCCCAGGGTCACTGTCTCGATCAGCAGCCTATTGCCATTGATTGCTATACGCCAAACCCCGATTTTCTGGTCTTAGATAAGGCTGGGGAAGAGGGTGGAAGCGATGCTGAAAACGTCATTGAAAGCGTCACTGAAACATTGTATTCCCATCTCCTGAGAACCAACTGCCCGGTCACCGATCAGCCGGATTGGGCGTCGGTCTATATCAGCTATCAGGGCGCGGCGATTGATCGTGCCGGGCTGCTGAAATACCTGGTGTCATTTCGTCAGCATCAGGATTTTCACGAGCAGTGTGTGGAGAAGATATACGGCGATATTATGCAGCGCTGCCAGCCGACGCAGCTGGATGTCTATGCCCGCTATATGCGTCGCGGGGGTTTGGATATCAATCCCTTTCGCAGCAGCCGCTACCCATTCCCGCCCAGTCATCGGCAGGTAAGGCAGTAATTAAATCAATGGCTTAGGGGTGAATGACTTAGAGGTGAATGGTGAAGTGATATATTGGCTTTGACTCTAAGGCTAAGAGTCTGCATTAAACCGTTTCAGCCAGCGCCCGATCTTCAATCGCCTGTTTGATAGCAATGTTTTTATGCAGGTCGGTGACGCTAAAAACATTCACTGGTGCGGCAAAACCCTTGACGCTAATCTGGCCCTTATCGGTGCAGTCGACGGCGTCGGCAATCAAATCATAGGTATCTCTGGAGACCAGAATCTCATCGCTCGCCGCTGCGGATTCAAGGCGGCTGGCAAGGTTCACCGTGCGGCCGAGCAATGTGTAATCGAGGCGATTTTCAGTGCCAAAGTTGCCCACCTTGCAGACCCCACTATTGATACCCATGCGCAGTACCGGTGGGTTGGCAATGCCCTCAGCGCGCCAGCGCCCCTGCAATTCTTTCATGGCATGCTTCATAGCCACGGCCATGGAGACACAGCTCACCGCATCAGCGCGCACGCCACGACTTTCTGGATCGCCAAAAAACACCATAATGGCGTCGCCGATCACCTTGTCCACAGTGCCACCAAATCGAAAGGCGATTTCCGACATCTCGGTTAAATAGGTATTCAGCAGTGAGGTCAGCTGTTCCGGATCCAGCTCTTCAGCCAGTTTAGTAAAGCCCTCCATATCGGAGAAAAACACCGTGAGAGTTTTCTCCTGAGTGCCCGCTTTAACATCCTTGCCTGTGAGTATGGCTTTGCGCAGTGCCGGGGAGAGGTACTTGGAGAGATGAAAGGTGCGCAGAGTTAGCCAGTCATTTTGCCGCAGTACCGATTCATGCTGTTCGGCGAGCAGCGAGTGAGTCTGCCTGGCCATATTGACGTTAAACAGGCAGTAGGAAAAACTGACACAGGTGACCAATAGCTGCATTTGCGGCGACACTGCAAGGGCAAAGGGCAGCAGCCAGTAACCCAATAGGGCACCGAGAAATACACCGAATAAATCTAGCGGGGCAGTGGCTTTCATGGCCCCGACTATGGTCACCAGAAAGGCTGCACCCAGTGCCAGTGTAATGATTGGATCAAATGCCGCAAGGGCGATTAATAAACCGGTGATCAGACCGTCGCTAAATTCCATGCCGAGAGTCAATCGCTGACGACTGATGTTGGAGAGTTGCGAGCTGGTGGTTAGGTAGCTGCCAAACTGATAGATAAACAGTGCTGGCAGTGCCGCCAGAAGTCCGGAGTGGTAGCCAATATCGCGCCAGGCACCGAGTAAAATAGTGGCGCCACAGATACACAGCGCCAGCCGGTAGAGCTCCTGCAACTTTGGCGAGGGGTAAATAAATGCTTTCCATGTCATAAACACTAGTCTAGCACCGCTATTTGAGTGCCACTGAGTATTATCATTAGCGGGCTGTGAGAGGCTTGGAATGGGTCTAAGAGTTTGCATAGTTGGTCTAGGTTTGAGATTATCCTGACCGTGCTATTCAGACAACCATACTCTGGGCGTCACTCGACAGAATAATAACAACGAGAAAATCGGGCTATGAACACATTTGTCGCATTTAATAAGTTTCTATTACTGGGTTTCTGGTTAGTCTTTATCGTCAATATTTTTATGCCCTTCGCAGCGGCTGCCGGTCAGTGGATTATGTGGATTGGCCTAGCAATGCTGGTGGTACATCTGATTGAGTATGCAATGGTGCGCAAGCAGCTACAAAGCCGCGACCACTCGGGTCTGAGAGATTTTGTCTGGGTTATGTTGGTGGGCATCCTCTACTGGAAGCCACTGCTGCGTGAGTAACCGGTCAATAATATGAGTCTATTTAAAAAGCGTACCCAACAGCGGGCTGGCATTAAAGCGGCTCAGCCCCCTGAGCGTCCGGTTGAAATTGATGCCAAGGTCGCGGTTGAGGCTGAGGTTCAGTTTGCCGCCGAGGCCGACGCTAAGGCTGTTCCTCGAAAATCTCAGCAACAGCCGTCCTGGGCGGTCTGGTATGCCAAGTTTAAAGTGGTGGCGACGGCGGGTAACCCGAGATTGCAGCTACAGGGAACCGATGAAAATATTATCGACCTGATGGACCATACGCCATTGCAGGATGCCTACAATATGGGCCTGGATGCCAATCAGTTAGGCGAGCAGTTTGCCAAGGATTTTGATGTCGGCGCGTTTCTTCGGGACAACGGCATCTTTAAGTAACCGGTCAGGTGCAGCGCTAATCTCACCGACTCATTTCTAATAAAGTCTATTTTGATCGTAACAGCATGGATTGCCGTTAACTTAATCTGTCGGTGGCTGCGCTATGTCTAAATCTAAAAGCAGCCTTAAATATCAGTGTTATTACCCAATTATTGGCTGTCTATGATTTCGCGAATTTGCTTAGTATCTACTTTTGTCTTGTTAATCTCTTGCGGTGGGGGTGGTGGCACAGAGACCGACGCGGAACCGGACTACGGCACAATTACGCTGTCAGGGCAGTCTCAAGCCTGGTCTGATCAAATCAACTGGACGCTTGGTGCCAGTGCCAATGGGCTAAATAACAGTAGTGTTTCCTATCAGCTGGATGCCGATGGCTCCGGTTTAGCAATAGATTCGACCACTGGATTGATTCAGGGGGCGGTGACCAGTCCGGGTGTTTACAGCTTGCTGATCAGTGCCGCAGATGGCTCCGGGGGATCTACCTCCAAGTCTTTCGCCTTTAACAGTAATGCCTTTATAGCCGGTCACTGGGTGATGGATCTGCCATTGCTCAATGAAAAGTTACTGATGGTGGTGTCGCGCAATGGTCGTGTCAGTATCAGCGGCTCTGCGCCTAGCGGCGCGATTGACTCTATCTGTTATGGTCAGCTGACTATTCTCGGCGCTACGCTTGCCGGGGATCTCGCCTGTATTGATGATGAATTAACTCAGGAGCCATTGTCTATCGTTGGCACGGTGGTGCCGGGCAGCAGTATTACCCTGGCGGGTATCAATGACGGCGAAGATGGCCTATTCCTGCTTCAAACCCAAGCTGAAGAGTTTAATTTTGGCAGTATTCCGTCGGGCATTTATGTGGAGTATTCCGATATTGCCGAGGGTATTTCGCTGGTTAAGGTCAATGCTGAGGGCCAGTTGACGGCTATGATTCCAGCGGATATTGGTTTTCAAAATAAGAATAGCCGCTGTGCTCTGTCCGGCAGTCTCGAGTCAGATATAGTGTTTGCGGACTATGAGCTGGAGCAATTAAAAACTGCGCTGCAAGTCTTTGAGGCGACCATCTCAGTAACCGACTGCGATCTCGGCAGTGCAGCACTGCACAGTCTCGACTACAACCAGACAGAGGCTCCTGCTCTGGGGGCAACGGTTCTGGACACCCTCGCCAATGCGCCCTCATTTAATCTGTTTTTTCCCGGCAATCCAAATACTAATAATGCTTACAATTCAGGTTATTTTCGCTACGTGCAGCTCTGTGATGAGTCCGATGAGTTCACCGATGTGAAGACGATCTTGGATGATGACTCTGAACGTTTTGCAATTCTCCTTTGCCCTACGGAGAGTTAGCAAAAGATGGCGATAACTTGGTATACTCACTTATGAATAAGTCGTTATAGATAAATGGACTGTAGCTAAGGGATTGTAAGCAAATGGATTGTAAGGAAATAGACAGCGACCCAATACTGTATTGCCGAGTCGCCCAAAGAGATGATCTTGCCGCCATAAATCAGATTATTACCGACGCGGTGATGGTCTGGCCTATGGTGGAGCGCGCTAAACAACTCATTCTTCCAGTGCTCTGCTATAGCGGAAATGATTTTGACTACTATAAAATTCTGCTCTGGATTGATAATCAACAGATTGTTGGCGTTGCCATCTGGGACGCCAAGAGACCCATAGAAACGGTAAAAGGATATGCCAAGCTGTTGCACGGCCTCTATGTTGCGCCCAGTTCTCAGGGGCAGGGAATTGGCAGAGCGTTGATGGCTGAGGTGAAAGCGCGTGTCACAGCATCAGACGCCTGTCTCGACGGTCTGTTGGTTAAAGCAGAGCGGGTTTCAATCAGCTTTTTTGAGCACTGCGGCCTTGAGCGAATGACTGTTCTATCCATGGAAGAGTACCCCTATCAATTTTGGCAGCCGCTACAGGCTTAGACTGCTAGTCAGCTGCAATTTACGCCAAGCTGGTTTGTAAAAACTCGATCAGCAGATGCACCGCCTCATTTTTCCGATTGCGCGCCGAACTAATCAAACTAATACCCACCTCGCCGAGTGCCGGAAAGCGCGCTGAAGGCGTGAGTATTTTAAGGTTGTCGGGCACCGTGCTCTTAGCCAATACCGTGACCCCTAAGCCTTCCTGAATAGCGTATTGAATGCCGGTTAAATCTGGAATGGTGTAGACAACCTGCCAGGGCTGATTGCCCTGGTCTAGGGTTTTGATCGCGCGATTTCTGTAGACACAGCCCTGAGCGGCAACAATCAGCGGCACCACATTGGTTTTACCTATGGGCTGATCGACACTGGCCACCCAGACTAATTCGTCGGTCTTAACCAGGTTAGAGTTGGTTTTGGAGGGGCTGTCTTCAAGGGCCAAAATCAAATCATGGCTGGCTTTGCCACTCTTTGACAGCAGGCTCTTGCTCAGCTCGCAATTCACTTCCAGAGTTACATTGGGATAGGCCTTGGCAAAGCGACTGACTATCTTGGGCATCAATACTGTGGCAAATTCACTGGGAATCCCAAGGCGAATTTTGCCCTCCACAGTACTTTTTGATAGCTGACTGATGGCCAGGTCATTGAGGTTGAGTATCTGATTGGCGTAACCATAGAGACTGCTCCCAGCCTCACTGAGTTCCAGGTGCTTGCCATTGCGCAGCAGCAGTTGCTCATCCACCAGTTCTTCGAGGCGCTGTATTTGTAGACTAACAGCAGGTTGGGAGCGGCCCAGTAGCTCGCCAGCCTTGGTAAAGCTATTCAGTTGCGCCACGGAGACAAAGGCCCGCAGCAGCTCCATAGGTAGGTTTTTCATCGTATGGCCTCCAGAATCAAGTCAAATTCAGTATTTAGTTTATTAATGCTTGCATTATAGCTATTAATTTAACAAATTATCGTCCTAGGTTTAAAATGGCGTCCTAGCAGGGTTTTAACCCTTTTATGCCAATGTAACTTGATCTCGGCCCGTTACCTTTTTCACTCTTTAGAGAATGAGACCCATGTCGACAGATTCCGCTATTTCGAAAACCGTATTCTATGACTATCACCTTGCTGCCGGCGGCAAAATGGTGCCCTTTGCGGGCTATCTGATGCCAGTGCAGTACAGCAACGGCATTATGCAAGAGCACCTGCACTGCAGAGACAATGCCGGTCTGTTTGATGTATCCCATATGGGCCAGATTATTGTCGAAGGGGAAGGGGCCGCCCAGGCCTTGGAAAAGCTGATGCCAGTGGATCTCGAATCTCTGGGTATTAACCAGCAGACCTACGCCACTCTGACCAATGAGCAGGGCGGAGTGATGGACGATTTGATTGTCACTCGCTGGGCCGAAAATGTGTTTTTTCTGATTGTTAATGCCGGCTGCAAAATGCAGGACCTCGAGCATATCCGCAGTCACCTACCAGGACTTGCTGTTCGCTACCTCGGTGATCGCGGCCTACTGGCACTGCAGGGCTTGCGCGCTACAGAGATCATGGCCGAGCTGTCCCCTGAAGCAAATAGGCTGGTATTTATGAATGGCTGTCACAGCTCCATCGACGGCATCGAATGCTATATCACCCGCTCCGGTTACACCGGTGAAGACGGTTTTGAAATTTCCGTAGACCCCAGCGACGCGCACAAACTTGCCGACAAACTACTCAGTTACGACCTGGTGAATTGGATTGGTCTCGGGGCGCGTGATTCACTGCGTCTTGAGGCGGGTCTCTGTCTCTACGGCCACGACATGAACGAAACCACCTCACCAGTAGAGGCGGGCATTATCTGGAGCATCAGCAAATCCCGTCGTGTTGATGGCGCCAAAGCCGGTGGCTTTTTGGGTTCCGACACTATCTTGGCGCAGATCGCCAATGGCGTCAGCAAAAAGCGCGTCGGCTTTCTGGTGGATGGCCGCGCCCCAGTGCGCGAAGGTGCCGAAATTGTTGATCAGGATGGCAATGTAGTCGGTGCGATCACCAGTGGTGGCTTTGGCCCAACCCTGCAAGCGCCGGTTGCCATGGGCTATGTGACCATTGATTTGGCCGCAGTGGGCACCCAGCTCAATGCAGTGGTACGCGGCAGATCACTGCCGATTACGGTGACCAAAATGCCCTTGGTGCAACAGCGCTATTTTCGCGGCTAATGCAAAAGACTGACCTGTGCCCAGACCTAATTTTTTGAGAGGAAATAATAAGATGTTACAGAAGACACGCAGTTTGACTGATCTGGAAAATGCCGCCGAATTTATCGCCCGCCATATTGGCCCCAGCGCCGATGACCAGCAGAAGATGCTCAGCTCTCTGGGTTGCAGCAGCCTCCAGGAATTGACCAGCCAAGTGGTTCCCGAAGCCATCGCCATGACTCAGCCCCTGGATATAGTGGATGGTTGTAGCGAAGCTCAGGCACTGGCCGAACTCCGTGACATCGCATCCCACAACAAAGTCTTCCGCAGCTTTATTGGTCAGGGTTATTACAACACCATTACCCCCAATGTAGTGCAGCGCAATATCCTTGAAAACCCCGCCTGGTACACCGCCTATACTCCGTATCAGCCAGAGATTTCCCAGGGTCGGCTGGAAGCCTTGATCAACTTCCAAACCATGATCACCGACCTCACTGGTATGGAGATGTCCAACGCCTCGATGCTCGATGAAGGCACAGCCGCTGCAGAAGCCATGTCTCTCTGTCAGCGCATGTCGAAGTCTAAATCACTGCGTTTCTTTGTCGACAGTGACTGTCTGCCCCAGACCATCGAAGTGATTAAAACCCGCGCAGAACCTGTGGGCATCGAAGTGATTGTCGGTAATCCAGAGCAGTTGCCAGAAAATCTATTTGGCGCACTATTCCAGTATCCCGGTGCCAGCGGTGAAATCCGCAACTTCCGCGAGGTCATTAAGCAGGTGCAAGAGCAGGGCGCTTTAGTGGTTATGGCAGCCGATATCCTCAGTCTGGTGCTACTGGAGTCCCCCGGCTCCCTGGGCGCAGATGTGGTTATCGGCTCGACCCAGCGCTTTGGTGTGCCACTCGGATTTGGTGGGCCCCACGCCGCTTATATGTCGACCCGTGAAGCCTATAAACGCAACCTGCCCGGACGTTTGGTGGGTCTCTCTCAAGACGCCAACGGCGATCCAGCCTACCGATTGGCGCTGCAAACTCGCGAGCAACATATCCGCCGTGAAAAGGCGACTTCGAATATCTGTACTGCTCAGGTACTACTAGCCGTTATTGCCGGCATGTATGCGGTATATCACGGTCCCGAAGGACTGCAGCGCATCGCCCGTCGGGTAAATCTGATGACCTCTGTATTGGCTCAGGGTTTGGCGTTGCATGGCATCAAGCCAACCAACAGCCACTGGTTCGATACCTTGACTCTGGACACCGGCAGCAGGACTGAAGAGATCCTGAAAATTGCCGCAGTCCATGAAGTTAACCTCCGTCGCATCGACGAGAACACCCTGGGTGTGTCATTGGATGAAACCGTAACCCGCGCTGATATCAGCCTGCTGTGGACGATCCTGATTGGCGAGCACAAAATCGATATCGACGATCTCGCTGACCAAGCGATTGATTCACTGCCTGGCGAGTTAATGCGCACCGAGAGCTTCCTGACTCACCCAACCTTTAATCGCTATCATTCCGAAACTGAAATGCTCCGCTACCTGCGCAAACTCTCAGACAAGGACATCGCCCTCGATCGCGCAATGATCCCCCTCGGCTCCTGCACCATGAAGCTCAACGCCACCGCCGAGATGCTGCCGATCACCTGGCCCGAATTCTCCACCATGCACCCCTTCGCCCCAGCCGATCAAACTCAGGGTTACCGACTGATGATCGACCAGCTCGAAGATATGCTCTGCGCCTCCACCGGTTACGACGCCATGTCACTGCAGCCCAACGCTGGCTCTCAGGGCGAGTACGCCGGACTGCTGGCGATTCGTGGCTATCATGAAAGCCGCGGCGATACCGAACGCAACGTCTGCCTGATACCCAGTTCAGCCCACGGCACCAACCCCGCCTCGGCACAGATGTGTGGCATGAAAGTCGTAGTGGTTAAATGTGACGACCAGGGCAACGTCGATGTCGACGACCTTATAGCCAAAGCAGAACTTCACTCCAGCAAACTCTCCGCGATCATGGTCACCTATCCTTCGACCCACGGTGTCTTTGAAGAGCGAATCGGTGAGATCTGTGAAATCGTTCACGACCACGGCGGCCAAGTCTATATAGACGGCGCCAACCTCAACGCCATGGTCGGCGTCTGCCAGCCCGGCAAGTTCGGCGGCGATGTCTCCCACCTCAACCTGCACAAAACCTTCTGTATCCCCCACGGTGGTGGCGGCCCCGGTGTAGGACCCATAGGCGTCGGCGCACACCTAGCACCCTTTATGCCCAGAGAGACCCCAGACGGCGATCGCCAAGGCGCACAGGTATCAGCCGCGCCTTACGGCAGTGCCAGCATCTTGCCGATCACCTGGATGTATATCCGCATGATGGGCTGCAGCGGCCTCAAGCAAGCCACAGAAATGGCCATCCTCAACGCTAACTACATCGCCACCCGTCTGCAAGAGGACTATGAAATCCTCTACACCGGCGCACAGGGGCGTATAGCCCACGAATGTATCCTCGACGTACGCTCGATCAAAGACGACGTCGGCATCAGCGTCGACGATATCGCCAAGCGTCTAATCGACTACGGTTTCCACGCCCCAACCATGTCATTCCCAGTTGCCGGCACCCTGATGATCGAACCCACGGAAAGTGAATCCAAAGCTGAGATTGATCGCTTCTGTGATGCCATGATCGCCATCAAGCATGAAATCAACCAAGTGGCAGCAGGGCAGCTAGAACTCGCAGACAACCCATTGGTTCACGCCCCTCACACCGCCGCGGTTGTCGGCGCCGATGAGTGGACACGCAGCTACAGCCGCAGTCAGGCCGCTTACCCACTGAGCTCACTCCGTGAAAACAAATACTGGCCCCCAGTTGGCCGTCTCGACCATGTATTTGGCGACCGCAATTTGATCTGCTCCTGCCCGTCGATCTCTGACTACGAAACCGACGAAGTTTAGGTCGTAACAGAGAAACATCCCTGTACAGGCCAGTCTTGATTGCTTTTGCAAGACTGGTTGTGTACAGTTCCGGCGCTCTCTACAGAGCTATCCAACCGTGGTGGATAGACTTAACGAGCACGCCGTGCTCCTGACGGGTTAATAGATCGGAAAACGGTAGCAGTTTATGGAGAGGTGTCCGAGTGGCTGACCAAATGCGATTAAGCATTTGGGTCGCACGAAGGGCGGTCTCGCAGAGACAAGAGGTATGACTTTGTCATAGCTCGCAACAACGAGCACGCCGTGCTCCTGACTAGTTAATAGATCGGAAAACGGTAGCAGTTTATGGAGAGGTGTCCGAGTGGCTGAC
>CAJQKW010000022.1 GCA_905478975.1 uncultured Pseudomonadales bacterium | reverse complement strand
CCAAGTAAAGAGCATGACGTCAACAACGCCAATGGCATCTCGGTAAAACTCTCGGCACTGCACCCGCGTTACTATTTTGCCCAGAACGATCTAGTCATGAAGGAACTGCTGCCACGCATTAAGCAGCTCTGCGTCCAAGCCGCCAAATACAATATTGGCCTCTCCATAGATGCCGAAGAAGCCTATCGACTCGATATCTCTATGGACATCTTTGAAGCCCTAGCCAAAGACAGTGATCTCGACGGCTGGCAGGGACTTGGCTTTGTTTTACAGGCCTATCAAAAGCGCGCGCCGGATACCGCCAAATGGCTAATCGGTCTGGCCCGCGAGACTGGCCGCCGCCTGATGGTGCGATTGGTTAAGGGCGCCTACTGGGATGCCGAGATAAAGCATGCCCAGGAACTGGGTCTTGCCAGCTACCCGGTATTCACCCGCAAAGCCAATACCGATCTCTGCTACCAGCACTGTGCCGGTATTTTGCTCGACGCACAGGATGCGGTGTACCCGCAATTCGCCACCCACAATGCCTACACCGCCACCATGATTCTGAATATTGCCGGCGACCGTGAATTTGAATTCCAGCGCCTCCATGGCATGGGTCATATTCTCTATGACAATCTGAAACTATCAATTTCAAAAACAGCTAATCCAAAAACAGCCACTATTCCAGTGCGTGTCTACGCCCCAATCGGCAACCATAGCGACCTGCTTCCCTACCTGGTGCGCCGACTGCTGGAAAACGGCGCCAACAGTTCCTTTGTCAATCGCTTCCTCGATGAACAGACCCCGGTAGAAGAGCTGCTTGAAGACAATCGCAAGCAGGTCAATAGCTGCTTCCCCTACCAGCACAAAGGCATTCCCGTGCCCCCTGAGATGTTTAGAGCAGTGGGGGAAGAGCGCATGAACGCCCATGGCATAGACCTGGATTCAACCCTTGAATCAGAGCAATTATTAGATCAGGTGGCCAAGACGCCACAGCTGCTCTCGCAACCCATTATCGATGGTGTGGCCTTAGACAGAGCACTGGATCCCAGTTACAGCCCAAGCGATCAGACCCAGTTGATTGGTCACAGCGCCCGTGTCAGTGATGGCGATATACTCACCGCCCTAGAGTCGGCCCATCAGGCCTACCCGGCGTGGAATGGCGTTGGTCATGGGGCACGAGCGACGATTCTCGAGAAAGTCGCAGATCTTATGGAGCGGGACTTTGGCAAGCTTATTGGCGTGATCAGCCTTGAAGGTGGCCGCACCGTTAATGACGGTATTTCCGAGGTACGCGAAGCCATCGACTTCTGTCGCTATTACGCTGTCCAAGCCAAATCATTTAGGGGCTTAATCGGACGCGGCGTATTCTTCTGCGTCAGTCCATGGAATTTCCCCCTCGCCATTACTGTCGGTCAAATAGCCGCAGCACTGGCAGCAGGCAACACGGTACTGGCCAAACCCGCCGCCCAGACACCGGCTATTGCCGCCTATGCCGTGCGCCTTTTCCACGAAGCTGGCGTGCCAGGTCAAGCCCTGCAATTACTGCTCGGCAGCGGCGCGCAGATCGGCAACCTAGTGCTCACCGACAGCCGTATTGCTGGCGTCTCCTTTACCGGTTCAACCGGCACCGCGCAACATATCAATCAGCAGTTGGCCCTGCGCAGCGGCGCACCGATTCCGTTTATCGCTGAAACTGGCGGCCAAAACTGCATGGTGGTGGACTCCAGCGCCCTACCCGAGCAGGTAGTTGATGATGTAATTATGTCGGCCTTCCAAAGCGCCGGGCAGCGCTGCTCGGCCCTGCGGGTATTATTTATTCAATCGGATATCGCCGACAATGTGCTGCATATGCTCAAAGGCGCCATGGCCTCATTGAATGTCGGCGACCCGCGCCTATTGCGCAGCGACCTGGGTCCAGTGATCGATTCCGGGGCGCAAAAAGAGTTGCAGGCCCATATAGATCGCATGCACAGAGAGGCCAAGCTAATTGCCAAAGTTGAGCTGGACAACAGCTGCACCAATGGCAGCTTCATCGCCCCCCATGCCTTCGAAATTGATTCCCTCGACCTGCTTACAGAAGAAGTCTTTGGCCCCATTCTCCATGTGGTGCGCTTTGATTCAGATAAGCTCGGGGAGGTGATTGAACAGATCAACAATACCGGCTTTGGTCTCACTCTCGGCGTTCACAGCCGTATTCAAGCCTTTGCACAGAAGGTCTTTAGCAACACCATTGCTGGCAATACCTATATCAATCGCAATATGGTCGGTGCAGTGGTTGGAGTGAATCCATTCGGTGGTCGCGGGCTGTCGGGCACAGGACCCAAGGCCGGTGGACCCAACTATATGCAGCGCTTTTCTCAAGCAGATATCCCGGTCACTGAAGGCAGATCATTTGATGTACCTATTGATGAATCTAAAACAGGGTATGGCGCCACCGTATCAAGTGCCCACCAAGCCTTGAAATGCTGGCAGTCCCACTCCATCGATTCGCGACTGATTATTTTGCAACAGGTCACCACAGATCCGATGTGGCTGCAGCAGATTGATGCCATCGCCAGAGAGAAGCTGGCCAACCCTATTGAACTTCCAGGACCCACAGGGGAAGACAACCAACTATCAGTGCAAGGCCGTGGTGTAGTCACACTGATTGTTATCCAGCACGATTTATTCACCGATGCAGAAAAGCAGATTGCCAGCGCCCTGCTCTGTGGCTGCTCGGTAATTGTAACGGCTGATCGCTGCCATCAAGCGGGACTACAGAGTCTGCAAGACAAGTATGCCGAAGCCGGTTTGCCAAGAAATCTTTTGCAAGTTGCCCCACTGGACAACCTTGGCAGCCTCATTCTGGATGATCAGGTGGAAGGCGTAATGGCCAACAGCCTGAATGCCAACAGCTCAAGCCTCAGGCAAGTAATGGCCAAGCGTACCGGGAGTATTATTCCGCTGATTGAATGGCCCCAGCGGGACGAGGATTACAGCTATCACTGGCTGCTGTGGTTTTTAAGTGAGCGTACGCGCACGGAGAATTTGGTTGCTCGAGGCGGTAATACGAAGTTGTTTAATCTGGAGGGATAAGCCGGGGATAAGACTCTTGCTCGAGTGGCTTTTTTTGGAGTGGCTTTTTTGGGAGTGGCCTTTTTTTTGAAGTGCTTAGAAGCGCCACTCATTGCGCGATGAAAAACCATCGGCATTGTTAATAAAGCGCAAAAAGGTCGGTGTGACTCGATAAAAATGGCTCTTGGCAAAAGCCGCACCAATACGCTTTTCCTGCTCGTTAGCCGGATTGTCAATCAGCGCCTTTACTTCAGGGAAACGCTGAAAATAAGCTGCCGCCGCAGCGGCTCTGCCAGCCTCGTCAACCTGGCTAATATCCGCCTCCATCTGCACCCCACAGATCCCCAACCAATCACCTTTGTAGTCGCTGTAAATCGATGCCGCAATCCGACCATCTTCAGGCAGGCTGGCAATATGCCGAGTCGAGGAAGAGGAGAGAAAATAGAGATTTAATGCCTCATCAGCCACATAGAGTACCGGTGCAGTCCATGGTCCCTGGTCGTCATTAACCGATAGCGTCAATACCGTTTCTGACTTCAAAAAAGCTTTTAAGGGGACTGTGCTTGCAGGGCTATCTGTAGCAGAATTATCAGCCACGACTAACTACCCTGCCCCTGCCAGCGCTTCAGGCTTGCGGTCTCAATATCAAATAGATCCAGCACCCGTGCCACAGAGTGATTGATAATATCGTCGACGCTTTGCGGGTTGGTATAAAACGCTGGCGAGGGTGGACAGATAATCGCGCCGTATTGGCTAGCCTTAAACATCAATTCACAGTGACCGGTGTGCAGAGGCGACTCACGGGGCACAATGACTAGCCGGCGGCGCTCTTTAAGGATCACATCAGCAGCGCGAATTAGCAGATTATCGGCGTAAGAATTAACGATCCCAGAGAGGGTTTTCATGGAACAGGGAACCACAATCATGCCCGCGGTTTTAAATGACCCGCTGGCGATGGTGGCACCAATATTTTTATTGTTGTGCAGCTCATCAGCAAGAGCTTCAACATCTTCCACAGCCCAATCGGTTTCAATGCCAATGTTCATCCGCGCCGCCTGGCTCATCACCAGGTGAGTTTCGATTTCAGGCTTGTCGGCCAGCATCTGCAGCATGCGAATACCGTAAATAACACCGCTCGAGCCAGACATACCAATAATGAGTCGCATAGACATTCCTTGCTAGTTTGGGGAGTATTCTGCCCTGTTTGGCGGGGTCTGGATAGTGGTAAGTTGGAGATCCTTCAATTCCCGCTGCTCACTCAGAATGGCAGGTAGATGCGCTCTTCAGTCGAATTCGTCAGTCAAGCCCACTAACTGTAATCTCCAGGAGGTTGAACTAAAGCCGAGAATTTAGTAGCGGAAAAAAAATGGTTAAACGAGTAGAATCGGCGTCGAAAAATTACAGTTACGACTGGTTAAGAATCATTTTTAAGGACAGCAGCCTTAAGCGAGGAAAGCAATGAGCGAAGAAAACACAGTGATCGAAGATAAACCAAAGAAGAAAAAAACCAATATAGGCGCCCTGGTGAAAAGTATTCTCGCCGCTGCTGTGGGTGTCCAGAGCAACAAAAACCGTGAGCGCGACTTTGAAGAGGGCAACCCCCTAGCATTTATTATTGGCGGCTTTGTCTTTACAGCGCTGTTTATTGCCACCATTGCCACAATCGTCGGTTTTGTCCTGAGTACTAACGGCTAGCTTAAATCCCACTTAGTTGGCGCTGAGAAACAAGATAAAAGCGATCATAAAAAAAGGGGCTGCATCACTGCAGCCCCTTTTTTGTACTTCTTGTTAACTAAGCTAACACTATTTAAAAGCTGTACTTAGCCTGCAGAGCAATGTTCAACGGACGGTTGACGAATGCGTAGTAAGAGTTACCAGCACCACCAGTCAAGGTTCCACCCAGTGGCGTGTTGCCACCAAAGTTAATCACTGTCTCGTCGGTGAGGTTGCGACCTAACAGAGCCACTTCCCAAGCACCTTCAGAATCACTGATAGCAACACGGGCACTCACCTGAGTAGTCGCGTCCTGCTTAGTGCGTGGATCCAGGTTTGAGGCATAGATGTAGTCATCCATATAGACCAGATCAACCGATGCATTGAGCACCAAGCCTTCACCTACATCACCCATCCAAGCTGCACCAATATTAGCCTGCAGTTCTGGTGTGTACTCTTTACGCTCTCCGCCCACATCACAGAGACCAGCGAAATCAGCCGAGTTAGACGTCTGACCAAAGTAGCACTGTGAGTTAGGGAACTTGTCGTAATTAAAGTCCAAGTAGGCAGCAGAACCCGTCAGTGTGACATTGTCTGAAACAGCCCAACGGCCATCAGCTTCAAGACCCTGTACCGTAGCTTCACCAGCATTGGTGACGTTAAAGCCAAGTGTTCCATCAAACTGAGAAACTTGCAGATCGCTGTACTCTGTAAAATACAGAGCAACATTAAGCTCTGCAGCGCCATCGGCAAGAGTCATCTTTGAACCCAGTTCAATACTGGTGGCTTCTTCACGATCGAATTCCCAGCTACCGGTAATAGGGTTTCCACTTAACGGGTTGCCGGCGTTGTTAACCGCTGCATCTGGATGGCCGTTAGAGCGCGCATCAAAACCACCGGACTTAAAGCCCTTGGTCCAGGTCAGATAAGCCATGGTGTCTTCATTGGCATCCCACTCGACAGTGACTACTGGCGTAAATGAGCTGTCATCCAGCTTGCCAACAATTGTCTCGTAAGGTTCTATAGCAAAAATACCCCAAAGCGCGTTGTAGGCGCCAGAAACCGCATCAACAACAACCGGTGACTGGTACTGGCCGCCAAAAGCTGCCTCAGCTTTGTGTAGTTGAGTACGATCCGCATCCTTGGTTTCTTGAGTATAACGACCACCGACTGTGACTCGCAGTTCGTCGCTCAATGACCAGGTACCCTGAGCAAATGCAGCCCAGAGGTCACCTTCCTGATTAAAGGCACGATCAGTAGAGGCACCCGGCGCAAAAGGCACAAGCCCAGCAGCCGAAGGAATACCAGCCAGTACATCAGCAATCAATGTAGGAGTAGGCAGCCTAATTTGATCTTTGTAATTTAGCTCAGTTGACTGAAAGAACAGTCCGCCGATGTAGTCAAAGTCACCGCCAAGGTCTGAGGTGAAACGGAATTCTTGGCTAAACTGCTCGTACTCTTCCTGACGTGCTGCGTCAAAAATCGCTGCACCAGAGAAGTCACAGTCACAGCTCTCATCAAATTCATATTCAACAAAGCCCGTTACCGAAGTCAGGGAGAAGCCATCCATATCCCAGTCAACCGTCAAAGTCACATCACTGACTTCGTTATCACTGAAGTGGCCATTGTTGTCGGCGCTATAGTTAAGCCCAGATTCAACCGGCGAGGGAACAGCGGCTGATGGAATACCATTCAACACAGAGATATGATCTGGCGTACCAATGCTGTTGTAGACTTCCATATTACGACCGATAGTATCGAAGGTTGAGCGCGATACTTTCAAATTTGCCGTAACATCTTCGCTGACATCCCAACGCAATGAAGCGCGGAATACCTGCTCTTTTTCTTGCTGCTCGTCCTCACCCGAGACAGTGTTAAATACATAGCCGTCAAGAGTGCGATCGAGAATGGCGATACGGCCACTGACGCTGTCGCTGATCGGACCAGACAACATCAAACGCAAGTCTTGCTCGCCGTGATCTGGCTCATACAATGCTGTAACCGAACCTTCGAACTCATCTGTAGGCTTGGCACTGATCTGGCTAACGGCACCAGCGATGCTGTTTTTACCGAATAAGATACCCTGTGGGCCACGCAGTATTTCTACCCGTTCCATATCGATCATCGGGATTCGAGCCAACTGATCACGACCGTAGAAAATACCGTCGTTGTAGATACCGACAGACTGCTCAAAGCCGGGGTTAATACCGGAACTGATACCACGAATAGTAACAGTGGTAGAGATACCAGTTTCATTGATGCTGAAGTTAGGCACTAACTCAGACAGACCCTGAAGGTCGACAATACCGGCATTGGACATTTTCTCAGCAGTTACGGCTGCAACCGAAACCGGAACGTCCTGTAGTGACTCTGCACGCTGCTGCGCAGTAACTACGATTTCTTCCAATACTGCCGCGTTAACCGCGCCAGCACTGGCGGTAATAGCTAGGGCTAAAAGTGACTTCTTTAATACTCGGTTCATATTTCCCCCCTGGGAATTTGTGTTATTTGAAGATGTGCTTCTTTGTAATTTTATTTATAAACAGCGGTTTCTACTGCCTACAACTACATCCCTATAACCTACGTCCTTGCTTACTTTTCCTCCTAAAGAGTCCTTGGCTACGATTTTCGCAGACTATCCCACAAGCTCGCGCCAAGCGCCATAATTAGATCACTAAGCCTGCAAAAAATCGGCTGGCTCCAGAGCATCAAAACTACCCGCCCCTAATATCAACGTAGCCAAATATCCGCTGTTGCGTGGCAATATTTGCGTCGAAAAGAATTCTGCCGTGGCAATTTTCTGGTTATAGAAGCGATCGGTCTCACCCCCAGCGAGTCGCTCCTCAGCCGCCGCAGCCAGCTTAACCAACAGCCAGTAGGAAACCGTATTTCCGTACATCATCATAAAGTTGTACGCGATGCCCTGAGAGTCACTGCTGTTTTCCAATACGTAGTTAAGCGCTTCTTGACACTGTTCAACTGAATGTCGCAGTCGATTGCGCAAATTCACTGTGCTGCCATGGGCCGACGCCAACTGCTCCACAGTCGCCTGCATATCGGCCAATAACAGCTTCACTGTCTGGCCACCGTCGCGGAGACATTTGCGGCCGATAAAATCTAATGCCTGAATACCATTGGTGCCTTCATAGATCGGCAGAATACGCGCGTCGCGCATATGTTGCGCCGCGCCAGTCTCTTCAATAAAGCCCATACCACCGTGGACCTGAACCCCAAGAGAGGTACTTTCCATCGCCACTTCGGTACACCAGCCCTTCACCAGCGGCGTCAATAGTTCAACCATCTGCGCGCTTTGAGCACGGACCTGCTCATCCGGGTGATGGGAGCTGCGATCCTCGGCGGCGATGGCATAGTAAGACATGGCACGACCGCCCTCAGTCAAGGCGCGCATCTGCATCAACATACGCTTAACATCGGAGTGATGAATAATTGCTGCACGACCTTCGACACCAGAGGCTCTACCCTGAACCCGATCCGTGGCATAGGCAACGGCCTGCTGATAGGCTCGCTCGCCCAAGGCAACACCCTGATGGCCTACAGAAAGACGAGCATTGTTCATCATCGTGAACATGCACTGCAGACCTTTATTTTCTTCGCCAACCAAGTAGCCAATCGCGCCCCCGTTATCGCCAAAAGCCAGAGTACAGGTGGGGCTCGAATGGATACCTAACTTGTGCTCGACGCCCACTGGCTTCACGTCGTTGCGCTCACCTAGACTGCCGTCGGCATTAACCAAGAACTTGGGCACCAGAAATAGCGAGATGCCCTGATTGCCTTCAGGAGCATCGGGACGGCGAGCTAACACCAGATGAATAATATTGTCGGCGCAACTGTGGTCGCCCCAGGTGATATAGATTTTTTGGCCGCTGATCAAATAGTGGTCGCCATTTAATATGGCTTTGGTTTTTACCGCAGATAGGTCACTGCCCGCCTGAGGTTCAGTGAGATTCATGGTGCCAGACCAGGCGCCGGAAATCAGCTTGCCCAGATAAGTCTCTTTCTGCTCATCGGTACCGTACTGGTTTAACGCATGAACCACACCGCGGGTCAGCATAGGCAACAGACTAAAGCCACAGTTGGCGGTCTGTAGCATTTCCTGTACCGCCAGATCGACAACACTTGGGAAACCCGCGCCGCCATAATTACTATCGCCATTCAGACAGCACCAGCCGGCTTCAACCATCTGGCGGTAAATGGGGTCTAGCCCGGGCGATGTCACCACCTCGCCATCTTTCAAAAAAGCCGGATGCTTATCAGTCTCGTGATTGGTCGGTGCCACTATATCTTCGAAAAATTTGGCCGCCTCTGGCAGCACCACATCCACCATGTCGCGGCTCGCATCTTCAAAGCCTGGCATGCTGCAAATGTCAGAATAGTTAACAATCTCATCAAAGATAAATGCCAGTTCCTTCTGCGGTACCTTATAAACGCTCACGATGTAGCTCCCTAGAATACGAAAAATAAATAGTTTTAGATTCAGCACTTTAGGAGCTAGCCATCACCTATGTAAACCTTAATCAATGACCATATGGTCTATCCTCAAGAGACGGTGTAAAACCCTCAAGACACTCAAGATCCGCAACGGATTACCATTCTCGAATTATAGGAAGACAGTATGTTAGGTATTATCGGCGGCTCCGGACTCTACCAGCTTCAAGGGTTGCAGATCGACAGGGAACAAACGCTGACCACAGCTTTTGGCGCGCCCTCCTCGGCAATCAGCTGCGGTGAGTACGCTGGCCAGCCGGTGCTATTTCTCGCCCGCCACGGCCCCGCACATCAGCTGCTGCCTCACGAGATTAATTATCGCGCCAATATCTATGCCCTCAAGACCCTGGGCGCTCGGCGTATTATTTCCTTTTCCGCCGCTGGCAGTTTGCGCAGAGAGATTAAACCCGGTGACCTGGCATTGGTTGAACAGTATTTTGACCACACCAGAGGCCGTCGCGCCCAGAGCTTTTTTGGCAATGGTGTCGCCGCTCATGTGTCCACCGCCAATCCGGTCTGCGCCGCACTCAACAGCGATATCCAGCGCGCCGCAGCAGCGGTTGACCAGCCAATTCATCTCAACAATAGCTATGCCTGTGTCGAAGGCCCGCGTCTGGGCACTCGCGCCGAGAGCTTCTTTTTGCGCGACGCAGCCAACTGCGACTTAGTCGGCATGACCAATCTACCCGAAGCCTTCTTGGCCCGGGAAGCCCAGATCGCCTACAGCTCCCTCTGCCTGATTACCGACTATGACTGCTGGATGGATGACCCCAGCCAGCATGTCAGCCTGGACAAGTTCTTTGAGATCTACAGCGACACATTGGCCAGGGCGATTAGAATTTTAAAGCCACTGGTGGCCAGCCCCTTCACGGAAACACCCAGCCATATCAGAGGGGCACTCAAAAGCGCAGTCCTAACAGCCCCAGAGCAACTCAGTTCGGCACAGCAACAGTGGTTTGAGGTATTGGAGCGTTGAGTGATTCTGGGCTAGCGGTGCTGTCGATTATTATTCCCCTAACGCCAGAGGAGACCCAACAGCAGTATCTGCTCGCTGATCTGGCCGCTGGCTCTTTGGATACCGAGATTATCCAGAGCGCGCAACAGAGTCGCGCCAACAGCCTCAATGCCGGTGCCATGCAGGCAATAGGTCAATGGCTATGGTTTTTACATGCCGACAGCCGTGTTAGCCAAGATAACCTGCGCGCCCTTGAGGCCAGTCTGGAGCAAGATCCACAGAGAGCTGCCCTGCACTATTTTGATCTCGGCTTTGAAGATAGCGGCCCGCTGCTAAACAGCAATGCCCTAGGCGCCAATCTGCGCTCGCGGATACTTTGCTGTCCCTATGGGGATCAAGGATTTTGTATTTCCAAGACCTTGTTTTTAGCTCTAGGAGGCTTCCCAGAAAACCGCCCCTACGGCGAAGACCTGCTGTTTGTCTGGCGCGCCCATCAGGCCGCCGTGCCACTGCAACGCATCCCCTCAACCCTATTCACTAGCAGCCGTAAATATCAGCAGCAGGGTTGGCTCAAAGTCACACTTTTACACCAGTGGTGTTGGCTAAGACTGTCACTCCCTGAGCTTTTTAAACTGATATTGCTGCGCTGGCGAAAAAGATGATGATATCTAAAGGCTCTATCGCGATCGCCATTTTTGTTAAAACCCCCGGCCTCTCGCCAATCAAAACCCGCCTCGCCAAAACCATCGGCCAGGTTGCCGCTGAGAGCGTCTACCGTCTCTCTGTAAAGGCCATTAAAGAAACCGTTATAAGAGTTGATGCTGACAGTTACTTTGCCGTAGCCGAGCAAGAAGGGCTAAGAGACCCTCTTTGGCATGGCTTGGAGTGCCTTCACACCGGCCCCGGTTGTCTTGGCCAGCGCCAACACCATATCTACCAGAGACTGCTGCTACGCTACCAGCAGGTAATCTTAATCGGCTCTGATAGCCCCCAGCTCACAGTCGACAGATTACAGCAGGCCATTGAGGCTCTGAAAAGCGAACAATTTGCTGTGGGCCCGGCCCGCGACGGTGGTTATTATCTGTTTGCCGGCAGGCGTCCACTAAGCCAAGCGTTTTGGACCAACCTGATCTATAGCCGTGGGGACACCTGTGATAATTTGCTCGCCGCCCTGCCGACCAAGGCCGCCCTGCTGGCGCCGCTGACCGATCTGGATACAGTGGACGATGTGGCGCAATTACATCGCGAATTAACTGCACTGGGCAAAGCATTAACCCCGCAGCAGCAGGCTGTGATTAGCTGGATTGACAACAGGGACTAGTCAGCCACCGAACAGCTACCCCCACCCAGCACACAAAAACTCGCACAGTGAGGATGATTGAGCCGCACGCTCTGCTGCGCCTCAACCAAGCTGTGGCCAAGATTAAACTGCTGATCATAGGCCAGTAGTGTGCAGGCCATCACTGAGGGTTGCCGATCACCTTTGCGCATCACCACCATGCGCGACGAGGCACACATCATGGCATCCGGATCGACATTGAGAATCTGCCAGCAGTCTTCAGTGATCTCAGGCAGATTGGCATCAGCGGTGATCTCAGGAAACAGCACCAGGGCCTTTTCATCAAAGGCATCCAGTTGAATATTGTGGCGTTTAAATAGCGCGGCATAACCCTCACGGAGAACCTCTTCGTCTTCCCCCCAGAGTCTGCGGCCAGCCACATCAATATTAAAACCCTGCTGCGATAGCCAGCAAAGTCCATCGAGCATCGGCTGCCAAGACTTTGGGCCGCGCTCTTGCTGGTGCAGCGCTTGATCGAAGTGATCCATTGAGACCCGCAGGGTTAGCTGCTCGCCATAGAGTTTTTGCAGCGCTAACAAACCGCTCTGGCGTTTAAGCATGGGGCGCATGGCATTGGTCAGCACCAGCAGCCTAAAACCCCGACGTAAGATCAAAGCCATAATGGCGATAATATCCGGATTGAAAAAGGGTTCACCGCCGGTTAAGCCAATCTCTTCAGTTTCCAGATCATGCTGTTGAATCTCATCGAGAAACTGTTGCACCTGGCTGAGGCGAATAAATTCGAGACGATCATTGGTCGGAGAGGATTCGATATAGCAGTTGCTACAGGCGAGATTGCACAGGGTGCCAGTATTAAACCAGAGCGTTTTGAGCTGCTTGAGTTCGACGCTGGCCCGAGGACAGCCAGCGACAGTGAAGAGTGGGTTGGAGAATTTTTCTGTTTGAGTATCCATACTCAGATTCCGATCTGTTTAATGCTTTAAGGGTAGTCTAAACCAGCCTTAAGTAGCGCAGTTTAACAGGCAGAAACAGGATCCGGTCTAGTCACAGAGTAAGCCCAGTAGAAAGCGACAAACTGCAGAGCCAAGCGCACATAGAGGGCAGTAACAGGAATATCCGGAAACAGCTCCGGGTTGAACGCCATATACAGATTGGCCGGATAGACCGCGACCAATAAGGCCACCAAGCCAAGACCAGCCAATGCTCGGAAACGGGGAATCAAGACGCCGATGCCCCCCATAATTTCAAAGACACCGCTGATGTAAACCAGCGCCAAATGCCCGGGTATCCAGGGTGGCATAATGCTCACATAGAAGTCTGGAGCAAACAGGTGGTGGAACCCGGCATAGGTGAAAAAGGCGCTCAGCAGGAATAGGAAAAAGCGCTTTACCCCGCTTTTTGGCAGCTGCATTGAGTCAATTGCGCGGCTCAGCGCGCTGGCTAAAGTACTGATGAGGTGCCAAATTCTTCAATTAAGTCTATGGCGACTCGCTCTTGCTCGGCACGGGCATCAAGCTGCTCGCACTGGCCATTGTTCCAAGACCTGTAGCGAGCAACATCTGCACTGCCCACATTGGTCAGGGTTTCCCACAGCAGCAGGCATTTTTCAATCTGGCTGGCGTTATCATCCTCAGCGATTCCCGCTAACAGGGTATCCAGGGTTTCAGTCTCAAACTGCAGACTTAAAAACTCATCCCGGTCGAGGCGCACATAGGCTTTAGTCTCGTGATTGTATGGCTGCCATTTAAAGTCGAGAGACTGATCCGGAATTCCCGAGTGAGCAAAATCACCCCAGACGTTCATAAAGGTGCGCTCCATCTGATCCCGAGCCTCACCCTCCGGATAGATATAAGAGGTCACTGGCCCGTATTTAAAGTCACCGGTAACAAAAGAGATATCAGTGCCATGAGCGGCACCAAAAATAGATGGGAAATCGATAAAAAATGACTTCTCCTGATCGTCCCAATCAAAGCGATAGTTATACAGCTGATCGTAACCCGCCAGCTCCATAGCACTCAGAGGCTCGTCCACGCCCCTGGCCTTCCAGGCCTGAGAGCGGGTTCGCACCCAGAAGTTATACAGGTCTGGATCTTTAATACTAACCTTCGGCGGCAGTAGCTTGGTGAAAGGATAACTAGTCTCCATAAAATAGCGGTGCAGGGCAAACCAGAGAGTCACTTCATCTTTATTCGCACCAGAAATCACAGGTACATTTTTGGCGTACTGGGGGTCAGCTAAAGCTGCAACCATACCCACCTTAGGAATCACAATGCCGTCGGCAGTGGTCAAAGGAGAGTAATCAACTTTATCCGGCTTGTCGTTATAGAGCGCAATAAACTCCCGGGCATCTATGCTTCTTAGCTGTTGGCGAAGTTCTGAATTGGAGGGTTCTGAATTGGAGGCCTCAGTTCCACTAGCACCCTTCTGAGCCAGCAACTTCTGAGTTATCTGCCAGCCACCGCGGGTAACAAAGCTATCCGTCCCATCGAGGTTATAGGCACTTTCCAGACTGCTGGTCACGGTGTAACCGGACTGGGCAATAGCCCTGTGAAATAAGCCTTTCGCCAGAGGTGATGCCAACAGCGCATAGACATTGTGAGCACCAGCAGATTCGCCAAACACAGTGACATTCTCAGCATCGCCACCAAAGCCGGCGATATTGTCACGCACCCATTTCAGCGACTGGATAATATCCAAGTGACCAAAATTAGAGGTCTGATCTTCACCTGTCTGCTGACCCTGAATCGCCGGATGAGTAAACCACCCTAGAGCACCCAGACGATAATTGATCGCCACAACCACAACCCCTTTGGCCGCTGCTAACTTACTGTAATCGTAATAATCTTTTAAGCCTGTGGTATTGCTGCCGCCGTGAATCCACAGCATGACGGGGTAGTTTTTGCTGGCAAAATCCTTTGGTGCACGGATATCCAACACCAGACAATCCTCTGAGCCAATAACACCCTCTGCGCCACCCTCGACACCGCCGTAACGACTGGCCTGTTGCACACAGGCGGTGTCCTCACGCTCGACAATTAATTGCTCTGGAGCAACCAGCTCTCGGGGAGCGCGCCAGCGCAGATCACCAACCGGTGGCTGGGCATAGGGAATATCAAACCAGCTGACAACCTCGGCGCCAGTAGTGTCGTCGACACTGGCATGCAGGCGCCCCTGAGAGACGCCAGTAGCGGTTTGAATATTATATTGGGGAAGATTTTCTGGAACCGGCTGTTCTGGGGAGTTTAAACCGCATGCAGATAACATCAGCAGACTGGTGATAGTTAAAATTATTTTCATAGGAAGAGTCTTTTTTATTATTTTATGCACTCAACCCCCGAGGGCTGCGGTGCATTTATTATTAACACTCTAGCATACGTTTTAGCCTGCCGAGACGATCACTCGGCACTGTCTAGGGAAAACTGCAACGCCGCCAATCGCGCATAGAGTGGACTGGAGGCAATCAATTGCTGATGACTGCCCTGAGCGACTTTCTTGCCCTGATCCATCACCACAATGGTATCCGCATGGAGAATTGTCGCCAGACGATGGGCAATAATCACCGTAGTGCGTCCTTTCATGAGTTTGTCCAAGGCCAGCTGCACCTTGTATTCACTCTCTGCATCCAAGGCACTGGTGGCCTCGTCTAAGAGTAAAATACGCGGGTCTTTTAACAGCGCCCGGGCTATGGCAATGCGCTGGCGTTGACCGCCGGAAAGACGCACGCCCTGCTCACCCAAATCACTGTGATAGGCATCCGGCAATTGACCAATAAACTCGTCGGCATGGGCCGCTTTAGCCGCGGCAATCACCTGTTCGTCAGTGGCATCGCTGTTACCGTAGCGAATGTTGTACATCACATCACCAGTAAATAAGGTTGGCTGTTGCTGCACCACCGCAATCTGCTCACGCAGCTGGGTTGGTGTCATCTGACGAATATTAATATCACCGAGACAGAGCTCACCTTGCTGGGGGTCATAAAAGCGCTGTATCAAATCAAATAGCGTCGACTTACCCGCACCCGAGGGACCCACCAGCGCGACAATCGCGCCCTCTTTAATGGTCAGTGAAAAATCATCCAAAGCGGGCTGTTCTGGCCGCGAGGGATAACAGAAACGGACATTTTTAAGCTCAAGCTGCGCTGGCAACTGCTCAACACCTTCCAGTGGCTTGTCCGGAACCAGAATCTGATTGTCAGCATGAAGCAGCTCCATCAGCCGGTCAGTGGCACCGGCTGCACGTTGCAGCTCCCCATAGACTTCAGACAGAGAAGCAACCCCCGTAGCCATTAGAATCGCGTAGAAAATAAACGCGCCGAGATCACCGCCGCTCATTTTGCCATTGATCACATCGCTGCCGCCGACCCACAACATGCCCGAGAGCGCGCCAAAGACCAACAAGATGACCACCGCCATCAACACGGCACGCTGACGCACCCGGGTGCGGGCGATCAGAAAGGCGCGCTCAACTTCGCTGCCAAAGGCGGCTTTTTCCTGCTCTTCGTGGGTAAAACTCTGCACTGTCTTGATGTGCTGAATAATTTCACCGGCGTAACTGCCGACATCGGCAATCGAGTCCTGACTGTCGCGAGAGAGCTTGCGCACCTTGCGGCCAAAGATCAGGATCGGCATCAGCACCAGAGGAACGGCGACAATAATCATCAGAGAGAGTTTGAAATTGGTCACCAGCAGCATAATCAGCGCACCGCTAAAACTAATCGCACTGCGCAGAGCAATAGAAGCCGAAGAACCGATAATTGACTGTAATAAGGTAGTATCAGAGGTCAGCCGCGACATAATATCGCCACTGCGGTTGGTCTCAAAAAATGCCGGATGCAGTGCCACTATATGATTGAACACCGCTTTGCGCAGATCGGCGGTGACCCGCTCACCCAGCCAGGAGATCAGGTAAAAACGCACATAGGTGCCGAGGGCCATCAGTATCGAGGCAATAACAATAAACACAATCGCCTGATTGAGCAGTTCGAGGGATTGCTGAGCAAAACCCTGATCGATCACCAAACGCAGACCCTGCCCCATGGACAGCGTTATACCCGCGGTAAATACCAGCGCCGCGAGAAACACCCAAACCTGTAATTTATAGGGCTTAAAAAACTGTACCAATGACAGCAGCGTCGACATCTTTTTAGGCGGTTCAGCGACCACCTGCGGCGCATCAACAGATTCGAGAGTAAGATTATCGCTGGATTGGCTGATTGGCACAGGGTCACCGGGTTTGAGTTAGAAAATCAATGAGGTTAAGAAGCTAAACAATTAAACAAAAAATCAGCCTTGGACTTCAGGTGGCGAGAGTATGCACTGCTCGTGAAAATAGACAAGGGACAATGGTACCAAGACAGTTTATCCGGCGCCTAAAAGCGGCCTCTCAATAGAGCTGGTTATCTGCCAGCGGCACCTCAAGCGCATTGGACTCACCCTTTTCCGGCCCGCCAATCATTTCATCATAGGCGCTGGTTTGACGCAGCACCGTAGTTTCGGCGGCAACCTTTCTCAGTTGCTTCTGTAACTCCAGCAACTTGGTCGAACGCAACAGCTTGCCCCGATCATCTGACACATAGTGCTCAACCCCGTCGATAATCGCCGAGGCCTGATAGAGGCTTAAATCGATGGAGTGATAAATTAACTTTTCCACGACAAAATACTTGTTCAACTTTGAAACTGATATGGCCACAAAAGGTACCTTTTATTCAATTACTGGTCTATATGTTGGTTTACGAGCGATGGCGTCATTTGGCCTAATATTAAGCGCTTTTTGTAAACTGCACAGTCATAAACTGGGTTGCACTTATGCATTTTTTACTAAAGACTGCGCCCATAAAAAAACATACCAACGGCCACCTATACCTATGAAAGCAATTATTTCTTCACTGACACTAAGCTTACTGATACCCACTTTAGCTGCCGCAGACCCCATATCCGCCAGCCAAACAGACTCTATAATAGAGACCGTCGTGGTCACCGGCCGCCGCAGCGAGCAGAACCTCAGCCAGCTGATCGGCGCCGCAGGCCAGGTCTCAGCCGAACAGCTACAACGCATTGGCCACGCCCATATCAATGAGTCTGCCGCGCGCATTCCCGGTGTGTGGCTCAGTCGCGGCAATGGCCAGGAACTACTCGCCGCCGTGCGCTCACCGGTGTTTACCGGTGCTGGCAGCTGTGCCGAAATCCTTACCACCGAAGACGGTCTGCCGATCCGCCCCACCGGCATGTGCAATGTTAATCAGCTTTTTGAAGTGAATAGCGAGCAGGCTTCTGGCCTGGAAATCTGGCGCGGCCCCGGCACTGTGTTCTATGGCTCCAATGCCATGCACGGCGTAATCAACAGTCTCTCAGCCGATATTCAGCGCAACTACTTCTCCCTTGAAAGCGGCAGCCACGATTACAACCGGGTCAAACTGGGCTGGCGTCAGCAGAGTGGCAACCAGACTTGGCAGATCGCTGCCAACGGTGTCACCGACAAAGGCTTTAAAAATGATGCGGGCTTCGATCAGCAGAAACTCTCCCTCAAGCACAGCTGGACCGGTTTTGAGCTGAGCACCGACACCCATCTGGCTCTGGTCAATCTCAATCAAGAGACCGCTGGCTATATTAAAGTTAAAGACTCCTACAAAAACTCTGCCGCATGGAAAGCCAACCCCAATCCAGAAGCCTTTCGCGATGGTCAGGCCATGCGTCTGTCGTCACGTATCAGCGGCGCCACCCGCGCCGGCAATGAATGGCAGATAACCCCCTATGTTCGCAAAAGTGAAATGACCTTTTTGCAGCACTATCTACCCGGCCAGCCCGAAGAAAAGAATGGTCAAACCAGTGCCGGTGTGCAGTCGAGCTATCAGACCAGCTTCGCCACTGATACCACCTTATGGCTCGGCACTGATGTTGAATGGGCCAGTATGTGGGTCGAAGAATTTCAAGCCAATGCGCTGGGCGTCGCCAACAATGTGCGCTACCAAGGCCAGCACTATGACTTTGAAGTGGACAGCCAGCAGATCGCCCTGTTCGCCAATCTCGAATGGCAAGTCAGCGATCAGCTGACCACTGAGTTAGGTCTGCGTTACGAGTACCTCAACTACGACTATGAGAACAATATGCTCTCTGGCACTACCAGAGACGATGGCAGCGACTGTAATTCTGCAGATGGAACCTGTCGTTACTTTCGCGCTGACGATCGCTCCGACAGCACCAATAACTTCAATTTCCACCTGGGTGCCGACTACCGCTTTAGCGACAATCTCTCTGCTTATGCACGATTAGCAAGCGCCTATCGTGCGCCACAGATCAATGAGATCTATCGTTTACAGCGCGAGCAGGCCGTGGCTGATATCAAGCCTGAGCAGCTAGACAGTATTGAAGCCGGACTGCGCTTTCGCCAAGATAATCTGGCTGCCGAGTTAAATATTTACAGCATGGATAAAGAGCAGGTCATCATTAAAGACTCCAGTGGTTTTGTGGTCAGCAATGGGGAAACCAGCCACCAAGGAATCGAACTCCAGCTTAGCTATGCCATCAACCAAGCTTGGCAGATCGCCACAGCCGGTAACTGGGCAAAGCATTTGTATGAGCAGAACGGTCTGATCAATGGCGCCAGCATTAATGGCAATGATATAGACACTGCACCCCGCACCCAGGGTAGCGCCCAGCTTCTTTATACGCCCAGCGAAACACGGAGTGCTGAGTTGGAGTGGGTCTATCTTGGCGACTACTACCTGGATCCGGCTAACGCCCATCAGTACGCTGGACACGATATAGTCAACTTCACCGTTCAGCAGCGTTATGAGCAATGGGATCTGCGCCTGAGAGTCACCAACCTGACTGATGAACGGATTGCCGATCGGGCCGACTTTGGCTTTGGTAGCTATAGATACTTTGTCGGTGAAGGTCGTGGTGTATTGGCCGAGGTTAAACGCTATTTTTAAGCGTTAGTCGTTACGAGTTTAAACTTTAAGCTCTAAAATTAGCCAAAAAAACCAGGCCACTCTCTTTAGAGGGCCTGGTTTTTTTTCGTTCTAATTAAACTATCCGTTAGGAACTAGTTTCTAGTCACTGGGCTCATACCAAATCGGTGAGCTGTAAGCACGGTCCTGAGTGGTTTGCTTAACATAGGGCGCCATCTCAACATCAAACTGGGCAGCATCATAGGCGGTCCATCGCGGCGATGGCACTTCAAGAGCGCGCACATAATAGAAGGCCTTCTGCTCAGCACTAAACTGCGGATCCTGCCACAGGGCACTCAATTCCGCAGCGCCGTATTTGTGACTATAGGTTGCCTTGGCTTCATCTACAGTGGAAGGAATATCCGCAACATCACCACTGGCATCCATTGAGCGCAGCTCAGGGTTACTCCAGGCCAGGTTAAAGACTTTCTCATAGACTGCACCCTCTGCATCTTCCCAGCCTTTAATCATCTGCAAGCGATCCAGGTTGGCGCCATTGGGATCTTTTGCGGCCTGCAACATAAATACCGGCGCGGCGGCACTGCTTTGCAACAGGGTGGAACCCATGGGCACGCCTTTGCCATAGCCGATATCCGACATATTCGAGGCTTGCAGATCCGCTTCAGTAAAGTCCCAACCACCAAAGAATCTCACCGTCATGCGGCTGCCAGTAGTGGCATAGACTTCTTTGCGCTGAATCGCGTCCCAAATACCTTCACGGGTGTTCTCTGTGGCCCAGACTGCGGCGTAACCCGAAGCAGCCATCATAAAGCCGGGGACGGTAAACTTACCGCGTCCACCCACAGCATCCTTCCAGCGATCCGGCTGCGGTTCCATACCGGCGCTGTGCTTGCCATAGAAGTTATCTTCGGCGGCGGTGGCCAGTGAGGTGTGTGAATCTGTAGAACCGATCATGCCGAATTTGTAAGGGTTAGCGCCGTAAGTCGACTCCAGTGCCAGACCATTTTTCAGTGCTTCCCGAGCATACTCAAAAGGAATCATCTGATCGGTTTTCGGGACACCGGCAAAATCACCCAGATCCCAGCTTTCATAATCGGCAAAGCGATCATCTGGTGACAACAGTGGATGGGCTTCGCCGTCACCTTTAATCTGGGTGACCTCATAGACAGGCTCCCAGCGGGCGCGGCGGGCGGCATAGTCAGAATCCATCTGATCGCCAAACTCGAGCTCGGCGGTGGGAAACATCAGTCCATTGGAAATATTGCCGTTGTGAGCGATGGCCAGCACTTTGCCGCCACTGGTCTCTTCATACTGCTGTAAAAAGTCCCACAGCACTCTGGGATCCGAACTCTCTTTTGGCGACAGGGGCAACAGAGTCTGTGCCGTCTCAGCATCGTCGCGATAGATCACTACCCGGTGCAAGTTCTGGCCACCCTTCTGGGCAGTAAACTCAAAGCCAATCAAGGGCGTAAAGGTACCCGGTTCATAGTGAGCATCAGCGGTAGCGGTCAAATAATCCCAAGCATTGCCGCGGATATCTTTATCTTCCAACTCACCGGGGGTATCTGATCTAGTCTGGGTAGAATCCAACTGGCGGGCATCATCTACCTCACCGGCAAACAGAATCTCTGACCAGGCCTGTAATGTGGGGTTGGCGAGTAATTTGGGATTGCCTGCTTTAAGGGCAATCATAGCCCCTACACCGTCGGTGTGATCCGCCAGCACTAAGAAGTCCAAAGGCTCGCGCAGCTGGGCTGGCTGGCCCTTGGTGGCCATGACCTTCTCGCCCTTGGCGAAACGATAGGCATCATCTGGCCCCAGAGTGTTGCCAAAGATAAAGGCATCCATAGAGAAGTTCGAGTGCAGATGGGTATCGCCCCAAAACACCTGCTTCTGTAGGGGCTGATCTGCCACAGGAGAATAATGGGGATCCTGATTGCGCGTCTGCTCTGCCACTACGTAGCCAGTTTTGTCGGCCTTAGCCTGTAGTGCTGGTGTCTCAACGCCAACCTCAAGATCTTGATTAAAAGACCAACCAGCGTAAAAAGCGATAGCGATCAGCGCGATGATAAGACTATTTTTTAGGTTCAATTAGGATTTCCTCATTATTTTTATTTTTCTGCGTCTCCACTGACTGCGCTCTTGATGCCCCTATTGGGAGCCACCGCATTAGCCTAATTTTCAACGATCTATTGACTATTTATTCTTTATTATCGATTGGGATGTTACCACTAAAAAACAATTTCGTTAGCGTCCAAAGCCGACAGCCTATTCATGGTAATATCGCGTTTTGACAGCACCACTAAAAACGACCAATACGATTAAAAAGCCCTATGTTAAGACTCAGCGAAATCAAACTGCCCCTAGACCACAGCGACGACGATTTACAGCGGGAGATTCTGCGCACCCTGAGTATAGAGGCCGCCGATTTACACAGCTTTAGCATCTTTAAACGCAGCCACGATGCCCGCAAACGCAGTCGTATCATGCTTATCTATCAGCTCGACGTGGTGCTCGCAGACCAAGCTGAAAGCCGCGTGCTGGAAACCACTCCAGCGCTGCCGCGAGTGGGCCCAAGCCCCGACACCAGCTACAAGTTTGTCGCCGAGCCACTGACAGATTTCCCACAGGCCAATCAGCAGCGCCCCATTGTGGTGGGCTTTGGTCCCTGCGGTATTCTCGCCGCATTGGTACTGGCCCAGATGGGACTCAAACCTATAGTGCTTGAGCGTGGCCAGGAAGTGCGTCAGCGCACCAAAGAAACCTGGGGATTCTGGCGCAAACGTAAACTCAACACCGAGTCCAATGTGCAGTTTGGTGAAGGCGGTGCCGGCACCTTTTCCGATGGCAAGCTCTGGAGTCAGGTCAAAGATCGCCGTCATCTTGGACGCAAGGTGTTGCGTGAATTTGTGATTGCCGGAGCGCCTGAAGAAATCCTCACCGACAGCAGACCCCATATTGGCACCTTTAAGCTGGTCAGTATGGTGGAGAATATGCGCGCCGAGATTATCCGTCTGGGTGGCGAAATACGCTTTGAGCAGAAGGTCGAAGGTCTATTGCGTGATCCAGACAACGCAGAGGGCCAAGGCCAGATTACCGGCCTGACATTGGCCACAGGTGAAATTCTCCACAGTCGCCATATAGTCATCGCCATCGGCCACAGCGCCCGGGATAGCTTTCAGATGTTGCTCGATCACGGCGTCTATATTGAAGCCAAGCCCTTCTCTATCGGCTTTCGTATCGAACACCCTCAGTCAACCATAGATAAAGCGCGCTTTGGCGATCAGGCCGGACATCCCATACTGGGCGCAGCAGAATATAAGCTGGTGCACCACTGTAAAAATGGCCGCACGGTTTACAGCTTTTGCATGTGCCCCGGCGGCACTGTAGTGGCTGCAACGTCCGAAGAAGGTCGCGTGGTAACCAATGGCATGTCTCAGTACTCGCGCAATGAGCGCAATGCCAACGCTGCCATTGTGGTGGGCATTTCCCCGGAAGAGGATTTCCCAGACCACCCGCTTGCTGGGATTGATTTGCAGCGTGAGCTAGAAACACTGGCATACCAGCTTGGCGGCGAAAACTACAATGCCCCGGCACAGCTGGTTGGCGACTTTTTAAAAAATCGGCCGTCCACTGAACTGGGTTTCGTGGAGCCCTCCTATAAGCCGGGCATCACTCTCGGCGACCTTTCGAAAGCCATGCCCGCTTTTGCCGTCGCTGCGATTCGTGAAGCAATTCCTCAGTTCGACAAACAGGTCAAAGGCTATGCCATGGCCGATGCCATTATGACTGGGGTAGAAACCCGCACCTCAGCACCGGTGAGCATTAAACGTAACGCGGTCTATCAGAGCGTGAATACCAGAGGACTCTATCCCGCAGGGGAAGGAGCCGGGTATGCCGGGGGAATTTTGTCCGCAGGAATTGATGGCATTAAAGTGGCTGAAGCACTAGCATTAGACCTATTAAAATAGCTCTACTAAAATAGCTCT
>CAJQKW010000021.1 GCA_905478975.1 uncultured Pseudomonadales bacterium | reverse complement strand
GCGAGCAATTTTGAAAACCAAAGATAATGCCCACTTTGCCGAGACGCTTGGCTTCAAGGATATCTGCCGCCTGGTGTACCGGCATAATCAGATCGCCGTGATCGAGAAAATGGCGATTCCAGTGACCGATATTTTCCAATGTCTCGCGAGTATTCTCCCAATAGGCAATGGTCACATGAATAGCATGCAAACCAGAGCGCTGGGCCTGTTCAAATAGTCCGCGGTTCCAATTGACGTACTGTAAGCCGTCAATCATGAGCATATCCTTGTTCATCAGTGACTCCCGCTTAGTAGGGCTTGCTGTAGTTGGTTTTCACAATGGTGTAGAACTCACGAGCAGAACTACCCTGCTCTCGCGGGCCATAACTTGAGTTCTTGCGACCACCAAAGGGCACGTGATAATCAGTGCCTGCGGTTGGCAGATTGACCATGACACAGCCAGATTGGGAGTAACGCTTAAAGTGACCGGCGTATTTTAGCGAGTTGGTAATAATGCCCGAGGTTAAACCAAAGTCTGAATCATTAGACACTTCAAGAGCCTGCTCATAGCTATCCACCTTGATCACACAGGCGATGGGCCCAAACACTTCTTCCCGGTTAATGCGCATCTGGTTGCTGGTATTCACAAACAGTGCGGGAGACATAAAGAAACCCTCTGTATCCAGATTTAAACGCTCACCGCCGACCACTAACTCGGCGCCCTCGTCTTTGGCGATCTGCATAAAATCGAGATTCTGTTGCAGCTGACGGGCATCCACCACTGGGCCTATCTGTGAGCCTTCACCCAGAGCATGACCCACCACCAGCTTGCTGACAGCAGCGCTGAGCTTTTCAACGAAAGCATCGTGGATGCCCGCCTGAACAATAATTCTTGAAGAGGCAGTACACTTCTGTCCGGTACCAAAATAACCACCGGCTAGGGCACAGTTAACCGCCACATCCATATCCGCGTCATCCAAGACCACCAGCGCATTCTTGCTGCCCATCTCCAACTGCACGCGGGCCATATTGTCGATAGCATTGCGCGCAATATGGCGGCCAACACCAACAGAGCCGGTAAAGGTAACAGCTTGTATATCAGGTGAAGTACAGAGAGTTTCACCGACATCGCGGCCAGAACCCATCACTAGGTTAAACGCACCAGCGGGAAGACCACTGCGGCTAATGATATCGGCCAGTATCCAGGCGCTGGCGGGTACCAACTCGGCGGGCTTAAGCACGACAGCGTTGCCATAGGCCAGGGCCGGAGCCAGTTTCCATGCCGCCACGGCCATGGGGAAATTCCAAGGGGTAACAATACCCACAACACCTAGGGCTTCACGGTGAACTTCGACATCCACACCGGGGCGCACTGACTGGGTGTTTTCGCCCATCAGACGCAGCGCTTCGGCACCGTAGTATTGAAAGAATTGACCGGAGCGATAGACTTCACCAACGCCTTCAGCCCGGGTCTTGCCCTCTTCACGAGCGAGAATTTCACCGATTTCAGCGCTGCGCGCAATCAGCTCTGCGCCGATAAAATCCAGTACCTGCTTGCGCTGCTCTAAGCCACTCTGGGACCAGCCAGCAAAGGCGGCATTGGCTGCGGCTATGGCTGCAAGACAGTCTTCCGGGGACGCTTTGGCGTAATGTCCCACTACATCACTGGTATCTGAGGGGTTAATGTTTTCGATTACTGCTGAGCTACCAACCCACTGGCCATTAATATAGTTCTGAAACACTTCGTGACTCATGCTGACTCCCCCTGTTTATAAACGATTAGCGCCTTGCGGCTAGCTAATCTTATGCTTATTCAGCTATAAATCTAATTAAAGTTTTCTATAGATATATAAGCTAAATTAATTTATTGTTAAAGTCTATCATCCCGACCACAAAAGCCAGACATACGGGCCGGAAAAGTTTGTCATCCCGACCGCCAAATTTGTCATCCCGACCGCCACAGTTTGTCATCCCGACCGCAGCGGAGGGATCTCAACCAGCAGGCAACAACCTCTGGACTTGGCAATGTCAGGTGCCGCCAGCGGGAGATCCTTCGGCTGCGCTCAGGATGACAGAGTATGGAGTGTCACGGGACTGTAAATTCTGTCGCCCCGGCCGCCAAAGCTTGTCATCCGGGCCAGCAAAGCTTGTCATCCGGGCCAGCAAAGCTTGTCATCCCGACCGCAGTGGAGGGATCTCAACCAGCAGGCAGCAAACCTGCCACTTGGCACTGTCAGGTGCCACCGGCGGGAGATCCTTCGGCTGCGCTCAGGATGACAGAGTATGGAGTGTCACGGGACTGCAAATTCTGTCGCCCCGGCCGCCAAAGCTTGTCATCCGGGCCAGCAAAGCTTGTCATCCGGGCCGCCAAAGTTTGTCATCCCGACCGCAGTGGAGGGATCTCAACCAGCAGGCAGCAAACCTGCCACTTGGCACTGTCAGGTGCCACCGGCGGGAGATCCTTCGGCTGCGCTCAGGATGACAGAGTATGGAGTGTCACGGGACTGCAAATTCTGTCGCCCCGGCCGGCAACGCTTGTCATCCGGGCCGCCAAAGTTTGTCATCCCGACCGC
>CAJQKW010000020.1 GCA_905478975.1 uncultured Pseudomonadales bacterium | reverse complement strand
AATGTGTTGCCTGAGCTGATCTCGCGGATGCGTGGGCATATGGATAAGGTTGAGGCTGCCGCCGATGCTGGGGGGCAGTAGAATTCTGCACGGCTAAAGTGGCTGAAGTGTTTAAAGTGATTCGGGCACTGTCTTGAGTTGCAGTCGCTGACGCAGATAACGAGCAAATTGATCGACGCTAATATTCAGAGCGGCACTGACTAGAATCAGCAGTAGGGCAACATCAAAGCGAAAGGTCTCAAAGGCCGAGTCAATATAAAAGCCCAATGTGGCAATGCCGAGAATCCCGAGAATCGCGGTCTCCCGCAGAATCACTTCCCAGCGATAAAACAAGAACGCTAAAAACTGGCGGTAAATCCGCGGCAGCACTTCGTAAAAATACAATGTAATACCACGGCTAGCATCGGCGCGGAGATTAAACTCTTCGGTGTAGCGCCCGAGCAGATGGCCGATAATTGCACCGTTGTGAATACCCAGAGCCAATATGGCGGGCAACATTGATGGGCCCAGAATCAGTAGCCCAATAAAGGCCAGCAGGTACTCCGGTAATGTGCGCAGCAGCACTAAGATTGAGTCGCCTATACCGCGTTTCCAGCTGTGGCTAATAAAGCGCCCGTGGTCCATAAAGCGCCCGTGGCCCATAAAGAGCGGTGAATTCAATGGTAATAGCGCCAGAGCCAATAGGCCGGTAAAGACCAAGCTGATCTGCCCTAGTAGAACCGTATTGACCAGGCCGGGCCAGATCTGCTGTTGCCAGAGTGCGTTAAACCACTGGCTTAAATTATTGAATGTTTCACTGCTCAAAAGAACTTGCCCACGTAGCGGCCCCGGCACTATATCCTCAGTGACAAAACGCACCAGCAGCTGCCAAGAAATTGTCGCCTGGGGCGGTAGATAATAGAACACCGCCACCAAATAGATCGGCAGCAGTCGCTTGTGCAACCACAGACGCAATGTGCCAATCAGCAGTAATAAGGCATAAAAGAACGCCGCCGCTTCACTGTAATGGCCATCGCTAAGGGCCGTCTCAAGATGAAAGCCCAGAGTCGGCAGACCGACAAAACCGAGAATGGCGCTGGAGCGAATCGCACATTCAAAACGGTAGCTGGTGTAGGTGGCCATCGAACGCCATGCCAGTGGCAACACAGAATAGAAAAAGTGACTCAGAGGCCGTCTGTTACTGGGGGGAAGATTATTCGCCGGTGCCGAGTCCACCTCTTCAAATAGCTCGCCATAGATTTTCGCTAGGGTGCCAGCATAGGGAATGGCGATGGCCAGTAGGCCGGTAAGCGATGAGAGCCCGGCCACCTGCATAAACAGCAGCGCCCAGAACAGTTCATGGATCGAGCGGATAAACGCGCAGAATGCCCGCACCAAAGTAAAACGGTAACCCAGTGCTAGAGTAAAGCCAGCGATGGCTGCGAGAGTCACACCCTGAAGGGCAAAGGCAAAGGTATTGGCCAGGCTGCTGAGCAATGTGGGCCAGGACCAGACCGAGGGGCTTAGGGCACCGGCAGTCATCAGACTCAGTTCTGCCCAGGGATCGGCAGTGCTGATATCGATATCCACCAGTAACAGGCAGATCAGCGCTGAAACGGCAAACCAGAAACTGATATTGCGCAGGGCGCTGGCGGAGCTGTTATTTGAGCTGGCGGCCGAACTATTGGCTGACTTTGGCGTAGGGCTTGAGAGCGCCATCAGCTGGCGCCATAGAGGCCGGCAAGATCACTGGCCTGCAATTCCTCACTGAGGGCGTCGAGGACAATAGCGCCGTCTTGCAAACCAATAATACGCGTACAGGTGGACAGGGCTTGGGCAATATCATGCAGTGCCAATACCACAGTTTCATGGCCTTGGCAGATCAGTTGCAGCAGCACTTCGCCCTGATATTCATCGACATTGGCCACCGGCTCGTCACCGATGAAAATCGGCCGCTGTTGAATCAGTGCGCGGCCAATACTGGTGCGCTGTTGTTGGCCACCAGAGAGCTTGTCGGTGGAGCTAAACAGTTGTTGTTCAAGCCCTAATTGCTTGGCGATTGGCTGAACAATGTTCAGCGCGCCGGGCAAGGGTTTGATCAAATTAATCAGATTGTAGGCCAGTGAATGTGAGTCCAGTGCGCCCATATAAATATTGTGAAAGGTACTGAGTATGGGCACCAGACCCGGTTGCTGGGGACACCAGGCAACCTGATCCGGACACTGCTCGCGCAGCGCCTTGAGCACGGTTGATTTGCCGGCACCGCTCTCGCCGATCAGTGCCACACGCTCGCCCCTGGCAATGTTCAGGGAGAGATTGTCTAGCACCGTACGCCCCTGATACTGCAGGCGTTGGTCGCTAAACTGGAACAGCGGTGCTGGCTGGCTGGTGCTCTGGTTCAACTCTGGCGCCTACTTGCCTGCATCAATGATACCGACGCTAATCGCGGTATCGAGAATCGGCTGATAGAGGTTGTTGTCGGCGGCAATAAAGCCACTGCGGGGAAAACTGGCCAGCAGATCAGGATCGTCCATAGCCAATAATGCCTCAGTTAGGCGCGCCTGAAAATCTGGGCCCCAGCTGTTATTCACATCGCCGCGCACAGTCCACTGGTAGTCGGGATAGCTCGGCGTGCGCCAGATTACTTTGACTTTATCGCTGTCAATTTTGCCTGCGGCTAATTGCTTGTCCCAGACTTTGTAATTCACTGCGCCAACTTCGTAGGCACCGGATTGCACTAGGGCAATAGTGCGGCTGTGGTCGCCGCTGTAGCCAACCTTGCTAAATAGGTTGTTGGGGGTGTCACCCAAGTTTTCGCGAATAAAGTGTTCCGGCATCAGTCGTCCAGAGGTTGAACCTTTGGAGCCGAAGGTAAAGGTTTTGCCGGTTATGGCTGTTGGCAAGCTATCGCTGGCTTCTAGGCCAGTGCTGCTGTGGGCAATAATATAGCTGGTGAAAAACGGGTCTTCTGTGCCCTGGGCAATGGCTTGGCTGCCGGGCACTAGGCGTCGTGCCTGAACACCGGAGAGTCCACCAAACCAGGCTAGCTGAACCTGATTATTGCGAAAGGCGGTGACCGCTGCGGAATAACTCTTAACCGGAATGTAGCGTACTTTTATACCCAACTGCTCTTGTAAATAGACGGCAACCTTGTCAAAACGCTCTTGCAGATTGGCTTCGTCTTGATCGGGAATGGCGCTGAAGACAAATGTCTTGGGGCTGGCCGTATTGGCAGAGCTAGCGCTGGAAATAGAGGTTACAAACAGCAGGGTAAGCGCGGCAAAAGTGCGCAGTAGCTGAATCCGCATAGAGAGGTCCTTTTAATTGATAGTTCGGCCTGTGATCGCGCGAAATGGGCGGACAGGTTACCGCGGCGGCGATTGTACCAGTGATCAGGGTTGCGGGTAACAGGGGTCGGCTTAATAAGCTTGTGGTGAACGGTCTTTTATTGAGGGGCTTTTAATCGATGGGCCTTTAATCGATGGGCCTTCAATCGAGGGTCTGGCGGGCTAGTGGTATAGAGGCCTAGGAAACTGAGTCTGACAAATTTCTGTCAGACTCAGTTGATCTAGTCTGTAAATACAGATTGTAAAGTACGGTGCGGCAACTCTAGCCCTGAGACCACTTGGCAAAACTGCTGCCGCTTTCGGCCAGAGTTTTGATCAAATCCGCTGGCTTCCAATAGTCTTCGCCGCTCTCACGATGCAGGGCACTGAGCTTTTTATACACAGAATCCAGACCCAGATGATCGGCATATTGCATGGGCCCGCCATGATAGACCGGGAAGCCGTAGCCAAACACATAGACCACATCTATATCGCCAGAGCGCTGGGCAATGCCTTCTTGAAGAATTTTTGCTCCTTCATTAATTAGCGGCAACAGCAGTCGATCGCGGATTTCTTCATCACTGAAGTCTCTGCGCTTAACGCCATATTCAGCAGCCTTGGCTTCGATGAGGGCACTGACTTCAGGGTCGCTGATACGAGCGCGAGTCTGGGGATCATATTGATAAAAACCGGCACCGCTTTTTTGTCCCAAGCGACCCTGGTCCACCAGAGCATCGGCAACACAGAAACTCCGTGGATCACCTTTTTCTTCGTCGGATAAGCCTTCACGAACCTTATAACCAATATCAATACCGGCAAGATCGCTCACTGCCAAGGGGCCCATGGCCATGCCGTACTCTTCCATCACCCGGTCGATCTGTTCGGCGCTGGCGCCTTCAATCAAGCAGAGTTGGGTTTCGCGACCGTACTCGCTGAACATACGGTTGCCGATAAAGCCAAAACAGACCCCTGAAAGAACCGGGACTTTGCCGATGGCTTTAGCCACTGCCATGGCCGTAGCAATCACTTCGTCAGAGGTTTTGTCGGCACGGACAATTTCCAACAGTTTCATAATATTGGCGGGGCTGAAAAAGTGCAGGCCGATGACATCTTCAGGTCGCTTGGTGACCGCGGCTATGGCATTAACATCCTGATAGGAAGTGTTGCTGGCCAAAATAGCACCGGGCTTGCAGACCTTATCCAACTGGGCAAACACCTGCTGCTTGATCTCGAGATTTTCAAATACCGCCTCAATCACCAGATCGGCATTGGCCAGATCTTGATAATCGGTGGTGCCGCTAATCAGGCTTAGGCAGCCTTGCTTTTGCTCTTCGCTAAGCTTGCCTTTCTTAACCGTCATGGAATAGTTTTTGTCGACTATACCGAGGCCGCGCTGCAGGGCTTCATCATTGATTTCGAGCATGGTCACGGGAATGCCGACATTGGCAAAGTTCATGGCAATACCGCCACCCATGGTGCCGCCGCCGATAATAGCGACAGATTTTATCGGGCGCTTAGCAGTCTCTTTGCCGATGCCTTTAATCTTGTTGGCTTCCCGCTGGGCGAAAAACATATGGCGCATCGCAGCTGACTGGCTACCGTCTTTGAGACCCATAAATAGGCGGCCTTCAGTAGCCAAGCCTTTATCGAAAGACTCTGTGGCTGCGGCTTCAATGCAGTCGACAATACGCTGGGGTGCCAGTTGGCCTCGGGCGCGATGGCTGAGTTGCTTGCGTGAGTTGTCGAAAATGGCGGGATCAAAAGAGGCGGGATCTATATTGATATCGCGCACTTTACGCAGCGGGGCATTATCCGCAAGCAGCTGGTGAGCATAGGCCAGTGCGCCCTCAAGCAGATCGTTGCCTTCAATAATATGGTCGATCAGGTTTAAGCCGACAGCGGCTTTGGCTTTGATCGGGTTGCCGCTAGTAATCAGTTTGATGGCGGCTTCGACACCGGTGAGGCGCGGTACACGTTGAGTGCCGCCAGCGCCCGGTAGCAGGCCTAGTTTCACTTCTGGCAGGCCAACCATGGCACTGTTAACGGCACAGCGGTAGTGGCAGGCGAGGGCGGTTTCTAATCCGCCGCCCAATGCAGTGCCGTGAATCGCGGCGACCATAGGCTTGGATGACTGCTCTATGGTTTCGAGAACCTGGTTAAACGAGGGCTCGGTGGGGGCTTTGTCGAATTCGGAGATATCGGCGCCAGCAATAAAGGTGCGGCCCTGACAGATCAGTATTAAGGCCTTGGTGGCGTCGTCCTGTGCGGCGTTGACTGCGGCGTAAATACCGTCGCGCAGTGCCTGTGACAGGGCATTGACCGGTGGGTTATTGATCCAGATGATTCCGATATCGCCGCGTACTTCATAGCTTGTAACTGACATAGTATTCCCCAAGTTGAATTGTTATTGTTAGACCGCTGCAGTTTAAATTTTGGTTATTTTTCTCGAGCTATTGATGGCGGTGGTTGGCCAGTCACTTTCTCAAAGCCTTCCAGGTGCATTAGGCTGATATACTTTTGCCCTGAGCAACTTTCCTTTCACTTCAAAACGAGAATAACAACAATGCAGAGTAACAGAGAATTAGATGTAGTGGTCTACGGTGCCACAGGTTTTACTGGACGGCTGGTCGCGGAATATTTGAACAACCAATACGGTGTCAATGGTGAGATTAAGTGGGCTATGGCGGGACGCAGTCAGGCCAAGCTTGAGTCTGTGCGCGATGAAATGGGTATTTCTGCGGATGTGCCTTTAATCGTAGCCGATGCTGCTGACCTGCCTTCTTTAAATGCAATGGTACTGAGCAGCAAGGTTATTTTGACCACTGTCGGCCCTTACCAGCTGTATGGCAATGAGTTGGTTGCGGCCTGTGCTGAGCACGGCACTGACTATGTTGACCTTTGCGGTGAGCCCGCTTGGATGCATCAGATGATTGCAGCGCACTCGGCAGCGGCTGAGGCCAGCGGTGCTCGAATCGTCTTCTCCTGTGGTTTTGATTCGGTTCCCTTTGATCTAGGTGTGTTGTTTTTACAACAGACAGCAGAGCAGCAGCTGGGTGCTATGGTACCGCGCGCTAAAGGCCGCGTGCGTTCTATGAAGGGCACTTTTTCTGGCGGCACCCTGGCGAGCTTTCGCGCTACTATGGCAGCGGCAGGTAAAGACCGTGAGCTGATCAATGTGTTGCGCAATCCCTTTGCCCTGACTGAAGGTTTTGTCGGAGCTGATCAACCCCGTGGCGATAAGCCGATATTTGATGAAGCGCTACAGAGCTGGGTTGCACCCTTTGTTATGGCGAGCATTAATACCAAGAATATTCACCGTTCAAACAAGCTGATGGGCCATGCTTACGGCACTGATTTTGTCTATGACGAAATGATGGTGACTGGTCCTGGTGATCGCGGCGAAGCGATTGCCAAGGCTGTG